>NZ_JBQKLA010000001.1:0-305222 GCF_052116465.1 Collinsella sp. Sow4_D11 | reverse complement strand
GACCCGCCTCCATCGAGCTGCTCGGCCTCGGCCACGGGCCAGCCGAGGGCCCCGGCCTGGTAGCCGCGCCTCACGTACTCGGTGCGGATGGCGCCCGAGCGCACGGAGACGGCACGCGTGGTCTTGGTCCAGTGGATGGAGCCGCGCTCGAAGTCGGTCGCGTAGCCCCCGCCGTTCTGGTTGAAGCGCTTGGCGTTGGTGAGCGGGTAGCCGAGGCCCGAGACGCCGCCGAGGCGGTTCCAGAGGTCCTCCATCTCACCGTCCATCTCGAACGTTCCGTGCTCGGAGGTGATGATGGTGCCGCCCTGGAAGCGCTGGCGGGACCCGCCTCCATCGAGCTGCTCGGCCTCGGCCACGGGCCAGCCGAGGGCCCCGGCCTGGTAGCCGCGCCTCACGTACTCGGTGCGGATGGCGCCCGAGCGCACGGAGACGTAGCCGTCGCTACCGTTCCATTGAATGGCACCCCGTTCAAAGTCCTGAGACCATCCCGATCCGTGTGATGTCAGAAACTCACGTGGCTCGCCAACAGGCGCACCAATTGAACTAGAATTCGATTCAGAGCTCCAGTAATCATAAATATCTCCCCAGACAGGATACGCTCCGTTTTTCTTCGAAAAAACAGCACTACCGTGTTCGCAATCAAGTCTCCAGTTATCGCCTTCAAACTTATAGACTTCTCCAGTAACAGCACCAAGCTGCGAACTATATCGCTGCGCAACTCTTATTAATTCAGCTGCAATTAGGTCATTGGAAGAATCTGGGAACGTATCTCCAAACCAATAGCTAACATCAACGTCACCGCTTACGCCGGGAACGCTGCCGCGGGCAGAATACTGCCAGCAATCATATTTGGCAGGGGCGTCGGGGGTAAGATCGATGCACTCATCGTAACGGCCTCCGTACCAATACTGGGCAGTCCAGATACTCCAGCCGCTGGTTAGAAAACAAGGGTCGGTGAGGTAGTTCTTGAACCAGTTGACGTTAGCGTAAATGCCGGGCTTGTACCCCGCAGCCGTAATTTGGCCGCAAAAGGTCTTTGCGATCGATGCGAGCTTCGAGGGATTGTTAAACGGCGTCCACACGGGCGAACCGTCAGCATTTGTTTTTTGCTCTTCCAAGTCGTAGTAAACAGGAAGAGTAGGCAAATGGCCTTTAAGGGCATTTAGCATCAGGCGAGCCTCGGCCTTGGCATCGTCTTCATTGCGCGCATAAGAGTAAAGATACACACCATACGGAATTCCCAAACGCTCGCACTCGCTTACGTTGCGTTTAAAGTAATAGTCCAGCCTTCCGCCGTTTGTATCGCCGGCAAAACCAACTCTTAGAATCGCAAAGTCGATACCGGCATCTTTCACGGCCTGCCAATCAACAGTTCTGTTGTGCTCGCTCACATCGATTCCCTGTGCCGTCGCACCCTTAGGCATGCTGTGCATTGCACGGCCTTCGAAATCTGCGCTATCGCCATAATCGTCAGCAAGATCGGAGCGGAGCGAACCGTCGGCATAGCGCCAAGAGTTCTCAACAAGAGGAGCATCGATGTCATCATCAGACACCTCGTCAGAAACCTCATCGGTAGCTGCATCGGCAGAAGCAGATTCGGCATCCGCAGCCTCGCTAGAATCAGACGTCGAGGGGTCCTGGGCAGCCGAATCGCTCTCCGCCTGATCGTCAGATGCGTCCGCAGGAACGTTAGAAGAGGCACTCTCGTTCGCGGGCTGCGATACCTTCGGCTGCTCCTGAGCCAAATCGAGCGTCTCGGCATACAGCGCAAAAGGCTGGAAAACACCGGAGAACCCAAATACAAGGGAGAGCAGTACAACAACGCAGCACTTTAGTCGGTTCATAGACATCAGTTCACCTCAATTAATCCTAGATTATTTAATTATAACAGCCCGAGTGACGTATTCGTGGCCATGATTCATGGCAGCGCGTCAGTAGGCACGTCGCAAAATCCCGGATTCTCCAAAGAAGCAAACCAGCGCCTATACAAACCGCTCCAGGCACACTTTGAGCCCGCGGGTCGATAGGTAAAGCGACACGGCGTCCATAAGCGAGACCGTGCCAGTGCCGCTACTCAGCTTTTTGGAAACGCGGCGAACGGGGGCCTTTAAGGGCAGGCTCGCCCAATCGGGACCAAAATAGGAGCCAAAACACGTCCTTATGCGGACTGCAATTTGACGTAACTCGTCCCTTGGCAGGCGTGCAAGGTCGAACACAACCAGATCCAAAAACCACGTGACAAGCTCTCCGGGACACAAGTCCAAAAGCCCTCGCCTACCCCAGCGCTCCAGCACTTCATGCAGCACCAGCAAATGGGCATCGACCTTGTCCGTGCGCTTGGCGCCGGCATTAAACGTATGCGTCAGCGACTTCTCCTGCATCACGTAGTGATACAGCTTCTCGGGCGCTAGGACCGTCCTGGCAGACAGCGGATACGATTCAAACTGAAACACAACGTCCTCAGCAAACCGGACTTTTTCGGCAAAACGCAAAGACTCACGCTCAATCAGCCCGCGAGAGTATGCCGCACGCCAGACATAGGGCTGTGCATTCGCGGAAAATAGCAGCGCTGGATCAAATGACTCGAACACGCACGCCTCAGGAGAAAGCAACTGCTTGATGCGCTTAGAGGCCAACTCGGCAGGCTCGCAAACGGCTCCAAACACAACAATCTCGGGATGCTCCTTAGCAAACGTATCGACCAAGAACTCGGTAAGATTAGGCTCGACGTAATCGTCCGAATCGACGAAGTCGATAATGTCGCCGCGCGCAACATCCATGCCCGCATTACGGGCAGACGACAGTCCCCCGTTGGACTTCTCGACAACGCGCACGCGAAAATCCAATCGAGCATATTCATCAATAATCGCTGAGGAACCATCGGGCGAGCCATCGTTAACAACCACGATCTCGATATCCGGACAGGTCTGCCCCAAAAGAGAGTCAAGACAACGAGGCAGGAAATCCTGGGTGTTATAAACGGGGACGATAAATGAGACCTTTGGGTTTGCCATAACTCCCCTATTTCTTAATTGCATCCAGGACGAATGCCGCGACCACGCCCGGGCCACCGACACGCGCATAATGTTTCGCGCGACCCATCGCGCCCGCTCCAGCAAAGTCCGGAGACTCAGCTAACCACTTTTGCGGATCATCGACAATAGCCTTGAGATTCGCACGCTTCCACGGCTTAAGGTCCGTGAGCTCAAACTCATGGGCCTCAAGCGCCCCATGAAACTCCTGGGCCATACGATCCAAAAACTCAGCGTAAAACTTGGGATTCAGGCGAATGTAGCTCCACATATACGAATCGTATTTAATGATATTTGCAAACTTAAGCAGCTTGGCAACGTCCTGCGAAGAGTGCGACTCAGCGTAATCCTCAACAATCCAGCGATGAATCTCGGCATACTCGTCGTTAACACAGTGAACCTTATTAGGAGAGTTGACCGAAGACCCTTCGTTGTCCTGACGATACGAAAGAACCGAATCATGCAGGTAAACCGCGATATCGGCAAGGGCGAACACCTTAAAGGTAAACGAGGCGTCCTGAAACGCAGCGCCAGGCGTCGGCAAAAAACGAATGGCATTACGGTTCAAGAAGTCGCGACGGTACACCGCAGACCAAATCGATGGCTTAAGCGAGAAGGCATCGACGGTAGCGCTCGGGTGAACCGGCTTGCCGCAGTCCTTAGCTTTAAAGAGCTCCATCAGCTCTCGGCGCTCCTCCGGCTTCGACCAATACAGGTCAAAATTCGCCTTTGCAAAATCGGCGTCAAAGCACTCGGCAGCTGCCACGAGCTTCTCCAGCGCATCGGGCGCCATAAAGTCATCGGACTCTAGAATGCCCACGTACTTGCCACGCGCCATCTCGAGCCCGCGGTTCATCGAGTCGCCGTAGCCGCTGTTGGCCTTGTCGATCATCTTGACGCGCGCATCGCGCTGCATATACTCGCGGATAATCGCCGACGAGTTGTCGGTAGAGCCGTCGTTGATGCAAATGATTTCGATGTCCTCGAGCGTCTGCGCCACGGCGGAATCGAGGCACTCGCGCAGGTAGCGCTCAACGTTGTAGATGGGAATAAGCAGCGACAGGACAGGGCCGCCAGAGGAATTAGTAGACAAATGTGCTCCTTAGGAAATACCTGCCGATAATGGTATCAAAGGGTCGTCCCGCCCGCGGGCGTTTATATAATCTATGGAGCCTCTTACGGGCAAAGCAGCCCCACGCCACTCGTCGCGCCTATATCAGGTTCCTGCGTTTTATTCAAAGCTTGCCGTCAAGGTGCGCCGACCCTTTACAATAGGTGCCGTCCAACGGACGTATTCGATAGCTTCCGCGCAGCGCTCGCCCGCCGCGCGTGAAAGGATATATTCCCCATGACTTCTACCCTTCCCGCCCCCATCGACAAGCTCGCCATCGTCGTCGTTACGTACAAGCGTCAGGAACTCCTGGCCAACTTGTTCGACTCCATGACCGAGCTCACGGCAACGCCTTGGCGTATCGTGATCGTCGATAACGAAAATTCGCGCGAGACCAAGGCCATGTGTGCTGCATTCAACGAGCGCCTGGCCAACCTGTGGGGCGTCGACACCGATCAGCCCGACGCGCAGGGCGGCACCGACCGCGTCATCTACGCCCCGCAGCTCGAAAACGGCGGCGGTGCGGGTGGCTTCTCCGCCGGCACCAAGTGCGCCTACGATCTGGGCGCCCAGTGGTTTTGGGTGATGGACGACGACGTGCTCGTCATCCCGGAGGGCATCGAGCGCCTGGCCAAGTGGACCGACCGCTACGACGTCATCCAGGGTTCGCGCCTAGACTTTGACGGCGGCGCCTTCTTTTGGCAGTACCAGCTCATCCTTTCGCTTGGTATCCCCAACCCCATCGCTAAGTGGGACCTGGGCCCCGAGGGCTACCGCGCCATGAACCAGCTGTGCTTTGAGGGTGGCCTGTTCTCGCGTCGTGTTGTCGACAAGATCGGCCTGCCTGACGCTCGTTTCTTTATCTACGGCGACGATGCCTGCTATGGCTATGTCGCCAGCCAACACTTCCCTGCCGTCGTAGTCGCCGATGTGGTGCTCAAGCGCGCCCGCGCCGTCTCCAACTGGGATATCGCCGGTAAGCGTCAGCTCAATTCCACCAGTGACACCAATCGCTACTACATCATGCGCAATCGCGGCTATTTGGCCCGCTACATGCAGATCTACGGTGATTACCACCCCATTTTGTTCCGTTTGGGCAATGTGGCGACCTTCTGCAAGGAGTTTATCCGCCTTGCCGCCGTCGACAAGTGCTTTAAGACCGGCATTCCGGCGCTGCGCCGTGGCATGAAGGATGCCCGCAAGATCGTACGCGACCCCAACTGGAAGCCTATGCCGCCCATGAAGGAAGCCGAGTAAAGCCGGCCCTCCTATAACCTCTGACATGCGACGGCAACTCGTTGTCCATCAAAGCCAAACCCCCAGCGCATGCGGCCCACAGCAGGACGTGGCACGCGAATGTCGTCGAGACCACTCCGTTCGATATTGAGCAATGCCTGTACCGACAGAAGCTCTAGGCCCAACGCATCGACATCGGGGTCGTACAGCATGCTGACCGAGATCAGCGGGCGGCTATCCAATATGCCAAGTGTATCCACCGCATCAAAGGTATTGGCGGTTGGAAATACTTGGAAACCCCCAAACTCCGAACCGTGCGCTCGTTTTGTAACGGGGTCGGCATACCCAGGCAACCCAAAACAAAGACCCTGCAGTGCCAAACGAAAAGCCAGCGGCAAATCCGACTCGTCTCCTTCGACGCCCAAGTCATTAATAATTGCGTCCAAAGCTCGCCTGACTGCACGCTCGTCACCGCGGCAAAGACCCTCTTGGAAGTCATCGATAGTCTCGGCACTCTCGGCAGCGCACTCGAACCATTCGATAATCACAAGACGCAGCGCATACCGGAGCTCGTTATTGGGAAGGCGCAGGGCGTGGGGCAGACTGCCGTCCGCCTGGCGATCAGTCGCATCTGTCGTCAGGAGTCCACTCAAATACAAATCGGTCCAAATACCTTCCGCTGTCCCGGCATCAGGCTTCACGGCGTCCAAGCACAGTGGCGCCTCAACACAGCCATACGGATTAAGCAAATCAAACATTGCCGCAAGCCATCTTAAATCCCAGGCGCCCACAGTCTCGTTCAGACAATCGGCATAGCAACATACATCAAAGCGCGTTGGCGGCAGGCAGCCCCGAGCCAAGAAGTCAACCACACGAGCCGGGTTCGAACAATAGAACCCGCCAAACCGGTAGCCTTCGAACCATTCGCGCGCGCAAGCCAGTCTGTCGCTCTGACCAGTGTAATCTAGCAGCGCCCTGTTTTCGGCATCCGAAAAACCAAACCAGCGATCGCACCAGCTCGACAAGGGCGAAGCCAAACAATACGGGCAGTTGCGATGCGCAAGTGCCGCCCGTGCGGGGCCGGGTCGCTCCCCCATCAAGCAAACCAGCCGCAAAGAATCGATCGAGGAGACAATAACGTCAAAGAGCAGACGGTCAAGCAACTCGACAAAGCACGAGCCATAGGCGCCCTTCGCCTGCATATGATTCGTAAACGCCGCGTCATACCCATCAACCAGCAGCACAACCTGTTCATCACATGCCATACGGAGGAGCTCGATTAACACGCCAAGAGCCGAATCGATTTCATCAGAACCGGCAACACCGCGCGCTACGCGCTCGATATGGCGCACGTCGCCGCGCGCTAAATCGGGAACTTCCAGCAGCGGCAACAGACGAGCGCACTCACGAGCGACGGCATCGCGCATGGCGGCCTCGGCATCGGCGCCTCGATAGGAGGAAGCAGAAAAATCCAAAGCAATGACCGGATAGCGTGCATACTCATCACGATAGACGCCATCTTCTGCGTCCCATATTTTGCTACCGATGAAGAGATTGACGTTAGACGAGCCGGGCACAGGACGCTCCAGATAACATTTGAGCATGGAGAGGTTCATACTCTTGCCAAAACCATGAGGCCGACAACAGAGCGCCACAGTCGATTCGCAATCTAAGATATCGGCAATAAACATGGTCTTATCAACTAAGACACAATGATCGGCGGCATCGGCAAAATCATGAATATCAATCGTCAGAACGGCATTTCCGCCGGGATTGAGCAACTTTACGTCAAAGGTGTTATCAATATCATACATTGCCTGTTCAGACACCGTTTTATCTCCCCTTTTAGAATAACGATGCCATTTTAGCGACCATCTTGGTAACAATTTTATTGTTCAACAAATGATTCGGGTAACGGTAGAAATGACTCCATAAGGGGGGCATAACAAAACGATTCGCAACAAATAGGGATCCGGTGCTATCGCATCGGGCCCCTATTTGAATCGCTAAGGCAAAACGCTCGCTGAGAGCCTACTTTTGGGCGTCTTTCTCCGCAGCGTCTTTGTTTTGCTGATCAAGTTTATGCTTACCGCTCACAATAGACGTAGCGCCCAATGTGGCCAAGCTCGCGCTGGCAAGGCTCGCCATCAAAATCAAGTCACCCGTCTTGGGCATGCTGCCCTTAGAGGACTCAGTCGTCGTGGCTGAGGCAGTCACAACCTTGGTCTTACCCTGGTTCTGGTCGGCGCCATCATCAGCCAGGCCCTTGGACCCATTGTCGTCCGCGTGCTTGCCATCCTTACCAAGGCGGGGATCCTTCGATTCCGCACCGTCGACTTCCGTGCCCTTGTCGGAATCAGACCCCCTAGACCCCTCGTCCTTCGAATTGCCTTTAGCTTCTTCGGTCTTTTCCGTAGCGCCCTGGTCGGAGCCATCCTTCTTGGAAGACGAGCTGCTGTTGATGCCAGACATCAGCGAGGAGCCAAACATGGAGCCAAGCTGTTCGCTCGCAGAGGGTTTGTCATTCGTCGACGAGTCGCTCGAACCGGCAGTCGATCCACCGGCGGAAGAACCAGACCCTGCCGCAGCATCTGCGGAATTCGAAGGCGAGGCAGACCCCGCGCTGCCGCCCGATGCGACATCGCCATTTCCGTCGCTTGCTCCGGCATCGTATGAAGGAGCATCGACGGTATCCTCGTCAGCACCATTGGTATCGGCACTAGGCCCAGAGGGAGCAACGGGAGCGGCGGGCGCCTGGCTAGGCGCTGGAGTCACGGGCTTGGGCTCAGGCTCGGGTTCAGGCTCGACCGGCGGCGTCGCCGCGGCCTCGTCCTCGGTAATATAGACCAGGCAATCCTTAAGCTCGTTCTTGTAACGGTTCTTCCAGCCCTCGTGATATTGCGGCTGGCTCGAGTACTTACGGGCAACGTTATTGACCACGCTGCTGGAAAGCGCGGTCACAAATTCACGGTCGGTCATATCGTTTGTAAGATTTGCCCAGCGGAAAAAGTCCTGGCAGCCATAGGTGCCGCACATGTTGGTGATGCTCCACACCATGCCCTTGACGCAATCGGCGCGGCCAGAGATATCAATACCAAGCGCGCTCTTGAGCCAGGCCTCGGTCACCGCGTAATAGGAGTTGTATGCATATGAATCTTGCAGCGCCGAGAACTCAGCCGGGTCGGCGTTATAGGCGCCCTGGAAGGCCTCCTGTGCAATGCGGCCCAGCTCCGTCAGCTGACCGTTCGAATACATGGGGTTGCTTGCGTTGGAGATATCGCTCCCGCGGTCAATTGCAGACTTAAGCATGCCGTACTTGGCAGAATCGTAGTTGTAGACCTGCTTCATAAACGGAATGAGCGACCAACGACGGTCGAACTGGTAATAGCCCAGCGCGTTATAGCCGTCGCCATACGAAAAGCCCTGGTTATAGTTGCCGTGGCTCTCATACTTGGTAAAGTACTTCATCTCGCTGGTCACATTGACAAACGAGACGCCTTGGACCGACCTCAGCACGCCCGAGAAAGACTGCTGGGTATAAAGGCCCTTATCGATATCGGTGGCATCCGAGGCAACGCCCGGCGTGGGCTCATCCGCAGCAGCGGGCGCGGGCGCGGCAACGGCGCCAAACGAAAGAGCCAGCGTCAATCCGGCAACAATCGCAGAATGCTTGGGCTGCATAAGATCCTCCTTGCATTGGTGTAGTTAAAGTGCAGTTTGCAAAGATAGATTTAAGTATTGCAGCAAGACCGATGTCGTACAACAACAACTCGACAAACGGTAACGCCCTCCGCAAAATCTTGAGGAATTGCGCTCGAGTTACAGCTTGATATCGAAGTTAATCTCGGGCACGGCCGCCAAGTCGGCCAACGTCACGCCGTCGACGTACTTTTCAATCACGTCGTCCAGACCGCGCCAGAACTTCACAGTAGAGCACAGATCGCTGCGAGTGCAGTTGTTATCGATGCCATCGCATGCGACGGGCGCCGTGCTGCCCTCGACAGCACGCAATATATCGCCGGCTCGCACCTCGGCCGGGTCCACGGCCATCATGTAGCCGCCGCCTTTACCGCGCACACTCTTGAGCAGGCCCGCCTTCATAAGCGGACGGACCAGCTGCTCCAAATACTTTTGCGAAATATGCTCACGGTCGGCAATCTCGCGCAGGGCGATTTTGCCCTCGGCGTCACCGAGCGCCGCGATATAAATCATCAAACGGAGGGCATAGCGGCCCTTAGAAGAAATGAGCATACCTACCCTCCCGGTGCGCTTGAGACAAAATCATCAGCAGAGTTTGCCCCAGATGCCAAGCGTGTGGGACAGACGATCCCGACTATTATGTCCCACATCTGAAAAGTCGAGTGGATTAGTCGGGTTTTCCCTTGACTAACGCCGAACCCATAGTAACTTTATTCCGAGAAGATTCCTAGGGTTTAGTACACCTATGAGTACACCATAAACAGAGAGGGACAGCATGAGCGCAAATCCGCTGCTTTCCATCGAAGGTCTGACCGCCTCCGTGGACGAGAAGACCATCCTCCACAACGTCAACCTCAACGTCGCCGCCGGCGAGACCCATGTGCTGATGGGGCCCAACGGCGCCGGCAAGTCCACCCTCGGCCACCTGGTCATGGGCGACCCCGTCTACACCGTGCAGAACGGCCGCATCGTCTTTGACGGCCAGGACATCACCGAGCTCACCACCGACAAGCGTTCGCGCGCCGGCCTGTTCCTGAGCTTCCAGGCTCCGGTCGAGATCCCGGGCGTGCCGCTGTCGAGCTTTTTGCGCGCCAGCATCACCGGCCGCCCCGGCCTGGAGATGAAGGGCAAGGAATTCCGCCGTCGCGTCAAGGAGCTCGCGGCCGAGCTCAACATGGACACCGCTTACCTCAACCGCGAGCTGGGCGTAGGTTTCTCGGGCGGCGAGAAAAAGAAGGTCGAGATGCTCCAGCTTCTGCTGCTGCAGCCCAAACTCGCCATCCTGGACGAGACCGACTCCGGCCTGGACGTCGACGCCCTGTCCACCGTCAGCCACGGCATGGACGCCTACCGCAAGAGCTGCAACGGTTCCATGCTCATCATCACGCACAACACGCGCATCCTGGAGCACCTGGATGTCGACCGCGTCCACGTTATGGTCAAGGGCCACATCGTGCGCGAGGACGACGCCTCGCTGATTCCCTGGATCGACAAGAACGGCTTTGAGACCTTCGAGCGCGAGGCCGCCGAGCAGCGCGCCCAGGCCGAGGCAGCCGCTGCCGAGCAGCAGGCGTAAAGGGGCGACGCAATGACCAAGAACCGCACCGAGGTCGCGGACATCGACCGCAGCCTCTACGACTTCACCTATGGCGAGGAGGGATTCGAGCGCCTCGACGCCGGCATCACGCCCGACATCGTGCGCGAGATCAGCGCCAAGAAGGACGAGCCGCAGTGGATGCTCGACCTGCGCCTCAAGTCCCTCGAGATCTTCAACCGTCTTCCCGACCCAACGTGGGGCCCCTCCATCGAGGGTCTGGACATGGACAACATCGTCACCTACGTCAAGCCCAACACCGACCAAAAGCACGACTGGGAGTCGGTGCCCGACGACATCAAGAACACCTTTGAGCGCCTGGGCATCCCCGAGGCCGAGCGCAGCTACCTGGCGGGCGTCGGCGCGCAGTACGACTCCGAGCTCGTCTACCACAACATGCAGGACACCGCGTCCAAAATGGGCATCGTCTACTCCGGCATCGAGGAGGCCCTGCACGACCCGCGGTGGGAGCCGCTCATCCACGAGAAGTTTATGACGCTCATCCCGCCCACCGACCATAAGTTTGCGGCCCTGCACGGCGCAGTATGGTCGGGCGGCTCGTTTGTCTACGTGCCCAAGGGCACAAAGCTCGATTTTCCGCTGCAGAGCTACTTCCGCCTCAACGCCAAGGGCGCCGGCCAGTTTGAGCACACGCTCATCATCGTCGAGGACGATGCCGACCTGCACTTTATCGAGGGCTGCTCCGCACCCAAGTACAACGTGGCAAACCTCCACGCCGGCGCTGTGGAGCTCTTTGTGGGCAAGCGCGCGCACCTGCGCTATTCGACCATCGAGAACTGGTCCAAGAACATGTATAACCTCAACACCAAGCGTGCGCGCGTGGACGAGGACGGCGACATCGAGTGGATCAGCGGCTCCTTCGGCAGCCATGTGGGCTACCTCTACCCCATGAGCGTGCTCAACGGCCGCCGCGCCCGCTCGAGCTTTACCGGCATCACCTTTGCCGGCGCCGGCCAGAACCTCGATACCGGCTGCAAAGTCGTACTCAACGCGCCCGATACCTCGGCGACCGTCGAGACCAAGGGCATCTCCAAGAGCGGTGGCATCCAGACCTTCCGCAGCTCCATCGTGGCCACGCCCAAGGCCGAGGGCTCCAAGGCAACCGTGAGCTGCCAGTCGCTGATGCTCGACGACCAAAGCCGCTCCGACACCATCCCCGCCATGGACATCCGCGCCAAAAACGTCGACATCGGCCACGAGGCCACCATCGGCCGCATCGGCGACGACAAGGTGTTCTACCTGATGAGCCGCGGCATCTCGGAGGAAGAGGCCCGCACCATGATTGTCAACGGCTTTGCCAACCCGGTCTCCAAGGAGCTGCCGCTGGAGTACGCCGTCGAGATGAACAACCTGATCAAGCTCGAGATGGAAGGAGCGATCGGATAATGAAACAGACCACGAACACGCCGAACGCATTTACGTCATCCGAGCTTCTGCAGTGCGACGTATCGGGAGCGACGAGCCCGACGACGCGTACTAAAGGTACGCGAGGAGGGTCGGAGCCCCGAGACGGCGTGCTGCAGGAGATCGGGGGCGTCAATGCGATGCCGGCCGCCACTTGGGGTTGGCTCAAGATGAACCAGACCAAGCTTGAGCTTTCGGACGAACTTGCTGCCGCTCCCGCCGAGGCCGTTGAGGTCGAGGGCCTGGACGAGCAGATCCATGGCACGGCCGAAGCCTTCGACGCCGCCATGGACGCCATGGCCGAGCGCTTCCCCGAGCGACGCACCTCAGCCCCCGGCGACGCCGCCGACCGCGCCCGCATCACACCCGAGACCGAGCTCGACGTGCCCGCCACTTCCGTCTACCAGGCCGGCGCCATCAAGCTCGAGGAGGAGCTCTCCCCCGCCGAGGCCTTCGAAACCGGCATGGGCGAGGCCGCCTACACCTATCTGGCCGACCATGCCACCAAGCGCATCGTCATCGATGTGCCCGCCTACGGTCGTGCCACGGTCACCGTGCGCGTGAGCGGCGTCGATGCCGCCGCTGCCATCGCCGCCATCGATGTCGTCGCCCGCCCGCAGGCAACGCTCGACCTGCAGATCGCCCTGGACTCCCCCGTTACCGGCGAAGGCGTCGTGGGCTCCGTGCTGCGGGTGTGCGCCCACGAGTACGCCACCGTCAACGTTGCCTGTACGCAGACGCTCGACGACAGCTGGATCGCGCTCGACGACACCGGCCTGTTCCTGGACGAGGGCGCGCGCGTCAACGTGCAGCACACCGTACTGGGTGCCGGTGCCAGCGCCACCGGCCTTGCCGGCGACCTGCTGGGCGACACCGCCAAGGTTACGATCGATACCGATTACCTGGGTGCCCGCGAACAGGTGCGCGACTTTAACTACGAGCTTCGTCACCGCGGCCGCAAGACCGAGTGCGAAATCGATGCCAACGGCGTGCTGACCGGCACGTCCAAGAAGGTCTACCGCGGCACCATCGACCTCGTGCACGGCTGCAAGGGTGCCGTCGGCACCGAGCGCGAGACGGTGCTCTTGGCCAACAAGGGCGTCGACAACAAGACCGTTCCCGTCATCCTCTGCGACGAGGACGACGTCGCCGGCAACCATGGCGCCACCATCGGCCACGTCCGCGACGAGCAGCTGTTCTACCTCGCCTGCCGCGGCCTTGACCAAAACGCCGCCGAGGACCTGTTCATCCGTGCCAAGCTGGAGGACGCCGCACTTTCCGCGACCGACGAGCGCACCCGCGCCGCCGTCGTCCGCCTGGGCAACAACCTGATCGATAACTTTGAGGAGGAGCTCGCATGATCGACACCGAGCACGTTAAATGCGATACCTGTACTGCCCCCGAGCCCATGGAGTTCGACGCCAGCGATGAGGCCTCGCGCGGCTGGCCTACCGTCGACATCGAGACCAATCCCTACAAGGCGCAGTTCCCGCTGTTCCAGCAGCACCCCGAGATCGCCTTCCTCGATAGCGCCGCCACCGCGCAGCGCCCCGCCTGCGTGCTCGACGCCGAGCGTGACTTCTACCAGCGCATGAACGCCAACCCCCTGCGCGGCCTGTACTCGCTGTCCGTCGAGGCCACCGAGGCCATCGCGAAGGTGCGTCAGCAGATCGCCGACCTCATCGGCGCCTCCCAGGCTAATGAGATCGTCTTCACCCGCAACACGAGCGAGTCGCTCAACCTGGTCGCCAAGAGCTTTGCGCCCACGGTGCTCGAGCCCGGTGACGAGGTCGTCATCACCATCATGGAGCACCACTCCAACCTGATTCCGTGGCAGCAGGTCTGCCGCGAGACCGGCGCCAAGCTCGTCTACCTCTACCCCACCAAGACCGGTCAGCTCACGACCGAGGAGGTTCTATCCAAGGTGGGCCCCAAGACCAAGATCTTGGCCGTGGGTCAGATCTCTAACGTGCTGGGCGTCGAGAACCCGGTCAAGAATCTCGGCAAGCTCGTGCACAAGTACGGAGGCTATCTGGTCGTCGACGGCGCGCAGTCGCTGCCGCACATGCCGGTCGATGTGGCCGATCTGGGAGCCGACTTCTTTGCCTTTAGCGCGCACAAGGCCATGGGCCCCATGGGCATCGGCGTGCTGTGGGGCAAGATGGATCTGCTCAACGCCATGCCGCCCATGCTTACTGGTGGCGAGATGATCGATTCGGTCACCGAGCAGGACGCCGTCTGGGCGCCCGTCCCCGAGAAGTTCGAGGCCGGCACGCAGGACGCCGCCGGCGTCTTCGCCACGGGCGCGGCACTTGATTACCTGGTCAATACGGTGGGCTACGAAAACATCCAGGCACGAGAGCAGGCACTCGTCCACTACCTGATGGGCGAGCTCATGCAGCTCGACTTTGTCCAGATCATCGGCTCCATCTATTGGGACAACCACCACGGAGTCGTGAGCTTTAACGTCAAGGGCATCCACCCTCACGACGTCGCGAGCATCATGGACATGGACGGCGTCTGCATCCGTGCCGGCCACCACTGCGCGCAGCCGCTGCTCACCTGGCTGGGGGTCGAAAACCTTGCCTGCTGCCGCGCCAGCGTGGCCTTCTACAACGACAAGGCCGATATCGATAAGTTCATCGCCGGCCTGCATCACGTTTGGAGCACGTTCAATGGGTAATCTGTACACCTCCACCACGTTTATGGAGCACAACTCCCACCCCGACTACAAGTACGAGATGGATGCCCCCACGCACGAACACGACGGCATCAACCCCAGCTGCGGCGATGAGCTCACCCTCCAGCTGCGTGTCGAGAACGATGTGATCGAGGAGGCCTCGTTTACCGGGCACGGCTGCGCCATCAGCCAGGCCAGCGCCGACATCATGGCCGACCTCATCACGGGCGAAACGGTCGAGGAGGCTCGTCGTCTGGCAGGGCTTTTCCTCGCCATGATCCGTGGCGAGGAGCTCTCCGAGAAAGACTTGGAAGACTTGGACGAGGCTGCTCAGCTCCAGGACATCTCACACATGCCCGCCCGCGTCAAATGCGCCGAGCTCGCCTGGCGCACCCTCGACGGCATGCTCGAGGGTCAGGCTGACCAGTAACGGATGCCCCGAATCCAAGGTTTTTGATTGCCGATCCGCCCGATACGGGCGGCTCGGCTTTTTCATAACGAGCGCACGCGCAGCCACGCTTCCGGCGCCCAATCTGTCATTTATCGCACGGCCAACCGCAAGCACAAGCGTTTTTCACAGTACAAAAGGCTTGCCACAGGGCCACGGGGCACGCCGAGCAAAGCGCCAGGCACCGTCCTACTAGGCTCCGGCTCGCCTCCTGCCTGCCGCAGACGGGTCCCATAGGGTGCGGCGTGCATTTTTGCGAGTATTCAGCACGCCAAGCTATGTGCATACAAATCACGAGCATAAATTAGCGCCTTCGGGCGCGTATATATTGCGTCTTAGAACAGGCATTACGGTCTACGGGGACGCAAACGCGTGCTTCGGGGCGTATTGGCAGACAAATAATTGTCTCGGGGCCCGCAAGTTGCAAGGTTATAGCAGTTCCGACAGCACTACGATGCTGAAAACTCCGCTTTTTGCACGGCGTGGACGGGGGTAGGCACGGGCAAAACCGGACTGAGCTATTGTTTTATGCAAGACGGCAATCATTCTATGCATATTTAGAAGTGTAGTTAACGTCCAAGCATTTAGAATGATGGTCCCAGTGGGCAGACAGCCCTATCCCAGGCTGTCATCAGTCCGCACCGCCGTTCGAGCACGGGCACGCACAATACGAGAAGCGGTACTTTTGCTTATCCCCGTATACCGCTCAATCTGGCGCACCGTAAAACCAGCATCGTGCAAGCCAAGAATAACGATATTGCGCTGCGCTGGCGGCGCCGCTTTAACCCCCTGGAGCGCAACCCCGAATCCCTTCGCCAACTCGTCGGCAAAGGCGCGCCGCTCCAACTCCATCTCTACCAAATCGCGCATCGCCGGATCGCCGCCGTCGGGCGTCGAAAGCGAATAGGCAATAAAGGCCTTAGCCGAACCAAAAAGCTCAAGCACGCAAGAAGGATCGGAAAATCCCCTCGTAGCATCTGCCTCGTCACCGTCGTAAACGCGCAGATGCTCCGCAAAGCTGCTCCAGGGATAACGCTCAATTAGGTTGATGCCCGCATCCTGCGGATCGGCGTGAACGGAGCGAACAGCCTCCATCACCTGTCGGTCGGTATCGAGCGAGCGGCGCTCAAAACGCTCCCGGAACAGGCAGCCCGATCGCCCGGTACGCTTATTGAACCGACGAGCATACGTCAACAGCAGGCGTTGCATGGCTGCACTCATGTTGTCCTCATAATCCAGAAGCACCAGATCCACATGGTCGCCCATGAGGCACCACGCCACAATCGTTACCTGGGCATCGTGGCAGCAGTCGCGCATCAGCTCCAAAAACTCCCACCGGTCCTCGTCGCTCTCAAAGATCAGCTGACTGCCCATACCGCGGGCACAGACATGGTAAAAACCGGTGATCGTTTTCCAAACACGCTGCATGGCGCTCCCTTCGCCGGGACCTGCTTACCGTCCAATACATCACGATTGAAACGTGCCATCAAAACATTCACGCAAAATGGCACCCGTCGACGGTAAAAGGCGGCAAACCGACGGCGAATGGCATCATAACCACAGGCTAGACACCGCAACAGGGGCAAGAACTAACCAAATACTTGACCAAAGCTGACCCCCTAAAACGTATCGCATAACCGCAACCAAGCTTGTTAAATCGTTTCAATTGAAAGTTCCGCGCTTCTCGTTACGAAAACTGCGCCGTTCGCCGAATATTCCGTGCATTTCGCGGTATTATAGGGGCTGCATGTCATGTCCCTTTCGAAGGGTCGCCCGGCAATCACCAGCCACGACCTCCAGATGGGACGCCAATACGATAGAGAGGAGAGGCATGCAGTACTCACAGGAAGTGGAGAACATGTGCCCCGTTGCCAAGGGTGCATACCACGGCCCCGCACCCATCCCCGAGGAGGGCAAGTGGGTCCAGGCTAAGGAGATTTCCGACATCTCCGGTCTTACGCACGGTGTGGGTTGGTGCGCACCTCAGCAGGGCGCCTGCAAGCTCACGCTGAACGTCAAGGACGGCATCATCGAGGAGGCCCTCGTTGAGACCATCGGCTGCTCGGGCATGACCCACTCTGCTGCCATGGCTTCCGAGATCCTTCCCGGCAAGACCATCCTCGAGGCCCTCAACACCGACCTCGTCTGCGACGCCATCAACGTTGCTATGCGCGAGATCTTCCTGCAGATCGTTTACGGCCGCAGCCAGACCGCGTTCTCCGAGGGCGGCCTGCCCGTGGGCGCCTCCCTCGACGACCTCGGCAAGGGCCTTCGCTCTCAGGTCGGCACCATGTTCGGCACCAAGGCCAAGGGCGCTCGTTACCTCGAGCTCGCTCAGGGCTACGTCACCCGCATGGCTCTCAACGACAAGAACGAGATTATCGCGTTCGAGTTCCTGAACCTCGGTAAGTTCACCGACGCCGTCAAGGCCGGCAAGACCCCCGAGGAGGCCATCGCTGGCGCCATGGGCCACTATGGTCAGTGGGAGAACGCTGCCAAGTACATCGACCCGCGCACCGACGAGGAGACTCATTCCGTCGCCAGCGTGTTCCCGGTTCACGAGTAGAAAGGGAGGGAAATAACTATGACTGTTACGTTCGAAGGTTACGAGCGCCGCGCTGACAAGATCAACAAGTGCCTCGCCGACAACGGCATCGCCTCCCTCGAGGAAGCTCTGCAGATCTGCACCGACAAGGGCTTCAACCCGCGTGAGATCGTCAACAACACCCAGTCCATCGCCTTCCAGAACGCCGAGTGGGCCTACACCCTCGGCTGCGCTCTCGCTGTCAAGCGTGGCGCCAAGAACGCTTCTGAGGCTGCCGCCATCATCGGCGAGGGCATCCAGGCCTTCACCGTTCCCGGCTCCGTCGCCGAGGACCGCAAGGTCGGTCTGGGCCACGGCAACCTGGGCGCTATGCTGCTCTCCGACGACACCGAGTGCTTCGCCTTCCTGGCCGGCCACGAGTCCTTCGCTGCCGCTGAGGGCGCTATCGGCCTGGCTCTGAACGCCAACAAGGCTCGTAAGAAGCCGCTGCGCGTTATCCTCAACGGTCTGGGCAAGGACGCCGCCCAGATCATCGCCCGCATCAACGGCTTCACCTACGTGAAGACCCAGTTCGACTACTACACGGGCGAGCTCAAGGTCGTCGAGACCATCCCCTACTCCGATGGTCCCCGCGCTGCCGTTAACTGCTACGGCTCCGACGACGTCCGCGAGGGCGTTGCCATCATGTGGCACGAGAACGTCGACATCTCGATCACCGGCAACTCCACCAACCCCACGCGCTTCCAGCACCCCGTCGCTGGCACCTACAAGAAGGAGCGCATCGAGGCTGGCAAGAAGTACTTCTCCGTCGCCTCTGGTGGCGGCACTGGCCGTACCCTGCACCCGGACAACATGGGCGCCGGCCCTGCCTCCTACGGCATGACCGACACCATGGGCCGTATGCACTCCGACGCCCAGTTCGCCGGTTCTTCCTCCGTGCCTGCGCACGTCGACATGATGGGTCTCATCGGCATGGGCAACAACCCCATGGTCGGTGCCACCGTCGCCTGCGCTGTCGCCGTCGAGGAGGCCCTCAAGGCCTAATCGCGCCCGCGCGATGCTCATATAGTTGAGCTTCGGAGCCGCTATCCACCCGGGTAGCGGCTCTTTTTTATTCCAAAACAGCCAATCGCTTTGGATTGCTCCACGAAAACGGCCCATCTACTACGTTTAACCCGCGCAGGTCGACCATAGCTGGGTTTCTTGAAAATCAATAAGCAGTCTACCTGCGGTTTTAATTTTGTGATTCTCGGTATGGTTGGGGGGTGACCGCTCAAACGTAGTAGATAGGCCCATTTCGTGGCGAGCGGATCGACCCGAGGCGCAGGACAGCTCGTAAAGCCCCGTCTCAAATTGACTAATCCAAAATAGATGTCCGATATATCAGTTGCAGCGAAATACGAGATGCCCGGAGACGAAGCCAGCGAATGCGTATGACGTCCACCTGCCATATTCGCCCTTTACCGAATAGCGCGGCCTTTGCATCGCATTAGTCGATCACCCATGCGAAAATGCGCCGGACGAGAAAGGAATCCCATGGAATCGACTGATGTACTGGTAATAGGATCTGGCATTGCGGGCCTTTGTGCCGCCATAGAAGCGGCACGCGCGGGCGCGACCGTTGCCGTCGCAAGCGCCGGCAAGACCATGAGCGGATCGAGCTTCTTCCCGGGCACCTGGGGCCTAGGTCTCATCGGTCCCGTTAACGAAGACGACGAACAGGATCTCATCGACACCATCCAAGCCGTCGGCGGCGGTGTCGCCGACCCTACGCTCGTCCAGACGTTCGTCCACGGCATTCCCCAGGCCATCCAATGGCTCGAGCAGGATCTAGGTGTTGAGCTCCAGCGTCCGCAAAGCGCCGAGAGCGCCCAGCAAAAGCAATTTATCCCCTGCTTTGACCATAAGACACGCAATTGGCGCGGCCTCACCCGCAAGCCCCTTGAGGACGCGTGTACGGCCCAGATCAAGTCTCTCGGCATTCGCCTACTCCCCCGCCACGAGCTTATCGACCTTGTTGAGGACACAACCGGAAAGATTATCGGCGCCGTACTCTACGACCGCACAAACGAGCATCTCGTGCCTATGGCAGCCAAGGCCACCATCATCGCTGCGGGCGGCACGGGTGGCCTGTTCGAGCGAAGCCTCACTTCCGCCGACGTGCTCAGCTCCTCGCAGGCCATCGCGCTGGCACACGGCGCAACGCTCACTAATATAGAGTTCATGCAGATGATACCGGGCTTCATCGAGCCCAAGCGCAACCTTGTCTTTAACGAGAAGACCTGGCGCTACGTACATGTAGACCAGCCGGTCGATATCGCCGACGACAAGCTGGACGATCTACTTGAGCAACGCTCCGGATATGGTCCCTTCACCTCGCGCTTGGCCTCCCGCGCCATCGATCTTGCCATCGATCAAGCGGGTGCTGAAGGTCTGGCGCTCCACTACGACTTCCCCCACGAGGACGTCCCCGAGTTTGTGCAGACCTTTGCCACCTGGCTACAAGACGAGCACGGCATCGCGCCGACCGACGAGATGCGTGTGGCGATGTATGCCCACGCCGCCAATGGCGGCATCAAAATCGACAAGACCGCATACACGGGCGTTGAGGGCCTCTATGCCTGCGGCGAGGCGACAGGCGGCATGCACGGGGCCGATCGCATTGGTGGCCTGTCAAGCGCCAACGGCATCGTGTTTGGGCGCATCGCGGGCGCCTCGGCAGCCCAAGCAGCACAGAATGCACCTGAGGTGGCCCCAAAGGCGGATGTCGCCCTCCCCCAGCATGGCATTGCCACAACAGACGCCGAGCGCCTGACCCGCGGCCTTAAGCACACGATGAGCACCTACTGCATGATCAACCGCACCGAAGGGGGCCTATCCAAGGCACTACACGAGCTTGAGGGCTTGAAGACGGAGGCAACGACCTTGAGCACACAGAAAGCTCAGGACAGCGAAATCGCAGCCCTCGCCCGCCTGCAATCGCAGATTCAACTAGCACAGGAAATGGTCAAAGCCATGCGCAAGCGAACCGAAAGCCTCGGATCGCACTATCGAGCGGACTAACTGGACACCCGTCTAAAGCAGAACACCACTAATCGATATCTATGGGCCCCGTGAGCTCGAGGTGGCACGGGGTCCATTCGTGTCCGCACGGCAGCGTATCCTTACTCTGAATACAGAGCAGGCAAAGCCCGCACAGACAATAGACCAGCGGGGAGGAGATGTGGACAGTCGTGATATCGAGAAGTGGCGTGTCAAACTTGATAGCTCCGCCAATGTGGAAGACGGCGTTGAGTATTGGCTCGCACGCGATTTAATGGAACCCATGGGGTACACTCGATGGGAGAACTTCGCCGAAGTTGTTAAGAGGGCAAAAGTCTCGTGCGAAACAAACAAAACTCCAGTTGATTCCCATTTTCGTGATACCACGAAAATGGTAACAGCCGGTGTCGCCGCTCGCGCGGTTAAAGACTACAAACTTACTCGCTATGCATGCTATTTAATCGCACAGAACGGAGATTCAAACAAGCCAGAGATCGCGCTCGCCCAGGCATACTTTGCCGTGCAGACGCGCCGCCAAGAGCTCATAGAACAGCGCTTCGCAGAGATTCAGCGCTTGCAGGCGCGCCACTCGCTATCCGATTCAGAGAAACAGCTCTCGGGTATTGCGTTCAAACGCGGCGTGGACTCCAAAGGATTCGCGAATATCAAGTCGAAGGGCGATGAAGCGTTATTCGGCGGTAGAAGCACGGCGGAAATGAAGCAGCAGCTCGGCGTACCCAAGAGGGCAGGCTCGACTTGTAAAGCGTCTGTGCCCTTTCGGGTTCGACCCCATGCGAGGTCAACAAAAAAGCGACCAGCCTAAGCCAGTCGCTTTAACATGCTTTGGTGGGCCGTCAGGGGGTCGAACCCTGGACCTTGGGATTAAGAGTCCCCTGCTCTACCAACTGAGCTAACGACCCAAAGCTAAAGTCCGTAGTAGCGGACTTTAGAGGAGATATCGTGTGGTGGGCCGTCAGGGGGTCGAACCCTGGACCTTGGGATTAAGAGTCCCCTGCTCTACCAACTGAGCTAACGACCCGATATCAACACGAAGCAAGAACTGGGGTGGGTAAAGGGACTCGAACCCTCGACCTACGGGACCACAACCCGTCGCTCTAGCCAACTGAGCTACACCCACCGTGTCCTGTGCGCTTCGCGCTCGACTATTATTGCAAGGAACGCCACGCGACGCAAGCCCCAATTTTCAAGAATTTTGAAAAGAGTTTTTCGGATCCATTTCGAGCAAATCCCACCGGTTCCATAGGAGTAAACTTGCCCCACCCCGATGTTCGAAAGGACAAGCATGAAAGAACTCTCCAATCGCACGGCAACCTTTACCGATTCGGTCATCCGCCGCATGACGCGCATCTCCGATATGTACGGCGCCGTCAACCTCTCGCAGGGCTTCCCCGACTTTGATCCCCCAGCGCAGCTGCTCAAGAGCCTGGGCACCATCGCCACCGATCCCAAACCGCTCTACCACCAGTACTCCATCACCTGGGGCTCCCAGGCCACGCGCGAGGCGCTTGCCGCCAAACAGGAGCACTTTATGGGCATACCGATCGACCCCAACCAGAACATCGTGGTCACTTGCGGCTCCACCGAGGCCATGATGGCTGCCATGATGACGGTCACCAACCCCGGCGACAAGGTCGTCATCTTCTCGCCCTTCTACGAGAACTACGGCGCCGACACAATCCTTTCGGGTGCCGAGCCCATCTACGTGCCGCTCAACCCGCCCACATTCGACTTTGACCGCGAGACACTCGAGGCGGCCTTCCGCGACAACGACCCCAAGGCCATCGTCCTGTGCAACCCTTCCAATCCCTGCGGCAAGGTCTTTACGCGCGAAGAGCTCACCTTTATCGCCGATCTCTGCAAAAAGTACGACGCCTACTGCATCACCGACGAGGTATACGAGCACATCGTCTACGCGCCCCACGAGCACGTCTATATGGCCACGCTGCCCGGCATGTTCGAGCGCACCATCAGCTGCAGTTCGCTATCCAAGACGTACTCCATCACCGGCTGGCGTCTGGGCTACACCATCGCCCCGGCCCAGATTACCGAGCGCATCAAGAAGGTCCACGACTTCCTCACCGTGGGTGCCGCCGCTCCCCTGCAGGAAGCCGTCGTCACCGCCCTCAACTTCGACGACAGCTATTACCAGGAGGTCCTCGATCTCTACACAGCCAAGCGCGATCTGTTCTGTCAGGGGCTCGATAGCATTGGTCTTGAGCATAACGTGCCGCAGGGCGCCTACTACGTCATGATGGACATCTCTGAGTTTGGCTATGACAGCGACCTCGACTTCTGCGAGGACCTCGCGTCTAAGGTGGGCGTGGGCGCCGTGCCCGGATCGAGCTTCTTCCGGGAGCCCGTCAACCATCTGATTCGCCTCCACTTTGCCAAACGAGACGAGACGATTAACGCGGCGCTGGAGAACCTCAAGTCGCTACGCGATAAAATCAAGCCGCGCGGGTAAGGACGGCCCGGCAACTAAAGCACCCAAAGAAGCCCCGCACTGCACGCGCGTTGTGGGGCTTCTTTTTATAGCGCTTTCTTAATTTGTTTAAAGCGCTATACTTTAGTCACGGAGCAACTCGTCCCAGGGGGAGGAATACTATGGCAGAGCAGCAGCTTATCGGAGCGCTCGAGGCCGGCGGCACCAAGATGGTCTGCGCCACGGGCTATGCAGACGGTACGGTTCTGGAGCGTGAGCAGATCGCAACCACGACCCCGCAGGAGACCGTTGAGGCCGTCAACGCATGGTTTGCAAACAAGGGCATCGCCGCGCTGGGCATCGGCGCCTTTGGCCCCACCGCAGTCAACCCTGCCTCGCCCCAATACGGCAAGATCTTGGAGACGCCCAAGACGGCATGGCGCTACTTTGACCTGCTGGGCACCATCCAAAACGAGCTCAATATTCCCTGTGGCTACGACACCGACGTCAACGTCGCCTGTCTGGGCGAGGTCACCTTTGGCTGCGCCCAGGGCCTCACCGACGTGGTGTATCTGACCATCGGCACCGGTGTGGGCGCCGGCGTGCTCTCGGGCGGCCAGCTCGTTCATGGCATGATGCATCCCGAGGCCGGGCACATCCTGGTCACACGCGATCCGCGCGACACCATCGGCGAGCACAGCGGCTGCCCTTTCCACGACAACTGCCTCGAGGGCCTCATCGCAGGCCCCGGCATTAAAAAGCGCTGGGATGGCAAAAGCGCCGGAGACATGGCCGATGACCCGGAGGCCATGGACCTGCTCGCTGGCTACCTGGCACAGGCACTCATGACCTACACGCTGTGCTATGCGCCGCAAAAGATCATCATCGGCGGCGGCGTGGCCGACCACACCCCCATCGTGCCGCTCGCCCGCAAAAAGTGCGCCGAGATGCTCAACGGCTATATCGTCACGCCCGAGGTCAACGACATCGATACCTACATTGTCAACAACAGCCTCGAGGGTAAGCAGGGCATCATGGGCTGTCTGGCCCTTGGCGCACAGGCGCTCCAGTAAAGGGTGCACCAACGACACACGGTATTGCCGGACTCGTATAACGCGCAGACAACGCTATCGCGTCCTGCAGGGCCCCCAAACGCACAAGGCCGTCTAGGACCAAGCCAAACGTCCTAGGCGGCCTTTTTGGTGCATACAAGCGATCGGAGGAGATATCGGAGCACGACGCCGGTAGCCGCTCCGCAGCAGTCAATCATCACGTCGGTGATCATGCCGGCGCGCCCCGGCACAAATAACTGAATCGTCTCGTCGATTGAGGGGACCAGCAACAGAAAAACCACCGTGGGAAGCAGTCTGTCAAAAGTGCGTCGACCCTCGATATCAAAGGCATGTGTCACCAAAACACCGAGCACCATATACTCGGTAAAGTGTGCGCACTTGCGGACGACAAAGTTGGTTACCCATTCATACGGCAGGCTCAAGCTATGCAAAAACCCGCGGACGTCCTCCATGATCGCCAGGCTCAGTGAGCCGGACCCCGTGCCGGGAACCAGTGAATTGCCCCAGATCAGCAACACCATGGCGCAGGCCGCAACCGCCCACTTACGATCGATCTTAATCATGCAGAACTAGGCCTCGGCACGAAGCGGCGTAAAACTGGCGGTACCGCCCTCGATAACACTCAAATAGGCACGGCCCGTACGCTTGGCGGTAGAGGACTGCAGGCGCTCGATCTCTTCCTCAAGGATCTGATTGACGCGCTCATGGCGACGATTTTCCATAACGCCGGCGGCGATAGCCTCGGCGCGCTCGATACTCTCGCGCGAGATACGCGCGGTATCCTCGGGAAACACGGAGCTGTGGCGGCCGACATAGACGGGAGCAACCGAGACAGGTGAGGCCGCAGGTGTGGGCACCGCCACGGGGGCGGGCTCGGCGACCTCGGCCATGATCGCCATGGCGGCGGCCCACATGTCCTCGTGGCCCGAATAATCGGCCATGGGGATATCTTCCTCGAGGGAGGCATCGGGGAGACTGTCGGTATCCACGCGATTCTGGGCATCGATAGAGGCAGTGATGGCGGCGGGCTCGTCCAAATCGGCGAGATCAACACCCTTGGCATCGGAAATGATGGGCATGCTGGCGAGCTTGGCGTTGTACGGCACCGCCTCCGCGGCCTGCATTTGGGCCGAAGCGCCCCAAAGCGAGCTTTCGGCAGCACGACGAGCGGCGATGGTCTCCTCGTCGACAACCAGGGGCTCATCGGCAAAGGGGTCGGCGACAGGAGCCGGCTGAGCTGCGCCCTGCTGGCCGGTCGAAGCGGCCGTCGCGGCAGAGGCGTACGCAGCCGAAGAAGCACCGTTATAGGCGGCATTGTTGGCAGCGTTGGCCACAAGCGCCACGAAAGCTGCAGTGCTGCCCGCAGGGGCGGCATGAGAGCCCGAGACGGCACGTGCGGCAGCAGCGATGTCGTCGCGGTTATAGGAGCCAGTCTTTTCACCGTTTGTGAGCTCGTCAATTGCGACCTGGTAGACATCGCGCGAGCGAGCGGGATCGCAGCTAACCGGCGAATCGTCGTCGAGCATGCTATCGATCATAGCCCAGGCATCGGCCTCGTCCATGGCGTTGGCGGCACGGGCGATAGTCGGAACGCCATCATCGGCATGACGGCGCTGAAACGCGCCGGTCAGACCGGAGAGAAGCGAAGAGGATTGACCCTGCTCGTCCAAAGTGACAGGAGCAGCAGCCCGGGGAGCGGCCTCCTCCTGCTGAACGGGAATAGAGGCGGTCTTGAACTCGTTGTAGGTCCGACTAAACTGAGCGGCGCCGCCCACGGCATCGGGCTCAAACAGGCGGCCATCGTGCTCCGCACGATACTCAGAGATACCCAGCGAGGCGGCATAGATACCCACGCCGGCCACTGCGCCCACGGCAAAGGGAACAGCACCCGCGACAACCGTCTCGTTGATTGACGAAAACGGCAGTGTAGCGGCATACACGACCACGGGTGCGGCAAGGCCGATCCCGCAGGAAAGTCCGGCAAGGACTGCTCGTTGTGTTGCATCAGAAGAAGCCATGAGCTCTCCCCATCTTCCAGCACCCAAATCGCATCATTCAGTTGGCTGCGCGAGAGAAGATGAAGCGGGGCTATGCCCCAAAGCAACGGTATATGGTTCGTTTCATCTGCGTTTTCCGTCGCGAAGCTTAACTGCTATTATGCGAAACCCCCTTGGGGATTGCAAGCGACGAAGCGGAATTGAAACGGGAAAATCGCTGCTTGCCGGTCGTGAGGTCAATAATCGTTGGCGAGCGGCTATACGAAAAGGGCCAGGATCTAAACCCCGGCCCTTCTGGCATGTCTATGGTTGCTGTCGCGTGCAGCGGACAAACTAGAACGTCTGCTCGTAGTCGCTGTGCTTTTTAGCCGAACGCACCAGGAACTCCTGGTTGGTATTGGTGCCCTTGAGGCCCTTGATAAACGACGCGGCCGCGCGCTCGGTATTGTTCATGCCGGCGAGGATGCGGCGCAGGCCAAAGACAAACGGGCGCATCTGCTCGTCGACCAACAGGTCCTCGTTGCGCGTGCCCGAGGCAACGGGGTCGATGGCCGGGAAGATGCGGCGGTCGGCCAGATCGCGATCGAGCTTGAGCTCCATGTTGCCGGTGCCCTTGAACTCCTCAAAGATGACCTCGTCCATCTTGGAGCCGGTATCGATAAGGGCGGAAGCAAGGATGGTGAGTGAGCCGCCGTTTTCGATATTGCGGGCAGCACCCAGGAAGCGTTTAGGCGGATACAGGGCCGCCGAATCGACGCCGCCCGAAAGGATGCGGCCCGAGGCGGGCGCCGCCAGGTTGTACGCACGGGCAAGACGCGTAATGGAGTCGAGAACCACCACGACGTCGCCGCCCAACTCCACGATGCGCTTGGCGCGCTCGATGACGAGCTCGGCCACGCGGGTATGGTTGTCGGCGGGCATATCGAAGGTGGAGGCCACGACCTCGCCCTCAATGGAGCGCTGCATATCGGTGACCTCTTCGGGGCGCTCGTCGACGAGCAGGCAGATGAGGTGCACTTCGGGGTTGTTGATCGAGATAGACTGGCAGATCTTCTTGAGAATCGTAGTCTTACCGGCCTTGGGCGGTGACACGATCAGGCCACGCTGGCCCTTGCCGATCGGCGACACGATATCGATGGCGCGACCGGTAATGGAATCCTTGCCATGCTCCATGCGCAGCGGCTCATTGGGGTAGACCGGCGTGAGATCGCCGAACTTGGGGCGGTTACGGGCCTGCTCAGGATCAAGACCGTTGACGGTCGTAATTTTGGCGAGACCGGCACGCTTGTCGCCGCCGCGCGAGGGACGAAGCGAACCCTCGATCACGTCGCCCGTGCGCAGACGCGCGGAGCGGATGAGGTAGGCGGGCACGAAGGCGTCGTCATTGGACTTCATGTAGCCGTGGGCATGGATGATGCCGGAGCTGTCCGGGCGAATCTGCAGGATGCCCTTAATATCGCGGAAGCCCTCGGCCTTCGCGGCTGTGGTGTAGATCTCTTCGACGAGCTCGGCCTTCTTCTTGCCGGTCGTCTCGATCTCGAACTCCTTGGCCTTCTCGCGCAGCTCGGCGACCTTCATGGCCGCGAGCTCCTCGCGCGAAAGCGTTGGCTCGGTCGGAGCTGCGTTGCGCTCCTTGTTGCGCTGTTTGCGGTCGCGCTGACGGCTGCGGCGGTCGTTGTTACGATCATCCTTGCGCTCGCTGCGCTCATCGTTACGCTTGTGCTGACGGCGGTTGGGGCGGGAACCCTCTTCGGCCTCAGCGCTCTCGACGGCAGGCGTCGTGGGCGCATCGGCGGTCGCCGGGGTCTCGCCGTCCGACTTAGCGTCGGACTCGGGCTGTTGCTCAGCATCCCCCTGCTGTTCGGCAGACTTGGTCTTGGAAGATTTCTTGCGCGTGCGCTTGGGCTTCTCGCCTGCCGACCGATCGGCGCCCTCCGTCTCGGGAGTCGTGTCGACACTCGCCTCGGTAGACTCAGCTACCGCAGATTCGGCGCCGGACTTCGCCTCTGCCTTAGCTGGGCGTTTGGCTGCGGTGTGACGGCTGCGCCCGGGACGAACGTCGGCAGGCTCGGCAGCGGCAGAAACAGCGACCTCAGGAACATCAGCGCCCTCGGCCGAAACCACGACAGCCGCTGTAGGCTCGACGAACGCCGGGGCATCTTGGACAGAAGCCGCGGCAGCGGCCGCCTTCTCCGCCTCGACAAATGCCTTGGGCTTGCGGCCGCGGCGATGCGGGCGCAAAGCAGGATCGACGACAAATGCACCGCCGACCTCGGCAGGCACGACAGACTCAGCAGAGGAAGCGTCCTCCTCCGCCGCAGAGCGAACCGGGGTCTCGGCGGCATCGGACGAAGCCTGCTCGGCAGCCTGCTGGACCTTGGCCGCCGTGCGACGGCGCGTGCGCGGAGCCGGCTTTTCTGCTACCTGCTCGGGAGCCGGAGCCGAAGGCGCCTCGGGGGCGGACGGAGCCGCGAGTTCGGTCAGAGCCGCGGCATCGCGCTCTGCGGCACGACGGCGAGCACGAACAACCTGGGCTTCGCTGATCTGCGCAAGCGCGCGAGCCTGCGCAACCTCATCTGAAAGCGGCGCCGAAACCTCGGCGGAAACCGGACGCTTGGCACGCGTCGTGCGCGTGGTGCGGCGTTTGGGCTTTGCAGCCTCATCGCCATCCGCAGCGGGCTTGGCCACACGACGCGTGCGCTTGGGCTTCACGGGCGCAGCCTCCTCCCCGGTAACAGGTGCGACGGGAACAGGGTTCTCACTCGAAGCCGAGGCAGCGTTCTGGTGTGTCTCGGGGACCGACGCCTGCGACGGTGCGGGTTTCGCGATTTGGTCCAACGCAACCGGTGCAGCGGGAGTGGTTTGTGCCGTGCTTATTTCATTTTCTTGCTGTTGATCAGACACAGTGTTTGCTCAACTTTCTTTTAAAGCCCTGTGATCACATGCTCCCTGCATAAACCTTCAGGGCGGCTAAACAGTCTAGCTCCGTTCAAAACACAACGGGCATCATTGATCTGTATCGAGATGATTGCGTCAAATACGCAGCGTTAGTGTAACACAACCGCCACCACCTGCAACTTAGTCATTGGACGTTCTTATACAACTGGTCAAAAGGGACACTCCCCCTCAAAAGCGCTTCCTCTGTCGCACCAGAGGAGTGAAGCCGTGTCATCCGGAATAGCCGCGCCACGAGACGCGCCTATCTACTACGTTTGACCCGCGATCCCTGACCATCCCCTCGATCTTCCTAAAATCGCAAGCCCGCTACCTGCGGTTTTAATATCGTACTTTTCGGCATGGTTCGGAGTATGCGACTAAACGTAGTAGATAAGCCCGATTCGTGGCGGACGGTTTCGCACCGCTCTCCCACCGGACAAAAATGATCCGTTTTCCTCCGTCCCCAAGGGGTCGTTTTCAAAACGATCGCGGATTACGGTGCAAGAACGGCGTAAGCCAACCATACCCTGCATTTTTAATATTCGGCAAGCCGTCTACCTGCGATTTTATTTTCGCTGCTGTTGCTATGGTCGCCAGTCAGCAATTCAGCCCCGTAAACCGGTATAGTTGCGTTTTTGTAGCATTTTTCAACACGCCAAAAAGCCCCGCCAAACGCAAAAAGCCCGACCTCCGCATGGAGATCGGGCTTATAGGGCTCAGCAAAGCCAAACCTACACGGTCAAACGACCCGTAGATTACATCTGCTCGGGTGCAGAAACGCCAACCAGAGTGAGCACCAGGGCGAGCGTCACGCGGACGGCGTCGCAAGCGGCCAGACGGGCGCGTGAAAGCTCGGGATCGACGGGACGGCCCTCGCTCGGAAGCACCTGGCAGGCAGCGTAGAAGCTGTGGAAGTCGCCGGCGAGCTCCTCGGCAAAGTGCGTCAGGCGGAACGGGGCGCGGTCGCGAGCGCAGCTGGCGATGAGGTCGGCGAGCTCGTTGAGCTTACGCGACAGGGCGAGCTCGGTGGGGTCGGTCAGCAGCGAGTAGTCGACGTTCTCGCCGATGGCCTTGGCGGCGACGGCCTTCATGCCCATCTCGTCAGCCTGCTCGGGCGTAACGTCGGCGGCACGGCGCAGAATGGAGCACACACGAGCGTGAGCGTACTGCACGTAGTAGACCGGGTTGGAGTTATCACGCTTCTTAACGGCCTCGATATCGAAGTCGACCATCTGGTTGGAGCTCTTGGAGATGAGCGTGTAACGGGCGGCGTCGGAACCGACCTCGTCAACAAGCTCCTGCAGGGTCACCATGGTGCCCTTGCGCTTGGACATACGGACGGGCTTGCCGTTGCGCAGCAGGTTGACGAGCTGGCCCAGCAGAACCTCGAACTTGCCGGGATAGCCAAGAGCGTCGCAGACACAGCGGACGCGGTCGATGTAGCCATGGTGGTCGGCGCCCCAGATGTCGATGACGTGGTCGACGCGCTGGAACTTGTCCCAGTGATAGGCGACGTCGGAGGCGAAGTAGGTGTACTCGCCGTCGGACTTGATCAGGACGCGGTCCTTGTCGTCGCCCAGGTCGGTGGAGCGGAACCACAGGGCTCCGTCCTTGGTGTAGAGGTAGCCCATCTTGTCGAGCTTCTCGAAAGCGCGGTCGACGGCGGAGGTGCCGGCGGTCTCGCCCTCGGTGTCCTTCACGTACAGCGAGCGCTCGGAGAACCAACGATCGAAGTCGCAGTTGACGGCGTGGCAGAGATTACGCATGTTGTCGACCATCTTTACGTAGCCGCGCTCGCGGAAGCTCTCCATACGCTCCTGCGGATCGGCGTCGACCCACTTGTCACCGTCGGTGCGCCAGAACTCGGCGGCCTCGTCGATGATGTAGTCGCCGCCGTAGGAGTCCTTGCCCAGAGTCTCGGCAAAGTTGTCCTGATACGGATGGGTCTCGGGATGCTCGTCGTTCTCGTCGGCAACAAAGGCATCGCGGTCGGCAATCAGCAGCTTGTGAGCCTCGTCGATATCCACGCCCTGCTTGGCGATGATGTCGGCAAGCTGCATATAGCGCGTGCTGATGGAGTTGCCGAAGGTGTTCATCTGAGAGCCGTGGTCGTTGATATAGAACTCACGCTGGATATCGTAACCGGCATGGTCCATAACACGGCAGAGGGAGTCGCCCAGAGCGGCCCAACGGCCATGGCCAATATGCATGGGGCCGACGGGGTTGGCGGAGACAAACTCGACCTGGGTCTTCAGGCCGCCGCCGACGTTGGACTTAGCGAAGTCCATACCCTTCTCGCGAGCCTCGCCGAAGATGGCGTTCTTGACGGCGACGGAGAGGTAGAAGTTGATGAAGCCAGGGCCGGCGATCTCGACCTTCTCGATCGCGGGATCCTCGGGCATATGGGCAACGACGGCCTCGGCGATCTTGCGCGGGGCGCAGTGAGCCAGCTTGGCGGACTTCAGGGCCATGGTGGAGGTCCACTCGCCATGAGAAGTGTCAGCCGGTCGCTCGATAGCGCAATCGTCAAGTTCAAATGCGGAAAGGTCGCCGGCCTCCTGGGCCGCAGCAAGCGCAGCGCGTACCAGCTCTTCAATCTTCTCGGGCATATATCCTCCTTGTGTTAAAGCCCCCGAGCTCTTGGTCACTCGTAGGGCAAAAGCCAGAGTTTGCAGCACTCTATCACAAGCGGTAACTACTGTCGCAGGGTAAAGTCAATCGATATTGCATATGCACAAAATTGACTACAGCTGTCGCAAGGCCATTCAAAGATGGCGGTCTGCCTGCTGGTTGTGCACCCGCCGAAAATGCATAAACATCTGCATGGGCAGCTCAGAATATCGAATACTCTTACCTATCGGATTTGTGTGCTTTTCCTGCATAAAGTAAGGGTTTGCGCACGTCAGCGTGGTATTCTAGACATACGTAAATTCGTATAAGTTGGAGGTAGCATGTTCTCAATCGGTCAACACGTCATTCATCCGGGTCAGGGAGTCTGCACCGTCGTCGGTTTTAGGGAAGACACACCGCAGCCCATGCTGTTGCTCGAGACCAAGCAGGGACATGCGCAGACGATCCTCATGTACCCCGTGGCGCAGGCCGACCGTCTGCATGCCGCCATCTCCCAGCAAGATGCCGAGCACCTACTGAGCCATTACGACGAGCTGGAGTGCGACACCTTTACCGAGCGCAACAGCTCGCTCGAGGAGACGCACTTTAAGCAGCAGCTCAAGCTGGGTGCGCCCGAGACGGTCCGCGTGGCAAAAACCATGATGCACCGTATTCGCCAGGCCGAGGAAGCAGATAAAAAGCCCAGCTCCTACTACATGCGCGTACTCAAGGAAGCCAAGCGCCGCTCCATCGAGGAGATTGCCGTGGCCCTGGGCGTCACCGAGGAGGACGCCGAAGCCCGCCTATCCCAAGCCGCCCTCAACTAACCTGCCAAAAAGGGACAGGTTTATTTTGGCAGGTTTTATCTGGGGAAACGTCAACAAACAATTGGTAAATGGTCGGGTGCTCCGTTTTGTTTGTAAGCCCCGGCCATTTTTCTATGGCCGCGAAAATGCGTGAAGCCCATTTGTGATGACATCACGCGAGGGCCGTCCAGATCGACGCAACCAACGCCCGTATCCGCAACAAGCGCACCCGTCTTGCTCAATTACCATTAAAAAGCATCAATTTGAAAACGCAATAACATTTCGGCAGGTAGCAGCTATAGTCGGTAAACTGAATCTCAACAACCGAAGCCTCCGAATGAGGTATCTTCAGCCCATCCAAGCTAAAGGAGGGGCCATGCCGAGAAAACCTCGTTCAAAGTCACCAACCGGTTATTTCCACGTCACGTTGCGTGGAAACGGAGGGCAATTGCTGTTTGACGATGCCGAGGACCGAATCGCCATGCTTCAGATCCTCGATGCAATCCTCCCCAAACACAATATCGAGCTTATCGCTTGGTGCCTTATGGGAAACCATATTCATTTGGCACGACAATCGTGCAGAGTGTCGCAGGATGCGCTCCGACGGAACTCAAATCTGTCTCCAAGCCACTTCGCAATGAGGCGATTCTCGCGCTTCGAAAACAAGGGCTAACCGTTAAGCAGGTTCAGCTGTTGACCGGACTCGGAACATGGATTATTAAGAACGCGTCCTAACGTCGCGTTTGCCGAGTTACGGGTACGGCGAAGCGCAGCCACCTGCCGCGAGGCGCCGCCATTCGCCAACGTCACCAGGTCAAACAGAAAACGCTTCCGCTGAATAACGTTCAACGGGAGCGTTTTCCCAGATAAAACCTACCAAAATAAACCTGTCCCTTTTTGGCAGGTTAAGCCTGGAAGGTGTCGCGGTCGGGCGCGAAGGACTGCATGGCCGCGATGGTGCGGTCGAAAAGCTCGGGGAGCTCCCAGCCCAGCATCTCGGCGCCCTGCGTAATCACGTCGCGCGAGCAGCCGGCGGCAAAGCGCTTGTCCTTGAACTTCTTCTTGAGCGACTTGGTCGTAAAGTCCATGACGCTCTTGCTCGGACGCATGATGACGGCAGCCCCGATCAGGCCGGTAAGTTCGTCGCAGGCAAACAGGATCTTTTCCATCTGCAGCTCGGGCTTGGGCAGCGAGGTATTGAAGTCCGAGGTATGCGTCTGGATGGCGCGGATGAGTTCGGGCGATGCGCCCTCGCTCTCGAGGATTTCGGCCGCATAGATGGTGTGGTTCACGGGGTCGTCCTCATGCTCCTCCCAATCCAAGTCGTGCAGCAGTCCGACGATGCCCCAAAACTCCTCGTTCTCGGGGTCGAACTCGCGCGCAAAGTAGCGCATGGTGCCCTCGACCGTCTCACCGTGGGTGATGTGGAACGGGTCCTTGTTGTGCTCGTTGAGCAATTCGAACGCACGGTCGCGGGTGATTCCGGCGGAAAGCGTCTGGGACATGGCAATACCTCCAGGTGAGTCGGTGCTAGGACACGGTGTCACTATCGTATATCGCCGCGGCTCAAGCCGAAAGGCAGAAAAGGCATACGGAGAAAAAAGCCGGGCGAACGCGTCGCCCGGCAAAACCGCAGATAAAACCTGCCAAAATAAACCTGTCCCTTTTTGGTAGGTTTAGGGGCGGACCTGGCCGGTGCCGCGGAGCTTGTATTTGTAGGTGGTGAGGGCCTCGGCGGCAAAGGGGCCGCGGGCGTGGAGCTTTTGGGTCGAGATGCCGATCTCGGCGCCCAGACCAAACTCGCCGCCGTCGGTAAAGCGCGTGCTGGCGTTGGCATACACGGCCGAGGCATCGATCTCATCCAAAAAGCGCTCGCAGGCGTCCGCGTCCTCGGCGATGATGGCCTCGGAATGCATGGTGCCATAGCGGTTGATGTGCGCGATGGCCTCGTCCTCGTTCGCCACGACCTTCACGCTCATCTCGAGCGCCAGGTACTCGCGGCCCCAGTCCTCCTCGGTCGCGGCCACGTAGTCGTCGCCCTCGGCAAGACCGGCGTCGGCGCATGCGGCACACGCGGCCTCGTCGCCGTGAATCAGCACGCCGTGGTCGTGCAGCACGGCCACGACCGCCGGCAAAAACGAATCTGCCACGGCGCGGTCCACAAGCAGCGACTCGGCGGCGTTGCACACGCCCACGCGCTGGGTCTTAGCATTGACGATAATGTTGAGCGCTTTATCAAAGTCGGCGGATTCATGCACGTAGATGTGGCAGTTTCCCGTGCCCGTCTCGATAACCGGCACAAGCGACTCGCGCACGCAGCGCTGGATCAGGCCCGCACCGCCACGCGGAATAAGCACGTCGACGATGCCGCGAAGCTTCATGAGCTCGCCGGTGGCCTCGCGGTCGGTGGACTCGATCATCGAGATAGCCTCGCGCGGGAAACCCTTGGCCTCGAGCGCATCGGCCAGCAGTTCGGCAATCATGGCGCACGAGTGATAGGCCAGCGAACCGCCGCGCAGAATGCAGGCGTTGCCGGTGCGGATGCAGATGCCCGCGGCATCGGCCGTCACGTTGGGACGCGCCTCATACACCATGGCGACCAGGCCCAGCGGCACGCTCACGCGGGTGAGGTCCACACCACTTGCAAGTACGCGGTGGTCGAGCACGCGGCCGACGGGATCGGGCAGCTCAGCCAGCTTCTCCAGGCCGGCGGCCATGCCCTCGACGCGCTCGGGCGTCAGCAGCAGACGGTCGAGGAGCCCCGCCGAGGTGCCCGCATCGCGCGCAGCGGACATATCGAGCTCGTTGGCGGCGACGATGGAATCGACGCCATCGCGCAGCGCCGCGGCCATGGCGCGCACGGCCTCCTGGCGCTGCTCGTCGCTCGCCGTGGCAAGCGAGGCCGACGCCGCCTTGGCGGCAACGGCAAGATCGTGGACATACGTGGCTATATCGACCGACATGGACGGCCCTTTCTCTTAGTAGTTTGCCAACCATGGTAGCCGATTTGTGCGCATCCTCGCTGGCGGCGGTAGAATTGGTCAACCCGAAACACCGCAACGAACGGAAGTACCGCATGGCCCTCATCACTTCGTACCACGTCCCCGGCCTCTATGTCGAGGACCACAGCATCGACGTCCCCTTGGATTGGCGCGGCCTGGAGCCAATGCTTTTGGCCTTCGGCAGCACCATGCGCCGCGGCGCCATGCCGGCGCCCATCGCCGGCGCACCCGAGAGCATCAAGCTTTTCTACCGCGTGGTTTGCGCTCCCGACCGTATCAACGAAGACCTGCCACTCCTCCTCTTTTTGCAGGGCGGCCCCGGCGGCGAGAGCCCGCGTCCGCTGTCGCCCACAAGCGACGGCTGGATCGAGGAGGCCGTCAAGCACTTCCGCGTCGTCCTGCCCGACCAGCGCGGTACCGGGCGCAGCAGCTGTGTAGACGGGCGCACGATTGCCGCACTGGGCGAGCGCGCCGAGGCGGCAGGCTCCGATGCGGCCCGCTCGCAGGCGGACTTCCTCAAGCGCCACCTCGCCAGCTCCATCGTGCGCGACTTTGAGTACCTGCGCCTGGTGGGCTTTGGCGGCGAGCCCTGGGTCACACTCGGCCAGAGCTACGGCGGCTTTTTGACGTTGAACTATCTGTCGCTCTTCCCCGAGGGCGTGGCGGCGAGCTTTACCTGCGGCGGCATTCCGCACGTACCGGCGAGTGCCAGCGAGGTCTACGCGCACACCTTCCCGCGTATGGCGGCCAAGACTCAGCAGTATTACGACCGCTACCCCGCCGACGTCGAGCGCGTGGCGGCCCTGGCAGATGCCCTCGAGGAGCAAAAGCCCGCGCTGCCCGACGGCTCGCCGATGACGGTCGAGCGCCTGCAGCTCATGGGCAGCGACTTTGGCATGAAGCCGAGCTTTGAGCGCATGCACTGGATTATCGACCACGCGTTTGTTAATGGCGACGGTACGCTGAACTGCGGCTCCTCGGTATCAGACAGCTTTTTGATGCGCGCCTTCGAGCGCACCAACACGCGCACGAATCCGCTGTACTGGACGCTGCAAGAGTTCATCTACGCCGATGGCGACACGATGCCTATTGGCTGGGCAGCCGCCGAGGAAAAGGCCCATCGTGCCGAGTTCGACACCCTCGCGCGCCCACTCATGTTTACCGGCGAGGCCATGTTCCCGTGGATGTTTGAGCAGATGCCCGAGCTCAAGCCCTTCAAGCCCGCCATGGACCTGCTGATGGAAGACACCAGCTGGGACAAGATCTACGACCCGCAGCGCCTGGCCTGCAACGAGGTGCCGCTCCAAGCCGCGGTGTATTTCGACGACATGTACGTGGATTCGGGCCTGCAGCTCGACACGCTCAGCCGCGTGGGCAACTCACATGCCTGGGTGACGAACGAGTTCGAGCACGACGGCCTGCACGGCAGCATGGTGTTCAAGCACCTCTTCGACGAGGCCCTCAACCGCGGAGACCTGCGTCGAATCTTCTAGCATAGGAGTGTCCCCCATCAGCCGGCACAAAAGGAACGTCCCCAAGTGCCGGCACGAGAAAGACAGCGCTGCGGGAAACGATCCGCAGCGCTGTCTTTCTTTATGCAAAGACGATCAAGTTGTCTCGGTGGATCGCGGGCTTCTCGGCCAAGTCTGCCAGCAAGCGGTTGCCGGCAATCTGGTCCTGGCGGCGTCCGGCTGCAAGCTCCAGCACGTCCGAATCGGCCTCGGCGATACCGCGGGCGACAACCATACCGCTCGGGTCGCACACGTCGAGCACATCGCCCTCGGCAAACGTGCCATCGACCTCGCGAATACCCACCGCAAGCAGGGAAGAACCGCGGCTGACCAGCGCCTTCGCGGCGCCGTCATCGACCGTCACCGAGCCATGCGCCTTGTCGCCCAGTGCAATCCACAGCTTGCGGGGCGCAATGTCCAGGCGCTCCGCCGGCGGATCGAACAGCGTACCCACGCTCTCGCCGCGGGCAAGGCGCACGAGCGCATCGGGCTCCTCGCCCGAGCAAATCACGCTCTGAATGCCTGCCGTCATCAGGATGCGGCTCGCGCGGATCTTGGTAATCATGCCGCCTGTGCCAACCGATGTGGAAGAATCGCCCGCCGAGGCAATGATCTTGGCATCGATCCTATGCACGACCGGAACGAACTCGGCCGTGGGGTCCTCGTGCGGATTGGCGGTATAGAGGCCATCGATGTCCGAGAGCGTCACGCACAGGTCGGCAGAAACCAGGCAGCCCACAAGCGCCGCCAGCGTGTCGTTGTCGCCAAACTTGATCTCGTCGACGGTAACGGTGTCGTTCTCGTTGACGACCGGCACCACGCCCAGTTCCACCAGACGCAGCAGCGCGTCGCGCGCGTGCAGATAGGACGTGCGACGGGCCGTGTCGTGACGCGTGAGCAGCACGAGCGAGGTGAGCAGGTCGCGCGCATGGAACTCCTCGTCGTAGGCCGACGAGATGATGCACTGACCGGCCGAGGCGCAGGCCTGCAGGCTCGGCAGGTCACCGACCGGTTTGCGGTCAAAGCCCAGCACGGGATAGCCACAGGCAATGGCGCCCGAACTCACCACGACCAGACGCCAGCCGAGTTTGCGCAGGGCAGCAGCCTGATCGGCAAGCCCGCCGATAAAGGCGCGGTTGACCTTGCCATCGGCGCCCACCACCGTGGACGAACCGATCTTTACCACCATCGTTTTATAAGAAGTCGTCATACGTCAAACCAATCAACTGTTGAGGGTTCGGGCGAGCTGACGGCCGAGGGAACGTAATTCCACCCTACACCCAACAAAATTAGCGAGCCCAGGGGAAGGCAGAAGCCGCGGCCATATTCTTGCGCACGAGCTCGTCGCGCACCTGCGCCAGGCCCTGCTCCATGCCCACCACATAGGTCTGCGGGTACAGGAAGCGCTTGTAGACCGGATCCAGATGGTCCAGCGCCCAAGCGCAACGCTCGCGTGCGGCCTCGATGCTCTCGCGCGGGGCAACAGCGCTGCCGTCGCGCACGATCGGCGCCAGCAGCTCGCGATACTCAAGCTCGGACACGTCGGTCACCAGGGCGGCATCGTTCACGGCCACGAGGGTATTGCCGCGCGCGGCGCCCTCCCCCGCCAGATGGTCCTCGTCATATATCATGTCGCAGACCGGGCCGCCAAAGCCGTCGTAATAGCGGCGCACGCGCTGCACGCCTGGAATCGTGCGCTTGTAGGGCTGCTCGGAGAGCTTGACCACCGGAGTCCACGGGTCCGCCTCGCTCGCACGGCGGGCGGAAAGCTTGTACACGCCGCCCAGTGCCGGTTGGTCGTAGCAGGTCGCGAGCTTGGTGCCCACGCCAAAGCTATCGATGGGCGCGCCCTGGTCGAGCAGCGACTGAATCGTGTATTCATCCAGATCGTTGGAAACCGAGATCCCCACATAGGGCAGGCCCTCGGCATCAAAACGGCCGCGGACATACTTGGACAGCTTGGCGAGGTCGCCGGAATCGATGCGAATGGCCGACAGACGCTCGCCCACCGCCTCCATCTCCTTGGCAACCGTAATGGCATGCTCGCACCCCTCGCGCACATCATAAGTGTCGATGAGCAGCGTGCAGTTCTTAGGGCTCGACTTGGCAAAGGCACGGAAAGCCTCGAGCTCGGAATCGAAGCTCATCACCCAGCTGTGCGCATGCGTGCCAAAGACGGGAATACCGTAGCGGCGACCGGCGAGCACATTGGACGTAGAGGAACAGCCGGCAACGTAGCTCGCGCGCGCGACGGCCAGACCGCCATCGGGACCCTGGGCGCGGCGAAGGCCAAACTCGGCCACGGGACGGCCGTCCGCCGCCAGCACCACGCGCGCCGTCTTGGTGGCGACAAGCGTCTGGAAGCCGACGATGTTGAGCAGCGCCGTCTCGAGCAGCTGGCACTCCAGCGCGGGGCCGGTGACGCGCACCATGGGCTCGCGCGGAAAGACGAGCTCGCCCTCGGGGACGGCGTCGATGTTTACATGCGCACGAAAATCGCGCAGGTAGTCGAGGAATTCGGGCTTGAACATCGCGCCGCCGGCCGGGGCCTGGAGCGATGCGAGGTAGTCGATATCCTCGGGCGTAAAGCGAAGGTTTTCGACCAGCTCGGGCAGCTCGGCGGTGCCGCACATGACGGCGTAGGCGCTGCCAAACGGATGGTCACGGTAAAACGCGGTAAAACAGCCCTGCTCATTGGCCTTGCCGCTCTCCCACAGGCCCTGGGCCATAGTGAGCTCGTACAGATCGGTGAGCATTGCGATGTCGGTGGGATGCGAGATGTCGGTCAAAGCCATGGGGCGACCTTTCGAATGCGTTGTGCAGAGGTTGAGGGTTGGACGAGAGCAGAGCATGCGGACATGACGCCCGATGCAAATCGGTTAGAGCAGGCCCATGCTGGTCATGATCGTGTAGCCCATAAAGACGACAAACGCGACCAAGGCGAGCGCGATGATGATCTTTTGAGCCGGGGCCATACCGGGGATCTCGCCCTCGGCCGTGGGCTCCTTGGAAGTGACCATGCGCTGGGCAAACGTCATCTCGTCACGGCTCGGCTTGGAATCGACGGGCTTGGGACGAGTGGCTTTCTTAGGCTGAGGCTTGGGTGCAGCAGGCGCAGGCTTCGCAGCAGCGGGCCTGGGCGCGGGCTTGCGCTCGGATGCGGCGCTCGCGGCAGCCTCCTCGGCCTTCGCATGCTCGGCACGCAGGGCGGCCAGCTCCTCACGCTCGCGACGGGCCTCTTCCTGGGCCTCGCGGCGGGCCTTCTCGGCGCGGAGCTCTTCCAACTCGGCGCGCTCCTCGTCGGACAATGGTTGGGAATCAAGCTCGGCCATGGTGCAGCCCTTTCTTTCAAAAAAAGCCGCCGACACAATGTCGACGGCTTATCAAATCCAAGGGTGGAGACGAAGGGAGTCGAACCCTCGGCCTCTGCCATGCGACGGCAGCGCTCTCCCAACTGAGCTACGTCCCCAGGACAAGTTGATATTTTACCTACGGCTCGCCAGCTGTCAACGCCCAATACCCAGTCTTTTTGGGACGGGGCTTTTTTGACTACTTTTCGGATGGTAGCTCGACCCCCACCGGGAGCAGTCTTTTTGGGACGGGGCTATTTTAGCTACCCAGGCAGATAGCGAAAACGATTTGGACGATTAACGGCAGGGGCAGCTAAAATAGCCCCGTCCCAAAAAGACTGCTCAAAAGAGCTACTTTGCGCTGGTGAGGACGCCAGTGGTGTCGAACGCTGGGGTAAAGCTCTCGTCTACCGCACCGCCCTCTTGCCAGAACATCGTCGTAAAGCCCAGGTCGTCGGCATGGTCGAGCACCCGCTCGTACTCCTCGCGCGTCACGGCTCGCGCCAAGTCGCCGCCCTGCTCGCGCATGAGCGCGTTGGGCGTGTACTGGTTCATGACCGAGATCGGCACATCACCCACCGTCTGCCACACCAGGTCCAGCACGCGACACGAATCGTCCGCATGCCCCGGCAACACCAGGTGACGCACGATCATGCCGCGCTTCATGAGCCCGTCCTCGTCCACCAGCTCTCCCCCACGGCGCTCAATCTCGCGCGCCATTTGCGCCAAACCCGACACGGCCACACGCGGGTAGTCCTTAATGTGGGAGAGCGACTGCGCAAGCCCCGCATCGGCATATTTAAAGTCGGTAAGCCACACATCGACCAGATCGCCGAGCGCCGCCACGGCACTCGCGCGCTCATAACCGCTTGTGTTGTAGACGATTGGGATGACCAGCCCGCGCGCCCGTGCCGCGGCAATCGCCGCCGGCAGCAGGTGCGCGTAGTGCGTCGCCGTCACCAGGTTAATATTGTTTGCACCCTGGTCCTGCAGCTCCAACATAATCTCGACCAGGCGCTCGGGCGAAATTTCAATCCCAAAATTGCCCGTCGAGATCTCGTGGTTCTGGCAATAGACGCATTTGAGCGAGCAGCCGCTAAAGAAAATCGTGCCCGAACCGGCCTCGCCCGAGATAGGCGGCTCCTCCCACATATGAAGCGCCGCACGGGCCACCTTGAGCGTGTCGTTAGCACCGCATACGCCGCGCGCACCCTCATCGCGCGCCGCACCGCAACGGCGCGGACACAAATGGCAAGCGGGAGAAAAAAGTTCGGTCAACGACGTCGGCATAAAAACTTGCTCCAAAACAACGATTCAGCAGGTCAAACGCAAAAGGACCAACCGCACAGAAAGCTCGAGCCCAAGGCGCCGTAATCGTCCGACACGATTTTTGTAATGTCAAGACTGGAATCGATAAAGTCCCGCTTTATGATGTAGGTATTCCGCCCCCCGCGGAGCAACTGGGTGAACCGTCGCGTTTATTTAGGGAGCCCACACAGTCGTACGTAGTACAGGTATCCTTCGTTGTTAAGGACGCTGGAACGGTCGATGAGGGCACCCACCTGTTTTAGGTGGGTTCATTTTCGTAACGTGGGGGGTGGTTTTCTTTTGCCGTTTTTGCCAAAAATAGCCATCGCAGATCCCGTATGACACCCAACGGCACTCGGCAGAACCCCCGCCACCATCCCAATATCTGGTAAGCGCGTGATTATCGATTGGCGCGATTCCCCGCACCCCCTTTGGTCGAGTATCATGGGTCAGCTATACCCTTTGCGGCATGGCATCCTTTGACCTTTTCCTTCGACGCTTGGCGGTTTTTGATACATGGCTTCATCCACAAGCTACATACCGTTCCTTTGCGTGGCAGCCGCGGCATATATCACGACCTTCCTCACGGTGCCCCTGGTTAAACGTCTGGCAATCAAGCTCGACGCCGTTGACTATCCTTCAAAACGCCGTATCAACACCGAGCCCATCCCGCGCTTGGGAGGTACGGCGGTCTTTTTGGGCCTGGTCGTCGCCTGCATCGTTCAGATTATGGGCACCTGGCATCTGGGTTGGCCGCCCGTCTTGGTCCCGCATCCGCGCCTGCATATTAGCTACCCCATGCTGGCGCTTTCTTTTACCGTCATTTTTGCGACCGGCGCGATCGACGACGTCTTCCAGCTTAGGCCCAAGCAAAAGCTCGCCGGCCAGGTCCTCGCCGCGCTCATCGCCTGCGTGGGTGGCCTAAAAATCGGCGTCATCGTCAACCCGGTTGCCCCCGGCGAAATCATGCTCGGCTGGCTTGCCTACCCCATCACCGTGGTCTACCTGGTGGCGTTCACCAATATCATCAACCTCATCGACGGCCTCGACGGCCTGGCCACAGGCATCTGCGGCATCGCATCGTTCACCATGTTTTCGGTCGCCGTGCTCTCGGGCCGCATCGACGCGGCAGCGCTTTCCATCGCGCTCTTTGGCTCGTGCCTCGCCTTCTTGCGCTATAACTTCAACCCCGCGAGCATCTTTCTGGGCGACTCGGGGTCGCTGCTGCTGGGCTTTGCGCTGGGCTCCATTTCGCTGCTTAATGTGAGTCGCACCGCCGCGCTCACCTCGCTTATCATTCCGCTCATCGTTGCCGGTGTGCCCATCATCGACACGTTTAGCGCCATCGTGCGCCGCAAGCGCGCCCACATTAGCATTGGGCAGGCCGACAAAGGCCACATCCACCATCGCCTCATTCAAGAGGGCTATAACCAAAAGCAGGCTGTGCTGCTTATCTATGCCTGGTGTGTCCTGCTTTCGGCCGGTGCGGCCGCCATCAACCAGGTCGAAGTCCCCATGCGCGTGCTCATCTTTACCGTCCTTGGCATTGGCTCGGCAGCCTTCGCCAAGCACCTGCACCTGTTTGAGCCCGTGCTACGCCACCATTACAACAAGCGCACGCACGAAGACGAGCTGATAACCCCCGACGACCCCGCCTTTAAGCAGGAGGAGCAAGCGGCCGAGGAGCGTAAGGAAGAGCGCCACCACAGGCATTAAGGTTTGCTGCAGAAGGTCGCTCTGCTTGCTGTCGGCCACTCGTGCCCGCGCCTCGACCACCACGCATGTCTCGCCTTACCACCCCCTTGCCCACTTTCGCCCGCCCCTCTCAATAAACGCGTTATTATCTTGACCCATGAACATACGTTAGGAGCAATCATGCCAAACGAGAACAGCTACGAAGTCGCGCTGCAAAAGAGCAACGCCATTCGCGAGGGCCTGGCCAAGACGCCCGAGAAGTTCACCATGCTTTCCGGCGACCGCCCCACCGGCCGTCTGCACCTAGGCCACTACTTTGGCACCCTCAAGGGCCGCGTGGAGTTGCAGAATATGGGCGCCAAGACCAACGTGCTCATTGCCGACTACCAGGTCATCACCGACCGCGACACCACCGAGCACATCCAGGACAACGTGTATAACATGGTCATGGACTACCTTGCCTGCGGTATCGACCCCGACAAGACCATGATCTACGCGCACTCCGCCGTGCCCGCCGCCAACCAGCTCATGCTGCCGTTCCTGTCGCTGGTCTCCGAGGCCGAGCTGGCGCGCAACCCCACCGTCAAGGCCGAGATGGAGGCCTCGGGCCACGAGCTCACCGGCCTTCTGCTCACCTATCCGGTACACCAGGCCTGCGACATCCTGTTCTGCAAGGGTAACGTTGTGCCCGTCGGTCGCGACCAGCTGCCGCACATCGAGCTCACCCGTACCATCGCCCGCCGCTTTAACAACCGCTACGGCAAGGTGTTCCCCGAGGTCGACGCGCTGCTGTCCGAGACCCCACTGCTGCCCGGCCTGGACGGCCGCAAGATGAGCAAGAGCTACGGCAACGCCATCAATATCTCGATGACCGCCGAGGAGACGGCCAAGCGCATCAAGAAGAGCCAGACCGACTCCGAGCGCATGATTACGTTCGATCCCGAGAACCGCCCCGGCGTGTCCGGCCTGCTTTCGACCGCCGCCATCTGCACCGGCCGTTCCGAGGTCGAGATTGCCGAGGAGATTGGCATGGGCGGCTCTGGCCAACTCAAGAAGTACGTGACCGAGGCCGTCAACGGGTACTTCGCACCGATCCGCGAGCGTCGCCAGCGCTACGAGAACGACCTGGACTATGTGAAGGACGTCCTGCACGAGGGCAACCGTCGTGCCAACGAGATCGCCGAGCAGACCCTGGCCGAGGTTCAGGACGCCATGGGCATGGTGTACTAGTCGAGAGCAATAAACAACACTCAAACTAAACCGCCGCGATTGGCACAATCCTCGTTGCGGCGGTTTTGTTTTCTTCAGAGGTCGGTCGCCGAGATATTCAGCCGCTTGGCAGAACCCCTAAGTCGCAAGCACCTTGAGGCTATATCCTGTTAAGCAATGACACCCTATTGTTTAACATGCGGCAGCTTTTACGGCAGACCCGACCGACCGGAAGGAGTCCCATGAGCTCAGTTGCGTTTTGTACCTGCAACGACCGGAAATGCCCATTTAACCCTGTCAACCACGAGAAGGGCTGCACACCGTGTATCGCTAAGAATCTGCACGAGCACGAGATTCCAACGTGCCTGTTCAACGCGATTTCTCCCGATCGGCTTGAGGCCGATAAAGACGAGTGGTCGTGGCAAGCGTTCGCGCGGCATGTAGAAGCATATCTGGGAAGCGACAGCCCAAGAATCCCCGCAGGCGAAGAAGCGCCGCAGGGATTTACCAAGATCGGTTGCTGTAAGCGGGACTAACAATCAAAGTTAGTGCCCCCCTAAAACCAAACGTCAGTACCTCATTATGGGATAACAGACCTGATGGGTTTGCCCCATGCCTACAGGAAAGCGCCCGCCGACCATGGCAGCCGACGGGCGCTTTCCTGAAGTACACCGTTGAATCGCACAGAGGGGAGGAATGCGAATCAAACTCAACAGGGCAGGCTTTTTCATCGCCTATTGCCTGCTCCGTTGTTGAATACAATATAGTTCGCCTTTGTTTACTTTACAGCGTCAAATCGTGCCGCCATACCTTCTGCATAAGTTAACCCCTTTAAACCTGCCAATTAGGGACAGGTTTATTTTGGCAGGTTTTATCTGGGGAAACATCAATGGAGCCAGCGTTCCACCACAAAGAGGACAGGCACCTTTGTGGTGGTCTTGGCCACGGCAGAGCCGCTAGAGCCCTGCTGGCCAACGACAGGCGGCCAAGTCGACGTGCATGGGGTCGACAAACGTCACGCCCTCCCCCAGCAGAAGTTCGCGCTGAGCATCGGGGCCGCCAAACGCAAAGCCCTCGCAAATGCTGCCATCGGCAAACACCACACGATGGCAGGGAATCTCGCCGGGGCGCGGATTGCTGTGCAGCGCATAGCCCACGTACCGCGCACTTCGTGGACGGCCGGCGAGCAGCGCCACCTGGCCGTACGTGGCAACCATTCCCTCAGGGATCTGCTCGACTACCTCGTACACCCGCTCAAAAAAGCCCTCAGACGCCATCGATGCTCCTTTCCGCCCGCAACAGCATAAATCAAATGATCCCTCGGGGACGGCAGGGTTGCTGATCATTTGCGGCCTCCGTGAGGCCGATGGTCCGCAACCCCGTCATCGCCGAGGGATCACATGGCATGGCAGGTAGCGTTTGCCCAGATAAAACCTGCCAAAATAAACCTGTCCCTTTTTGGCAGGTCGGTTAGTTGGCAGGCTGGAAGAAGGCTACGGCTACGGCACCGGGGCCTACATGGGTGCCGATGGTGGCGCCGATGGTGTGAACGGGCAGCTCGCCCTCGGTGTGGCCAGCCCACAGCGCGGCGCTGTCCTCGATATACTTCTTGAGCACCGCATCCGAAAGGCCCGTATAGCCCAGCGCCAGCGGCATGGAAAAGTCGACGCCGCCCGCCTTTTCGACCTTTTGGTTCAGCAGGTTGCGACCGTTCTTGGAACCGCGCGCCTTGCCCAGCTGCACGATCAGACCGTCCTCGGCAGCCACCACGGGCTTTACGTTGAGCAGCGTGCCCACGGCGCCGGCCGCAGCAGACAGGCGACCGCCGCGCACCAGGTACTCCAGCGTCTCGAGCAGGCCGATAACCACCACGCGGTCGCGCACGGCCTCAACCGCCGCCGCGATCTGGGCAGCGCCACGGCCCTCGTCCACCAAGCGCAGGGCATACTCGACCAGTACGCGCTCGCCCAGGGTGACGTTGTTGCTGTCTACCACGAACACATCGCCGCCCGGTGCCTCGGCAAGAGCGGTGCGCGCACTCTGATTGGTGCCGGAAAGCTTAGCGCCCACGGTAATAATCACGGCCTCATCGCCGGCTTCACGAACCTCGGCGATAGCCTGCGAAAACGCGTACGGGTTGACCTGACCGGTCTTGGGCAGCTCATCGCGCTCCACGAGCATCTCGTAAAAGCGCTGGTGATCGATGTCGACGCCATCCATGTACACATCGGTGCCAAAGGTAACGGACAGTGGCAAAACAGCCAGTGCCGGGTGCTCCGCCGGCGACATATCGCTTGCGGAATCGGTAATAATGCGGACGGACATAGCGAATCCTTTCTTGCGCAGGTCCCGCGCAGGGAATTTTGACAGCAATGCCCCGGCACGGTATACGCGCTCAAACGGGACGATGCAGTTGTTAATGGGAAGCAAATGCCTAGGCGGCCCTACAGCTCGCGCAGGGTGTCGAGAATCGTACGCAGCGACGCGTACATCTGCTCGCGCTGCTCCACGCCCATGGCCTTGCCGGTGGCGTCGAGCACCTCGCGAATAATGCGATCGGCCTCATTCATGCTCTCGCCGCCCAACGTGGTCAGGCGAACCGGGGCGCGATACTTAACGGCGGCATCGCCCGAATCGTCGACCTCGACGTAGCCACCCTCTTCCAGATGCGCCAGCGTGCGCGAGACGGCAGCGCGGGTCACGCCTGCCATGCGGGCGAGGTCGGCACCAGTCAGGCCGTCCTTGCTGCGCTCAAGATAGTACAGGCACATGATATCGGAACCCTTAAGGCCCAGCCTTGCGCCCTCAGATGCCTTAATGCGCTGGATCTCCTTGTAGAGCCCGCTAATCAGTCCGACAAAATCCTCAAAACGTGTCTCGTCGCTCTGCTGCATGGGAGACGACCGCCTTTCGCTTGCATAATGCTAACGGGTAAACATCTTAGCCGCATGCCCGAACCCCCGTACCCAAATATCCCAATTGTTAACTCATCAACATAAAAACCACCACAAAGGGGATAGCACCTTTGTGGTGGTTTGTGTGGTGGTTTGGCCCGAGCTAGAGTTCCACGCGCGGGTTATCGCGGGTCACAAGCGTCTTGACGACAACCGTCGCTCCCAGATAGCGCTCAAGCAGCTCGGCTAAGCGATCGATGGCGGCCTGGCAGTCCCCCATCCGCTCGGGTTCAACACACTCAATCGCCAGGAACGCATCGGCCGAATCGTCGGACAGGGCCGTTCGAACGCCGTCGCGCCAGTTCCAGCAGCGGCACACGGCACCCGCATCATCGATGTAGGCGAGCTCGCCGGGCAGCGTCGGATCATCCGCCTCCTCGCCAAGCGGCAAGAACGCATCGCCACCGTCAGTCACCTTCAAGCGAAGGTCTCCCTCAATCGCGTGCAAATCCTCGCCTCCCACGGGCAGCGCGTAGGTCAGCGACACCGTGTTGTAAATATCCACCGCCGGTGTGATATGACCGACCGGCTTGCCCTTGAGCACGCGCTTGAGCAAGTTCTCGATCGAGCAGCGGGCGCCCTTTTTAGTCTTGAACAGGCGATAGGCCTCGCGCCAAGCCTTGACCGGCGCGTTCTCGCTGATGGTATCGCTTGTCAGGTGGCGCTCCGCATCGATATTGGCGCGATCGAGCAGCGCCGCAATCGCGTCCACGTCCTCTTGAGGAATCTGAGCCGCGGGCTTCATGCCCTCCACGACCACAACACCGACCGCCGCCTGTGGAAATAGCTCCCAAAATGAATCCTCGGCAATAAAGCTCTTCATACGTGCTCCCTTCGCAATTCGCGCCAACGCGAGCGCCTAAACAAAAAGCGCCCCTACAACGGCCACCTTCAAAGTCCTACGGTGCCGTCACAAGAGCGCTTACGCTGTCCCCATCCGGAGAAGGGGACGATATGTCAGGCGCATTGTAACCCGAGTCATCCACACGAGCAAAACCACCACAAAGGCGCCTGCCTCTTTGTGGTGGATATGGACTCGAGGCGACGCTAGTGGCGGAGTCCCAGCAGGCCGCGGCCGCGATGACGGGCCTCGGCGGACACCTGAGCGTGCGGGCCGGCGGCCTTGACGGACTCGGGCAGGTGCGAGTACTTCTTCTCGAAGTTCTCCTCGAACATCACCGCCAGGTTGTGCGCGGCCTCGTCATAGCGCGCTGTGCTCCGCCAGTACTGGCGCGGCACCAGGATACCGTCCGGCACACCGTGGCACGTGGTGGGAATGTCGACATTAAAGATATCGTCGTGCAAGAACTCGCTGTCCTCGATGGTACCGTCGAGGGCGCGTGCGACCAGGGCGCGCGTGTAGGCAAGCTCGATGCGATGGCCCACGCCATAACCGCCGCCAATCCAGCCGGTGTTGAGCAGATAGACGCGGGTGCGACCGTCGGCGATACGCTCGCCGAGCATCTTGGCATAGACCATGGGGTCGAGCGGCATAAACGGCTCTCCGAACAGCGAGGAGAACGTAGGCGTGGGCTCGGTGACGCCGACCTCGGTACCGGGGATCTTGGCGGTGAAGCCCGTCACAAAGTGATACATGGCGGCATCGGCCGTCAGGCGCGAGATAGGCGGCAGCACGCCAAAGGCATCGCAGGTCAAAAACAGCACGACGCTCGGGGTGGTGCCCATGCCCTTGGTCCACGCGTTGGGGATATGCTCGACGGGATAGGCAACGCGCGTGTTGTGCGTGATCGAGACGTCATCGTAGTTGGGCTTGCGGTTCTCGTCGAGCACCACGTTTTCGCAGATCGCGCCAAAGCGAACGGCATTGAAGATCTCGGGCTCGTGAAACTCGTCCAGGCCCTCGCACTTGGCGTAGCAGCCGCCCTCGATGTTGAAGATGCCCATGTCGGACCAACCGTGCTCGTCGTCGCCGATCAGCAGGCGCGTGGGATTGGCCGAAAGCGTGGTCTTGCCGGTGCCGGACAAGCCAAAGAACACGGCGGTCTCGTGCGTGACGGGATCCATGCTGGCCGAGCAATGCATGGGCAGCACATCGTCCTCGACGGGCAGCAGGTAATTCATGACGCTAAAGATGGACTTTTTAATCTCACCGGAGTAGCCGGTGCCGGCAACCAGAATCACGCGCTCCTGGAAGTTGATGACCACGGCGGCGCTGGAGTTGAGGCCCTTGATGGCGGGGTCGCACTGGTACCCGGGTGCCGCGAGCACGCAAAAGTCCGGCTCGCCGGTGCGCGCAATTTCGCGAGCGAGTGGACGGGCGAGCATCTGCTTAATGAAGAGCGCCTGGCTCGCGCGCTCGCAGGCAACGAGCAGGCGACGCGTGTGGTTGCGGTCGGCACCCGCCATGCCGCGCGTGACGAACACGTCGCGCTCGTTGAGGTAGTCGACGATGCCGGCCTTGATGGCCTCGTAGCTCTCAATCGAAAGCGGGCGGTTGACGGCGCCCCAGGCGATCTTGTCGTGAACATCGGGGGTGTCAACGATAAAGCGGTCGTTGGGAGAACGGCCGGTGCGCTCCCCCGTCTCGATTACCAGCGCGCCGTTGGATGCCATGCGGCCCTCTTCACGGCGGATAGCGTGCTCGACGAGCTCCGCAGCAGGTAGATCGACCAGCAGACGCGGCTGATTCTCGGCGGGATCTTCGACCAGCGTAATACCAAAGTTGGACAGAACTTCTGCAGGGGTAACACCAGGCATGGGGCCTCCTTTAAAAGCGCGTCACGCGGGCGCGGCGCGCACTTTACTCACGTAAAGCCCGTTGTACCCGATATGCAAAAACGTTTTTGTGGCAAGGGGGGGCAAGCCCGCCCAACGGTCAAAAATCGCAGGCAAGCGGCCTAGTCATTGGGTAGTCATTGGGGACGTTCTTAAACGACGAGTCGTTGGGGACACTCTTGAACAGGCAACATTCAAGGAGTGTCCCCGGATGCCGGCACAAAAGGAGCATCCCTAAGTGCCAACTATAGCGGCAAGCCTTGGCCGAGCATGGCGATGGCGCTCATAAGGACCAGCATGCCGGCGGCGTAGGGCAGGACCGCGCCCAGGAGCTCGGCATCCTTGCCGCGCACGTGCACGGCGGCCAGGCCGATGGCAAGCGTCTGCGGCGAGATCATCTTGCCGGCGGCGACGCCAAGCGCGTTCAGCGCGACCATCCAGTAGTCGCTCACGCCCAGCGCGGTGGCAGCCTGGCTCTGGATGGGACCAAACAGCATGCCAGAAGACGTACCCGAACCGGTCACGAACGCACCGACCGCGCCGATCCACGGAGCCAGAATCGGGTACAGGCCACCGGCGACCGCAATGCAAAATGCGCTGATCGAAGAGATCATGCCCGCATAGCCCATAACCTTGGCACAGCCCAGAACCGAAAGCATGGTAATGACCGTCGGCATCATCTGCTTGACGGTCGCGGCCAGTACCTTGCCCATCATGCGCGGCGAAGCACCCTGAATGGCGCCGCCGACAAACGCCGCCAGGAAAATCCAGACGCCCGGCGTGTTGATCCACGAAAACGTGAGCGTGCCGGGGTTCTCGCCGCAATACACCTGCACCTGGCTCGCAAACGGTGCGAGCGCAGCATGCACGGCAGGCACCAGGTTAGACGTTCCCAACAGCAGCACAAAGATCAGGATGAAGCACGACCAAGCCGAAAGCGCCGACTTAGCGGTGAGCTGCTCGCCGGCCTCGATATTCATGTGGAAGCGTGCGTCCAGATGCCCCGACTTCTCGGCACGCATGGCAAGCGCAGCTGTCAGCGCGAGCGAAACGATGGAACCGACGACGACGGCAAGCTCGGGACCCACAAACATAGCAACGACAAGAGCCGCGCCGGCAAAGGACACGCCGGAGAGTACGGCGATGCCCGCCACGCCGTTCAGGCGCTCGACAACGCCCGCAGCATTACCCTGGTCATCGGCGACACGACCCGCAACCAGCACGATAAACAGCGGCATCATCACAAAGAAAGGCGTCAGCTGCACCATCTGAACGGTCGCCAAATGCAGCGGGTCCAGGCCCACCAGACCGGCAACGGACACCGTGGGAATGCCAATGGAGCCGTAGGGCGTGGGCACGCCGTTGGCCAGCAGACAGATGAGCACGGCGGGCACGGCCTCAAAGCCCAGGCCCGCGAGCATGCCGGCGGGAATAGCGACGGCGGTGCCAAAACCGGCCATGCCCTCCATAAAGCCACCAAAGCACCAGGCCACAAGCAGCGCCAGCAGACGGCGATCGCTGCTGATGGAGGTGATCATGCTGCCGATTACGTCCATGGCGCCCGTGCGAACGCACAGGTTATACGTGAACACCGCGGCGATGATTACCAAAACGATGGGCCACAGGGCCATCAAAAAGCCTTCGAGCGAGGCGGTCGCGATCTGCGCTGCCGGCAGGTGCCACCATGCGAAGGCAAGCACGCACGAAAGGACAAACGATCCGATGGCGGCTTTCCATGCTGGCCATTTAAAGCACAGCAGCATCACGACAAGCCAAATGATCGGCACAAGAGCCAGCAAGAATGCGGCGACGTCCATAGGTAGAAGCTCCTTGGTGCCGCGCGGGCGGCATCGTGGTATCACATAACTTCAACAGGATACCGCACGCTCACCGACAATTTACTGCCGCCCCCCGAAAATATTGAACAATCCGTTCAAAAACATGTGTGACACCGTCGCGTCTATACTAGAACGCAGCAATAGAAAGGACCCGCCTTGAGCATCTCGCCCCTCGATAGCATCCGCCGCGCCATCGCCCGCCGCAACGGCATCGCCAACCCCGCTGTATCGGGCGGGGCGCACGGACAGGGCGGACGCATCGAGAACGGCCTCTTCCCCGCCTCGCACACCGCCGAGGAGCTCGCGCGTATCCAGGAGCTGAGTCAGCGCAACGCCGGCGGTCCAAATAGCGGCCAAGCCACGCGTCGTCGGCACGAGCGCGATCGCGAGCCCGGTCCTGTCCGCCGTATGGTCAACGCCTGGTGGAACCGCCTGCTCGGCGCCGTCTACGGCGGCGGTTTCTCCACGCAAGAAGCCGAATACGAGGAGCACGCCACCAGCCGCGACTACCTTTGGAATACCCTGGGCACCGCCGTGTGGGGCATGGCGTTTCCACTGCTCACTATCGTGTCTACGCAGCTTGTAGGCGCCGAGGAAGCCGGTAAGTTCTCCATCGCCTTTGTCACCGGCACGCTCATCATGATCGCGTGCAACTACGGCGTACGCAATTTTCAGGTCTCGGACATCGACGAGAAGACGTCATTTGCCTCCTACCAGCTCAACCGCTGGCTTTGCGGAACGATCGCGCTGGCCTGCGGCCTCATGTACAGCAGCGCCCGCGGCTACGACGCGCACATGGCGACGATCGGCCTGGGCGTCTACCTCTATAAGGTGATCGACGGCATCGCCGACGTGTACGAGGGCCGCCTGCAGCAGGCCGACAAGCTCTACCTAGCCGGCATGAGCCAAACGCTGCGCTCCGCCGGCGTCATCGCGGTCTTTAGCGCGGCACTGTTCCTCACGCGCAGCATGCCCATCGCGGCCATGGCCATGGGTGTTACAGCGATCGCCTCGCTCGTGCTGGTCACCGCCCCGCTCGCCCTGCTCGAAACCGAAAAATCGCGTCGCGTGAGCATACGCGAAGTCGGCCGCCTTTTTGCGCAGTGTGCCCCGCTCTTTGGCGCGCTCTTTTTGTTCAACCTTATCGAGAGCATGCCCAAGTTTGTGATGGAAGGCACGCTGGCCTACAAATATCAGCTGTATTTTAATGCCCTGTTCTTTCCGGCGCAGGCCATTTTGCTGAGCGTTGGTTTTATCTATAAACCGCAGCTCTTGCGTTTGTCGAGCATTTGGGCTAACCCGCGCAAGCGTCGCCGCTTTGACTTAATTATTGTCGCCGTCATGGCGCTGATCTTGGGTTTCACTGGCGCATGCGCCGCGTTTATGGCAGGCCCCGGCATTCCCCTTATGAGCTTTATGTACGGCCTCAACTTTGAGCGCTACCGCACATTGGCGCTGCTGATGGTCGTCGCCGGCGGCATCACCGCAGCCATCGATTTTATCTACGCCATTATCACAGTGCTGCGCCACGCCGGCGATGTCACCAAGATCTACCTCATTTGCTTTGCCGTGAGCGTGGTGCTCCCGATGATCCTCATCAACCTACTGGGGCTGATGGGTGCCGTCGTGAGCTACCTGGCTATCATGGCCCTACTGCTGGTGCTGTTGATTGTCGAGTACGCCCACATTCGCCAGCGCATAGAACGAGCCCGCAACCCGTACGGTGTCTAATTAGCTGCCTCGGCCACCGGAATTTGCGATGGAATTACCCGGGCTGGGGTCTTGTTGCGGACAATATGCATCACGCAAAACTAAGTGAGTAGACTTTTACCGAACCCCCGACCACACCGACAAAGCACAAGTCTGTGACCTGCGGTTTTATTGAGGCAAACATGTTGGGTGCTCGGCATTTCCAAAAAAGTCTACTCACTTAGCCAGCGGGCAGCCAAATGATTATGTAATCCCCGTCCCAGAAAAATCATTTGATGGGCAGAAGGGCAAAAGTAGTCAAAAAAGCCCCGTCCCAAATTAGCTACCCTTTGCACCGATTATTCGCCGGGCAGAATGTTTGCATAGAACTCCGCCCCATCGTCCAGGCGCAGAATGCCGACGCGGCCGAACTCGGAGCCGGTGGCGGCGGCACAGTCGATGTCGATGCGGTCGGGAACACCGGCGGTATCCTCGCCGCCCAAGCGCACAATCTGTCCGCGGCCCGACTCCTCATCGAGCCCCGCCAGGCCGCCTACCTCGCAATAACGCCCCAGCGATACCGTTGGCGTGTGGCCGCTCACCACGACCGGACCCTTGCCCTCGGCAGATAGCAGCCCCGTCGGGGCATCCCAATAGCCATGGCGAATCCACAGCAAGTCATCGGACGACTGAACGGCGAGCATTTGCTGCAGCAGCTCGCTATCGGCATCGACGGCTCCCCTGCCGTCACCGCAATCGACACCATGCTCAAGCAAAAACGCACGCGCTGCCTCGGTCTGAATACCGGCGTGCACCAGCAGATACGGACGCTCGGCAGTCTCTGCCACCGCATAGAGTGGCAGGGCGGCAGCCCAGCGCACCAGCTCCTCGTATGCCTCAAACTCCATATCGTTGAGCTGCTGGCGCGTGGTCCATCCGCCGTTGATATCCCAGGTCTCGGCATCGAGCGGGTCCTGGCCAATGATCGCGTCGAGCATAATCTGCTCGTGGTTGCCCTTAAGCACGCGAGCGTTGGGCAGCGAGCGCACCAAGTTGATGACGCCGACCGGATCGGGACCGCGATCGATCATGTCACCCAACACGTACAGCGTGTCGTCGGACGTCAGCGAGATCTTGGAAAGGGCCTCGTCCAGCGCGCGCACGTGCCCGTGAGCATCGGATGTCACATAGATCGCCATGGAACGCCTTTCCCTGCATTACGGCCGAAGCCCGGAGCCACAACTAAAACTTCAAGTTGAACTTAAACGTTACCCATTGTACTCCGTTGCAATAAAGCTGGGAAGAGCCCCGCGTCGCCAACGGTCGTTAGCGGCCGCACGCCCGCGCGCGCAGTTCACGGTGCACCGCCGGCAGCTGCTCCCCGACCAACGTCGCACACGCCGCAGCCTCGTGTCGAAAATGCGCACTCCCGCAATCCACCTCCATAACCCACCATCTTTGGGTACAAATAACCGCAGATAACTGACCGTGCCACGCCAACCACCCAGGAGCGGACACTATCCATGAACCGGATACTTCTTTTTATTGGCCTCGTCATCATTTTGTGCCTGACCATCAAACCCGTCGGCAAAAAGCTCCCCTTCCCCACCCTGCTCATCTTTATCGCGCTGGGCATGCTGCTGGGCGTCAACGGTCCGGCGCACATTGACTTTAGCGACTATGCGCTCACCGAAACCGTCTGCAGCACGGCGCTGCTGTTCATCATGTTCTACGGCGGCTTTAACACCAACATCGACCGCGCCAAGCCTGTCGCCGCGCCCGCGGTACTGCTGAGCACGCTCGGCGTCGTCGTCACCGCCGGCATCACCGGCGCCTTTGCGCACTTCGCACTGGGCTTCGACTGGATCGGCGGTCTGCTGCTGGGCTCGGTCGTGGCGTCGACCGACGCGGCGAGCGTCTTTAGCGTGCTGCGCGAGCACAGCCTGTCGCTGAGGGGCGGCACCGACTCGCTGCTCGAGGTCGAATCGGGCTCCAACGACCCTGTCGCCTACATGCTCACCGCCGTGCTCGCCACGCTCGCGGCCGGCGGCGACATTAACATCCCCATGCTGCTGGCCAAGCAGATCATTCTGGGCGTGGGGCTGGGCCTTGTCATCGGCTGGGCATCGGGCCGCTTGATCGAGCGCGCACACGCAACGGCCGAGGGCGCGCAGACCATCTTTTTGTTCGCCGTGGCCATCGTCGCCTACGCGCTGCCGAGCTACCTAGGCGGCAACGGCTTTTTAGCCGTGTACCTTGCCGGCATTGTGCTAGGCGCCAGCGACATCACCGGTAAGGTCGAGCTGGCGCACTTCTTTGACACCCTTACCGAGATGGCCGAAATGACCATCTTCTTTTTGCTCGGCCTACTCGTGACGCCCGCACGCCTGCCGCAAATGCTGCTACCGGGCCTGGCACTCATGGCGTTTATGCTCTTTGTGAGTCGCCCCATCGCCGTCGGTCTGCTGTTGGCGCCCTATAAGACAAACCCCCGCCAGGTGGCGCTCGTAAGCTGGGCGGGCCTGCGTGGCGCGGCTTCGGTCGTGTTTAGCCTCTTTACCGTGGTGGCCGGCGTTCCCGGCGGGCATGACCTGTTTGACCTGGTATTTGTGATTGCCGTTTCGAGCATTGTGGTGCAGGGATCGCTGCTGCCTGCGGTGGCAAAGAAGCTCGACATGATCGATGCAGAAGGTGACGTACGCCGCACCTTTAACGATTACCGCGACGAAGAAGGTATGTCGTTCGTTAAGCTCAAGGTAGGCGCGGGCCATCCGTTTGCCGGTCGCTCGCTCGCGGACATCGGCAGTGCCACGGACATGCTCGTAGCCCTGGTGCTGCGCGACGGCGCGCACCCGGTGCTGCCCAACGGGGATACTGTGATCAAGGAAGGTGACCTGTTGGTGATGGCTGCCCCGACGTTTGAAGATCGTGCCGAGGTTACACTGCGCGAGGTCACCGTAACGCCCCACGGTCGCTTGGCAGGACAGCGTCTACGCGACGTGCCGCAAGGCAAGCACCCCTTTATCGTCGTGATGATCAAACGCGACGGCCAAACGATCATCTCCGACGGCAACACCCTCATATACGCCGGCGACGAAGCCGTCATCGCCACGCTGGCGTCGTAGCGGCAAGGGACAGCCATCCCGAATTGGCTACATTTGAGCATCAATCGCCCCGGCTGGGGTCTCGTTGCGGACAATTAGCGCCTCTCAAAACTAAGTGAGTAGACTTTTGTCGAATCGCCGACCACGTCACCAAAGCACAAGTCTGTGACCTGCGGGTTTGTTGAAGCAAATTAGTCGTGTGCTCAGGATTTCCAATAAAGCCTACTCACTTAGCCGGCGTGCGGTCAAAATAGAAGGGTCGCGACCTCATTAGGCTCCATTGGGACGGCTTATCATGCATTTTCGCGCAGCGGCGGGCGCAGACGACCATCCCAAATTAGCTATCCTTGTCACATTCCTAGTCATCGTCGACGGCAAAATCGCGGAGGTCGAGGCCTTCGCGTTCGGCTCGGTCTAGAAGCTCTTGAGGAGACTCATCCTCGATATCCATCACGTCGAGCATGGCGGCCGGAAAGCCCACGCCGGCTGCACTCCCCGCGCGATCGAGCAGACTCTCGCGCAGTTGGTCCACATCAACTTCGATCTTCATGGTGAAACCTCCTACCGGACAATCGCGACCGAACAAACCGTACGCTCCAAATGATGTGCAATAAATCCCAGATACGGCCATAATAAAACAATGAACATCAGGGAGGTTGCAGACGATGGATAAACTCGATGCCATGACGAAACAAGTCAGGGACTTTTGTGATGCACGCGACTGGCGCAAATATCACACGCCAAAAGAGCTTGCCATCGGCATGGCGACTGAGTCCTCCGAGCTCCTTCAGCTCTTTCGTTTTATGAGCGACGAGCGCATTGCAGAAATGTTCGAAGACACCGAGCAGCGCCAAGTCATCGAAGACGAAGTCGCCGACACGCTCCTTTTCCTTCTGCGTTTCGCAGATTTAAATGAAATCGACCTGCCAGCGGCGCTTTCGTCCAAGCTCAAGCGCAATGGCGAGCGCTATCCCGTCGACGCATCATCTAACGAATACAGAAAGGCGGACCATCATGAGTAATGAGTTCGCCCTTCGGCAATACACGCTTCCCCTGCCCCAGCCCTTTGAGACAAGCGAATCGCTTCAGGACTTTGGAACGCCAAAGCCTGGAGCCCATCATGACGAGAGTTGGCCCGTCCTTTACATTCTTACCAACAGCAGAAACAAGACGGCATACATCGGCCAAACAACCAACTACCAGCGCCGTATGAAACAACACGCTGCAAACGTGGACAAGGACTTCGACCGGACCCTTCTGATCGACAATCCCACCTTCAACCAATCCGCAACGTTCGAGTTCGAGAATCGACTTATTGAGCTGTTCTGTGCTGACGAAAAATACCAGGTAACCAATGCCAACAACGGCTATGCCCAATTCAATTATTTTGAGCGGCCTCAGTATCGCCAGAAGTTCCGAGACCTCTGGACAAAGCTTCGCGAAGAAAACTACGCGATTCATCCGATTGAAGAGCTCGAGAACTCCGATCTGTTCAAGTTCTCGCCTTTTAAGACGCTTACGCCCGACCAATATGAAACGATCGAGACGATTTATAAACGTCTCGAACAGGAGCATGAAGACGCAAAGCATGGCGGCTCAAAAAGAGAACGTATAACCGTCGTGAATGGCGCGCCGGGAACAGGTAAAACAATCCTCGCCATCAGTCTCATGTTCAAAATCAAAAATGAGCCCAACCTTTCCGGCCTGCGAGTCGGTTTTGTCACCCCGATGGATTCTCTGAAGAAGACCCTCAGGAAACTCACGCACTTCCTTCCAGGGCTAAAGCCTGGCGATATATTGAGCCCCAGTGACGTAACCAAAAATGATCGTTATGACATCCTACTTGTCGACGAAGCACATCGACTGGGTAATTATCTAAGCATGGGCGCCGGCATCGGAGCTTTTTACAGCACCTGCGATCGCCTCGGCCTTCCGCATACGAGCAACCAGGTGGACTGGATATTCAAATGCTGTGACAAGGCGTACCTGTTCTACGACCCCAAACAGCAGGTTCGCGCATCCGGCCTCAATCGAGACGGCCTTGAGCAGCGACTCAATCAGCTCGAGGAAGCAGGCATTGAAACTGAAGAGTTCAGCCTAAGCACACAAATGCGCGTACGCGGTGGTGACGAATACCTCGATTTTGTCTATGACTTACTCAACAACAAGGCGTTTATGCATACCGGCATGAAGTTCAACGAACTCTTTTCATCGGAGCCTTACGATTCGCGAGCCGGGGATCCGGACAGCGATATCCCCAGATACCAGTTTGGAATCGTCGACCGATTTGAGGATTTCTGTTCCCTGCAGCAAGCCAAGGAAGAAGAAGTTGGTCTATCCCGCATGACGGCAGGTTTTGCGTGGAAGTGGGAAACGAAGAAACACAAAGACGCTTTCGACATCGTCATCGAGGGCATTCCCAAACGTTGGAACTCAACCCAAAAGGATTGGGTTAATTCTGCCAACGCCGTCAACGAGGTTGGATGCATCCACACGGTGCAGGGCTACGACCTCAATTACGGATTCGTCATTCTGGGGCCAGACATTTACTACGACACCGATAAAGGAGCCGTCTGCGTTAACAAAGCGAACTTCAAAGATGCTGTCGCAAAGAAAAAGGCGAGCGAAGATGAGCTACGGAAGATTATCGTCAACGCCTACTATGTCCTCATGACGCGTGGCATGCTGGGAACGTATCTCTATGTGTGCGACCCCGCACTCAAGGAGTATTTGTCGCGGTATATCCCGGTGATATAGGCTGGCGCCCACACATGACATGAATAGCAACGAAAGCAGCAGCGAAGCTCCTAGGAAACAATCTCGGATTCACAAAGGGCGGTGGGGCGCGCCGGCGCCCTATCCAACCAATACTGCTCCCAGAACATTTGCGAGCTTCTTGGCGGGGCGCCTATTCGCTTTTTCACCCATCGCCACGAGCGCATGGTTGCAGTCATCCCCATTCATGTCGCAAACAATTCTAAGCTCATGCCGTGCCCTCGAAGCAGCCGTATAAAACAGAGTTCCAGGCTCAGGCATGTAGCTCATGGACGGCTGTTCCCATAAGGCTTGATCAACATCAATCATAATTACCGCAGCAGCCTCCATCCCCTTGAACTTCCTCACCGTATGGACGGGAACCTTCTGACCTTTCCATCTCTTTAAGCTCAGATCGCCAGTGAAACAACTCGACAGCTTAGAGTTTTCCAGTGTCTTGCATGTGATAACCACAATGTCATTAATACCAGCGTTCTTGAGTAGATCAATGTGCTTATCCACAAATGCCTCTTGCGCGGCGGCGTCACAATCAATCATAAGCAATGGAGGTTTTCCGAGCCTAGCCATAACCTGCATTCTAAAACCATGCGCCTCACCAAGAGCACTCAAGGAAGACCTCTCGATAGCCTCCGTATTCCGGCAGTTTACATAAAGCGTTAGCTTGCAATCGGCATCCATAAGGAAGCTGGGCATAGTTGAGCCTTGGACAAACTGCCTTTTGTCGTAGAAGAGGTACATCGTGCTTTCCGGCCTCGAGTCCACGATAGAACGCAAGGTTTCGAGCACCATCGCATCTTCAATGGGTTTGAGGCCAAAGTCTTGGCCTTCATCTATTACGATGTGCTGATAGGGAAACGAGTCAGGGTGCTCCATGAGTTCTTCGGTCAGGCTGGCGTAGTTTGGCTCGAGAGAATTGCAGACCTTGCAGGCGTAGCCCGGAATTGTATAGACGTCAATTTCCGGGACATCGTCGCACCTTCTAGTAATCTCTTCCTTCAAAAGCGAGTTAAAGCACAAAAAGAGAACCCTGCCCGTACAGGCGGCCTGCCTAGCTCTCTCAATTGCAATGAGAGTTTTGCCAGTTCCTGCCGCCCCGTTAATTACCGCTGTCTTCTGATCCTTTATGAAATTCAACACGCGAGCTTGCGAGTCCAGCAGCCTTGCGAACACGAAGTCGTTATATCGATAGTCCACCGAATTCGTCGGGACGATATCGAACTCCGGCAAGAGCACTTTATGCAAGACCTCTTGAGCCTCGGTCTTGGAGAGTCTCGTCTCCCTTCCCCCGACTTCCATACTCATGATGCGAACTATTTGAGCAGTTGGATCTCCAAGGTCTGTCTTGCACAGAGTAATATCGCGAGAAGCCTCGGGGGAGTAATCAATAAAGCCAAGTTCATGTGCCCCCAGGGACGGAAGCCAAACCGCATGAGCAACCTTGCACCTACCGCAAAGCTCTCCTAACCCTACATCCTCAAAGCGATTAATGAGCTTCCATTTGATGCTATCCGCCTGCCGATAAGGCCCTCCATGCCTCCTCATCGATATGCCGCTACCGTATAGCCACTCGCCGTTTTCGCAGCGAATCTTTCCCGCCTTCGCCTCGATGACAAGGATACCGAGCCTGCGATTAAACACGACGAAATCGGCTTCCCTCTGCTCAATAGCGTTTCCATCCACAACATCCAACATCTTGTATGAATGGATAACCGTAAAATCATCGGGAAGCTTGCTCAGCGCGTAATAAATCTCCCCCTCACGGCTCCGATCGTCGTATTCAGCCGGGCCAAGGCTCGGTATCATTCTTGCAGCCACAGCTACGCCTCTTTATAAATCTCGTCCATCACATCTTTGGCGGAGCACTCGCCAACGACAAACAGGCTCCAACCCGAAATGTTGCGCCAAGCAGGCCCAAATACATCTTTGAAATCGCTCGCCGCTTCTTCATCAAGAAGAATGACCTTGGACTTACGCCAAACAAACGTGGCGTAAGCGCTGTCGCCGCTAGCATTAGATAGATCCACGTCTTTGTCCGGAGTCTCCCAACGCAAATGCGGATCGTAGCTCGCCATCTCACAAACCAGCTCGGCCCATTCATCCGTAGAACCAGATTGGATTGACAGTTTCATCGCTTCGGCCAACGATAGCGCCTTGTTGTTTGCGCCATCATCAGAGGCATATAGCTCAAACCCAGCAACCGAGTCCGAGGCATCCGGCTCGCAATCGAGTTCTTTATCCTCATCGGCATTGCCGGCAGAACAAACGGAAGGCGATACAGCAAGAAGAGTCCCCAAAATTCGCTTTGCAGCGCCTCGAGAAAGATTCGCCTGCACAGCTTGGTTGTAATAATTTGCAATACAACCGTAGCAGCAAGTTTCTTCACCGCATCCGCAATGACCGTCTACGACCTTATATGCCTCTTCAATTAGTTCCGCCACCTCTTTGCTGAGCTGGCGCACATGACCGGCTCCTCCAGGCACGTCATCATAGATGAGTATTGAGAAGCTGCCTGCATCATTTTTGTATGTAGTCCCTCCGAGTTCGGTCTCGGGAACCTCAAGGATTTTAGCCGCAGCGGTAACCAGCGCCCACATCACAGCTTCCCAGTCGCCATCGCAGCAAACCGTCGCCGCATCAAAATCAAATACGAGCTCGAGAACGTCGCTCACAAATGCCGTACCCAGTGCGCTGAACCTATTAATCTTTGGAGCAGCGCCGCTCTTCTCGCACCAGTAGGCATGTTGAATCTTCTCTCCACCAACAGCAGCGCGATTGCAGTAAGAGCAGACTTGGAAGCCCTTAGCAGGGCTATTGAGCACACAAAGTTGCCCGTTCTCGGCATATTTTACTTTCACCGCACCGCCAGGAAAACAAAACTCTCCGGTCGCAGTCTCGTTAGGCCAGTGCTGGCTAAAGTGCACCGATGCATACCCCTTTGGCCTCGGCCTTCTAAGCCCGATGCCTTTTTTGTTTTCTGTGCCGACAAAACCATAGGAAGGTATGAGCATATTCTTTTCGAGAGCAAACTCGGTATGGCAAACGGGGCACTCGCCTTTATCACTGTAGTTTTCAATGGGCCATACAAATGTTTCGCAATTTGGGCACTTTCCATACCTGCGCTTTCGCAACTCTTGCCCTTTCGGCTTTCTGAGTCCGACGGACTTCCAAAGCGTCTTGCCGGCAACGATTTCCGCCCCCGGTGCATATTCCCTAATGGCTTGACGCATACCCCTAGAAAGCTCGAGCCTGTTCTCACCTACAGAATTCTCAATATCAAGAAGATGGAGCTCTACGAGATCAGTCGGAAACCCGTACTTAGGCAATACTCCGTTCTCGGCAAGAATTGCGATAGTTCTCTCCTTCTTGAGTGCATCCCTAGACTTTAAAAGCTTGGATGCGAGAATGTCGTTGACGCCCATATTCAGCTCAATACCATCCTGAACACGCTCAAAATCAGCATGCTTAAGGCTATGTGCAAGGAGAAGCCTGCCACCGCCTCCATTCTCAGCCGAATCGATTGGCCCAACGAGCTTTGCTATCCACCCCCACTCGTTTACGCCAACTTCTTCCGCCACAGGCATGCCTTGCGGAACAACGCGAACGAGCTGTTCATAGACACTCTTTGGCCGCGATGCAAGGAAGCGGCGAAGATCTTCGAGGCCTTCCGGCTCCGATTTAGAAAGATCCATAAAGTCGTTGTATCCATGAGAGTAGTCTTTGCCCAAGCTCCGGCTCGCGTAGCGAAAGAACTCAGACATAGCGACAGCGAAAACATGCCGTATCGCAATGGCATCGTTATTCAGATAACACATTGGCACTCTCGTGTTGCCGCCAATTATCTTGGCTGGGTCCTCAAAGTACGCGACATCATGGGGCCGCAAGCGAGCAAATGTGATGGCATATCCAGGCTTGCCAGCGCGGCGTCCAACGCGTCCAGCACGCTGTGTGTAGTTTGCAGTGCTGGGCGGAACATTTCTCATAAAGATTGCCCTCAAATCACCGACGTCTACACCCAGCTCAAATGTCGTTGTGCAACTCAAAACATTAACGTCGCCCTTAATAAAATCGCTCTGTATTTCCCTGGCCTTTTTAGAAGACAGCTGCGCCGTATGCTCTTCGATTTTGAGAGGAAGCGCCTCATCTTGATATACCGTTTTATAGTAGCGGTCTTTGCCTCTTGCCTCTGCGAAGCTCATTTTCACCATCGTGCCGTTGCATTTCGTTGTCATGCAAACACCATGCGTATCCAGGTGAGTCTCACATCCGCACGCATCACAACGATAGACAATATCATCGTTGGAATGCGGATACATAGTCCAAATATCTCTGCCAAGCCTAAAGTGTTCACGCGAATCGATCAGATATCCTTCGCCCCTAAATAGCTTGCAACTTAGATACTCCCCCATAAACTGGAATAGACTTTGCAGAATCGGGCGAACGTCCTCACGGGTCAGCTCGATACCGTGGACCCTTTTGACGTACTTGCGAATAAAGGCGCTGCGCTTATTTTCTGTACCACGTACCGCATCTCCCGCAAACTGAACAATATCCTTTGACGCAGAGCTGTCGCTCTCAAGCACGACAAGGTTGCCGCGCTTCTCATGATTGTTTCTTAGTTCAGGGACCCCTTCAGGAACCTCGATAACGTTTTTCTCTCGGAGCAGTTCAAGACAGGTCCTTGCAAACAAAATGTAGTCTTCGCATGAAAGCCAGGTGGCCCCATCGGCATTAAGTATATCCACTTGCCTTGCGACAAGCTTTTTCGCCCCAGGATGGGAAAACCCCTTGTTAAATTCAGTAGGCTCGATCCTTACAACGCCAAGGCCTTCAAGGCTGTTCCGCGAATCCTCGGCCGCAAGCTCATCGAGAACCCAGGCCGTCGCCTGGCCCCTCTTGTTGGAACCCAAGACCCCCGGATATCGCCTCTTTGCAACACTTGTTATCCAATCAATAACTGAGCTCGGCTTACAGCCTTCACCGTCGCGAGACAGAGCCTCCACCGCTTCTCTTATCAGCTGACGACGTGTGATGTTTCCATAAGTTCTGTCCAATGCGGGCGCGAAGAAAGCCGCGTCCTGGCGCTTGTCCGAGAAGCAAATAACACTTCCGGCCCTGCGTTCTTCATCGAGGTCTGCAAACAAATCATCCTCGTCAGCCTCCTCATCAAAAGGAGGAATATCCCTGACTAAGTCGTAGCAAACGACACTGCCCGCAGCTTCAGGCGAAACGCGCATAGGCTGAATTGCCACAACGGACTGATATCCACAATGGCGACAACGCGCTTCTGCCTCATCTGCTTGTTTTTTCTCGTTTTGGTTGAGCGCAATTGGGATGCGGGCGACAATCTCATGCTCGAAACGATGAGCACCACCCTCGGCTTCATGATACAAAGACCCGCATATCGGGCACAGCCATTGGATCTTCTCATCGGGATCTCTCTCCGATTCGTCAGAGAGAAGACGGTAATAGACCCTCGGAAGAAATTCGTCGTCGGAATCCGTTCCTTCATGTCGAGGACTAAGCCACGCAGTCTTCACCTCGGGATCGGAGCTCTCCTCACCAAGGATGTATGCCTGCCCACAGTGGCGACAGACCGACACCTCATATACAGGAGTATCGTTTACATCGTCATAATGCTCCGCAATCGTTTTGTGAGGAGTCAGCTTACGTGTATGCAGATTTAAATAGATGCCCTCAGGAGCACGCAAGAAGGAATGGTAGCGACTCGTAAGAATGGGGACATCCTTGGAGCGCTGCGCAGAGGAAAGCACCTCAACCATGGCAGTGAGGATTTCCACACCTCTCTTATCTCCCGTGAGCCCTTCGATCTCAAGCTCCTCAATGGTGTCAAGATCAGTGAGGTCGAAAAGACGCTCGCAGCGTCTCACCAGTTTTGCCGCAGACGATTCACCCAGAAGGATCTTTCCTAGTCCCATTAGGGGGGACTCGCCGTCTAGTCTCGCTACAACCTCTTCAGGAGCTCCACCAGATGCGAGTGTGCTGCGAATGTCTTCTACGTTTACGTTTTCAGGATCGGAAAGTTCCCTGCGAAGTTCCGCCCAAGTGTCTAGAGAAAGCGTGCCCCAAGGCTTTTCATCAAGAGCATCTTGGGGCTGATCTTTCTCGCTCGTGATGACATCGAGATCTGCGGGATCACCCGAGAAAGGCTCGCCAAAAAGATCCCGAGCAAATTTAGCCACCTTCGGCATATCTTCTTCCGAGCCGATTGTTGCGGAAGTTGCGTAACAATGAAGCTTGGGCAGCTCCCCCGTTTCCGATTCGATACGAGCCTTTACTCGACGCAGCAAATATGCGATTTCGGTGCCAAGCGCGCCCGAATAAACGTGCGCCTCATCGATGGCGATATGCCGCCAGTTTGCACCAAATGCCCCTTCGAACAGCGGCGCATCCTCCGGACGTAGAAGGAGATACTCAAGCATAGAGTAGTTTGTAAGCAAAATGTTGGGTGGGTTCTCACGTATTTTCTCGCGAGAGATGATTTCATTTGGCAGTCTAGTTTGATCCGGGTTTTCGTCTTTCCACTTACGGAGAGCCACGGACTCTTTCTCCTCAGTGTCGCCGGTATAACGCCCGAAGGTAATATCGGTCCCCTTCAGCAACTGGCGCAATCGTTTAAGCTGATCGTTTGCAAGGGCGTTCATCGGGTAAAGAATCATGGCACGGACGCCAGCGGAGCGCCCACTCTTTTCAAATTCTGAGAGGATGTCATTCAGAATCGGAAGCAAGAAGCACTCAGTCTTACCCGAACCCGTGCCCGTAACGACGGCGTAATTACACCCGGCAACGCTCTTTTCAATAGCCTTAACTTGATGCACATATAAGGGGCGATAGGGGTCAAAATTACGTGCCTCTCCGCCGCCTAAACTCATCATGCCCTTGCAGAGAAGCCCCTCGTCCACCAGGTCGGCCACAGTTTTATCCTTGCGGTACGGAGGCGCCGCCTCAAGAAACGGTCCCTTTGCAAGATATCCCGGCTCGCAGAGAATCGTCTCAAGCTGCTTCTGCAAATCCGCGTCATCAAAGTGAATAGTAGTGGCAATGTATTCACGATAAGAGTCCTCCACTTTGCGCGCAGTCTCAATGGGGTTGAATTCTTTTACATCCGTCATTATTTGCTCCCGCTATTTAAGAATGATACTGGTCGCGTATTCTCGCCGAGGGTCTCCAAAGAAGTCGCTCGGTGACATTTCAACTGCGACCTCTCTCTTGTTGCCCAGCTGCCTCACCACGCTTGATGGAAGGGCGACCTCCGCAGAGCCCTTTTCCGCAAAGGCCGTAGCAATCGGCTTTTCGCCTCTTTCCTTATACTTGGAAAGTCCAAAAAACCTGAAATGAATGTCGCATAAGGGCTTGCCTTCGAACCGAAGGACATACCCAAGAGAATCGGCCGGCAATAACTTCCAGCCGTTAATGCCGAGCCCTTCAGCGCAGTCAAGCATTTGAACATCAGTCCAGGCCGGCTTCAGTTCTCCCGTTGATACGTCATCGCCATACCACAGGGACAGCTTCAAGGGAAGGCGGATGGGCGCCTTATTATCAGCTTGTTGTAAGAGACTTGCATGCCTAAAAAGATTGAATCCGTATTCGCCAGGCTGCTTGAGTGCCTTGAAGAAAAGGGGTCTTGAACCGAGTAACGCCAGCACGGCCCTGTTATACCTCCAACCATAGGAGACAATCTTAAAGTTTGCCGCGCTAGGACCGAGCTCTAGCGCATCCGCCAAACAGATTGGACGCTCTTCGGATAGATTCGCTAGTCTATCTGGTATGTCAACATCTATTGCAGCAAGGGCCAGCTTGGCATCAGTTTCTTTGCCACTCCCTTTCGATCGGATGCGAACGCGCAAGAACTCATCCTTCAGGAGAGCCTTCGCTTCATACCGCTCCCACGCATTGAGAGAATCGGGACTGTCGCATTCGCCTGCCATATCAGCCTCTTCACGAATACGCACAACATCAATGGGAAGGCACGCCTGGAAACCATATTCAGCTACAGCACGCCCGTGATCAATGCTGATGGACAGAGGCCTAAATTCTTGTATGGGTACCACTGCGAATCGGTAGCGGAAAACAACCTTACCACCGGCAGATTTCTGCCTCGCCTCTAGGACGCATTCTTCAATATGCCAACTGAATAGACTCGTTTTTGAGAGATTGAGTTCTATTCTTGCAATACCTGAATTTTCAGTATCGTCCTCATATATGGCGCAACGAGGCATCGACACCAGCTCGCCATCGCAGCAGCACATGATGTCCAAGTCTTTTAGGGCGCTCGCGCCATCAAGCGCTTCAATGCTCACAGAGGGCAGGCCGTCGCTGGTATTGAGTTCGTTCGGAACGCACCCATACAAGTCAACGCCGTCGCTCGTTTCTCCGATAATGCGATGCTTATCAACCTTTGCGACATAACGTTCTTGCCAAACGGCAACTTCCTCGCCCGTAAGCTCGTCAACAACCGAACCTGCCGAACCGGGCTCAACGTCGTAGATATAAATCTGGTTATCGTTCCAATCGCCAGAAGCCTCATACTCCGAAACGGCTTTCATGCCTTGCCCGGGAACGATCTTGTATCCGTCTTTAACAATGTATGCGATACGACGCTTTTTCGTTAACCGCTCGTTCTTGCCACGCAAGCGATAGAAGCCCTTAGCGTCCTTTATAAATTCAAAACAACCGGGCTTGTTCCTACTGAACGACTGGCTCAAAGAGCTAAGCTCGATGTAGTCACCCGCTCGCTCATCTTTCTGCATGAGCTTCAATTCCACGTCGTAACGAGCCCGAGGGTTAACGGCAATACTGACGGCATTCAAAATGCATTTTCCGACACTCATATCGAATTCAGAGCTTGCCTTTAGCTCGCCGTCAACATAATAGTCAATCTTGTCACCAGCAAAATGCAGCGGGAACTGTTGGCGCGGCCAGCGCATGGTCACAACACCCTCAGATAAATCCAGCTGCAAACTGGCAATCGGAAGATAGATCAATCGGTGGGTGCCACTTCTCCGCTCTTGCGTCTCAGCAGCAGCCCTTCCTCCGGTCGCCAAGGGCTGCACACGCTCTTGATTGTCACGAAGGGCCTGCATTGCAGCTTCAGGCAGACCGAAACTAGATAGCATCGTGTAGCGGCTTCCAGCCCTATTCGTGTCAACAATTTGCGCCGCCACGCGCATGGACGCCTCAAATAATGGAGCAATGGTTGAATCGGGCGCTTTCTCAAGAATGTTAAGGACTGCCTTTTCGGGAGCATACCGACTCTCAGGGTTCTTTAGCTCCCTAAGAACGGAGCGCCCGTCCATCTCTCCGCCAAAACCTAAACTGCCTTTAGAAACTTCTTTCGCAAGCGGAAGTAATTTCTCCCACAGGTTTGACCAAGAATCTTCCGATAAGCCTCCGTGGAGGAGTGTGGTGTAGTAGTAGTAATTAACTTCCTCATCACGGCCGTACAAAGGCATTCCACGCTCTTCAACATGTTTCATAAAAATATGCTTTACAAGCCCCTGTACGTTACTGTCGAAAATGCCAAGACTCGCGAAGAAATTGCCCCATAAGTTATGATCGTTGAAAACCCTGCGCGCCTTGTCAGCAACATAAACCATAAAAGCGTTCGGCAAACACCTATCAATCAGCATCAGAACAATGCGAGGTTTTGTCGGGTAACGTTTTATGAGTTCTTCAAAAGCAGTGCTGAGCTCATCAAGGTCTGCCGAGAATTCCTCAAACGTCTGATAAACCATGACGTTTTCAGACCTTGAGTCAAGGTCGTCAAAGGCACCCCGAGCTCTTTCTTCAAATTCCTCCAACTTTGCCGAAAACAACCCATGCGAGCGTGTGAGCGGAAAATGGCTCAAGTCGTATTCATATTGCTCTATCGAGGACGCTGTCTCGGTATTTGACTCGCGAGGAGATTGGGTTTTCGGCAGGACTTTCACGTTCGTCGTATTCTCGACCATCTTGGGCTGAAGCATGGAGGCCGCGAAGTCGTCGGGGGCCGCACGGTATTTCTTTCGCATCCTTATGATTGAATCGGCATATCTGCTATCAAAACGAGCGTCTATTTCTTTATCGGCAAGAGACAAAAGATCGGGCAAGTAGCAGAAGCCAGCTTTCTGAATTGAACGCTTCAGCCGTACATCATCAAAACTAAGCTCCGAGATGGACGTTTTCTCCAACCTCTCCAAGTAGTTCGATTCGCTCATCAGCATCCCCTATGCCGCGATTGCATTTGATGCCGTCATTTCTGGCCTTTTATTAACACCGGTCTGGCATGACGTGCTTTTAATCATACCGTGAGACACATACGCAACCCAACGAACAAAGCTGTCCAATGGGCCGTTTCTGCAGACGGTCGTTATCATCCGGTGAACAGCGCTTGGAAGTACCTGCTATGGCTCAAGTGTCTTTTATTGCACAACAAAACCGCCGCCAAAATGATTCGATTGTGAACATAGATGCACGGATCTGCCGACCGGGAGTCTAGGTTTTCCCTACGGTCTGTCGCCTTGCCCCAATCCCGCAAGGTGCCCACACGCTATTATCGATATAAATTGAATGGGCAAGCATTACAGGAGGGGCTCTGCGTGCCAATTGAAAAGCAAGTTCCATACTTGCAAAACACTTCTGGCTCGGTAATTGACAACCACTACGAAGCTCATAGGGCTGTCCAGCAATCCATCGCCCGCGGCTACGATGACCTCGTCAACGGCCGCGTGCGTCCTTGGAAGCAGGCAAAAGCAGAGGCAGATCGGATGCGAGCCATCAGGTAAGGTCACCCCTCCCCCATGTAACCATCCTGTAAATCATAGCGGCGTGGTCGAGTTTTACCGTGATGCGGTCGCGCCTGGCGCTCCACTGTGCTAAAGTATCCCGAACGTTCAAACGACTACGAGGGGAACTAGAAGATGGCACGTGTGCACAACTTCTCAGCTGGCCCGGCCGCACTGCCCACAAGCGTGCTCGCCGAGATCGCCGACGAGATGATGGACTACCGCGGTTGCGGCATGTCCGTGCTCGAGATGAGCCATCGATCTAGCATGTACCAGCAGATTATCGACGACGCCGAGGCAACCCTGCGCCGCCTGCTGAGCATCCCCGACAACTACCGTGTCCTGTTTTTGCAGGGCGGCGCCACGCTGCAGTTTGCGGGTATCCCCATGAACCTCATGCGCCGCGGCCGCGCCGGCTACGTCGTCACCGGCAACTTCGCCAACAAGGCGTACAAGGAGGCCGCCAAGTACGGCGAGGCCGTGCTGCTCGCAAGCTCCGAGGACACCAATTTCGACCGCATTCCCACCATGGCCAATATCAACGCGCGCATTGCCGCCGAGGCCGCGGGCGACGGGCTCGACTACGTCTACATCTGCCAGAACAACACCATCTTTGGCACCATGTACCACGAGCTGCCCGCTTGCGGCGATGTGCCGCTGGTCGCCGATGTCTCGAGCTGCTTTTTGTCGCAGCCGCTCGACGTTGAGCGCTACGGGCTCATTTACGCCGGCGCACAGAAAAACGCCGGCGCCGCGGGCGTGACCGTGGTTATCGTGCGCGACGACCTCATCGCAGATGGCCCCGCCTTTGCGCAGACGCCGCAGTACATGGACCTTAAGACCCAAGCCGCCAAGGGCTCCATGCTCAACACGCCCAACACCTTTGGCATCTACGTGTGCGGCAAGGTATTCCGCTGGGTGGAGCAAACCGGCGGACTAGCTGCCATGGCCGAGCGCAACTGGGCCAAGGCCAACCTGCTCTACGACCTGCTCGAGCACAGCGAGCTGTTCCATGGCACCACGCAGGCCGGCAGCCGCTCCATCGCCAACGTCACTTTCCGCACCGGCGACGCCGATCTCGACGCGGCCTTTGTCGCAGGTGCGGCCGAGCACCAGATTCAAAACGTCAAGGGCCATCGCCTGGTGGGCGGCATGCGCGCCAGCGTCTACAACGCCGTAACCATGGAAGACGTGCAGGCACTGGCCTCGTACATGAAGGACTTCGAAGCGCAGCATAGTTTGAGTCCGCGATCTAACTAGCCCGCAACCCGCGGGCCGACCAGCCACTTCAAACCACTTGTTATAAACAAACCCGCTAAGGAGTTTTTCATGCGCAAGATCAAAACCATCGACGACATAACCAAAGACGGCAAGGTCGAGTTTGGCGAGGGCTACGAGTTTGTGGGCACCGCCGAGGAGGCCGACGCCATCCTGATGCGCTCCACCGACCTGCACGGCTACGAGCTGCCCGAGGGCATCCGCGCCATCGCCCGCTGCGGCGCCGGTGTCAACAACATCCCCATCGAGGAGTACGCCAAGAAGGGCGTCGTCGTCTTTAACTCCCCCGGTGCCAACAGCAACGCCGTCAAGGAGCTCGTCCTGGGCATGCTGGTGCTCTCGAGCCGCGGCGTGGTGCAGTCGATGAACTGGGTGCGCGACAACGCCGACGACCCCGAGATTCAGGTCGATGCCGAGAAGGCCAAGAAGGCCTTTGTGGGCCGTGAGCTCAAGGGCAAGCGCATCGGCGTCATCGGTCTGGGCAACGTGGGCTCCAAGGTCGCCAACGCCTGCGTCGACCTGGGCATGGACGTCTACGGCTACGATCCGTTCATTTCCGTCGAGCACGCGTGGGTGCTGAGCCGCGAGGTGCAGCGCGTGGGCACACTCGAGGACCTCTGCCGCGGCTGCGACTACCTCACCGTGCACGTGCCCAGCAAGGCCGACACCATCGGCATGATCAGCACCGAGCAGATCGACCTGCTGGCCCCGGGCGCCGTGCTCATCAACTATGCGCGCGAGACCATCATTGACGAGGACGCCGTCGACGCCGCCCTGCGCGCGGGCAAGCTGAGCTGGTTTAGCTGCGACTTTGCCACGCCCAAGACCGTCAAGATGCCCAATACGTTTATCACCACGCACTCGGGCGCCGGCACCGGCGAGGCCGAGGCCAACTGCGCCGATATGGCCATCAGCGAGCTCAAGGATTACCTGGAGAACGGCAACATCGCGCACAGCGTCAACTACCCCGCCTGCAGCATGGGCAAGGCGCGCGCCGCGAGCCGCATCGCCTGTCTGCACGCCAACGTGCCCAACATGATCGGCCAGATCACGGCCATCCTGGCCAAGGACAACGCCAACGTACAGCGCATGACCAACGAGTCTGCCGGCGAGAACGCCTACACCATGTTCGACACCGACGAGCACCTGGACAGCAGCACCATCGAGGCGCTCAAGCAGATTCCGTCGATGTATCGCGTACGCGTGATCAAGTAGCGTCGGCGCCAAGCCTGCCAGACAGGCAATGAAGCTCATTCGGCCCCCGTTTTCGCGAAACGGGGGCCGATTTCGTTGCTCCGGCTGGTTTTAAAAATGCTACCCAGAATAAGTTTTTTCGGATAATCGACAGTCATGCCTAAATCACTGAGCGCACCTGCTCTGATAAACAGCTTTATCAGGGACTTTAGTAGGTAAAAATCGATCTCTCTGTGCCGAATGTAAGTTGACTGTCTATTTTCCGAAACAACTTATTCTAGATAGCATTTTTAGGGCCCTCCAAAGGCGAAATTGAAGCCTTTTTGCGACCAAAACTCTAGTCCGCGCGACCGTTTTCCACCCGCACGGCTACATTCCCGCCCAATCGATAAAAATCTCCTCACGAAGCCGCCGTTCGAGCTCCTGCTGCCGCGGCGTCTTGTCTTTCAACGGCACATCGAGATAGGACATGATGAGTTCCATCACCACGCGGAAGGCATCGGAGTCGACCAGCTGACCATAGGTCATCAGAACGACAGGATATCCCATCGCTTGAAGGGCCGTCGTTCGATCGGAGTCCGAGATCTTGGATTCTATGGATCCGTGAATGGCTTTACCTTGACATTCAACCAGGCACTCTCTGCTGCCGTCCTTATTTGACAGCAGGATATCGGCGTAGCGCCTATCAAGCCCCGAAATCAGGCGGGCGCTGCGCGTCATGCGAATCTCAACGTTATTGGTAAGGCGCAGCCCTTCGCCGCCGCGCAACCTCGTAAGGCCAAACAGCATCGAAGCCTGGACCTCGAGCGGCGATGCCACAACCCCCGTAATGCACTTCGCGGCACGCGTAAACGATTTAGCACCGCGGAGCCCCTGGATCTTATTGGCGAATTCTGTAAGTTCAGAGAGCTCAATCAAGGGAGGTCGTTTCCACAGGTCCGTTGGATTCCCCGAGGTATCCTTTACGTTTTCCCAGCCCAACCGTGCGTCACCCCACCGGCTCCCATACGCCTGCTCAAGTGCCGACTTTACCTGAGGCGCAATCTTGCACACGGCAAAGGTGCCGCACATCTCATACATGCACATGATCAGACGCTCATTTGAGACCGAGGAAGCCAGGGTCAGCAGGGTAAAGAGCGGGGACGCAACATCAAGGCCAAACTCTGTCTGCCGCACGGAGCCAAACGGCCTCTCCCCGTTCCAGACATGCCTGACAATTCGACCGCCCTTGCGCCCGCAGACGCCCTGCGCCAACACGTGTAGCGGAGTGCCCAGGAAATGCTTGACGAGCGGGTGCTCACAAAGATGCTCCCTGCGCGGATCGTCCGCAGAATCAGGCAGGTCCGGCATTATTGCCAAGACCTGCGGAGGTATCCGGTGATACCGAAAGGCAGATATGTCGCACAGCATGTCGTCCATAAAGGCTACGTACCCACTGCGCCGTTTGTGAGCCTGCCCGGCCGCCAAACGCGATGGCTCGGCCTGTGAACGGTTAATACTGCTACGCACACGTCGCGAATCTTCCAGGTGGCTTACAATCGGTTTTTGAAGCAAACTGATTGTTAGGTTGCATATGGTTGATGAGAACTTTGCCTGGCGGCTTACGCAGGAGCTCGTGAAGATTGATAGCTCGGACCCGGGCGCCTACGAAGGCGAGATCGAACACTTCATTAAGAGGCTCATTGAACAGCAGCTGGCGCAGCTTGATAGTCCTGCGCTCGATGCCGTGCAGGTTGCAGAGCTCGAAGTACTCCCCGGGCGCCGCAACCTTATGGTCACCGTGCCGGGTGTGAGCGACGAGGCGCGACTCGTCTACATCTGCCATATGGATACCGTCACCCTAGGAGATGGCTGGAACGCGGACACACCGCCACTCGGGGCGACCGTGCGCAACGACAAACTCTATGGCCGCGGTGCCTGCGACATGAAGGGCGGCCTGGCCTGCGCCATTGCCGCACTGGTCCATACGCTCGAGCGCGTGGCGGCGAAGGGCGAGCTGCCCCACCGCGGCTTCTCGCTTATTTGCTCGGTCGACGAAGAGGACTTTATGCGCGGCTCCGAGGCCGCCATCGATGCCGGCTGGGTCGGCTCGCGCGAATGGGTGCTGGACACCGAGCCCACCGACGGACAGATTCAGGTGGCGCACAAGGGTCGCACGTGGTTCGAGATCGAGATGACCGGCGTCACGGCGCATGCGAGCCAGCCCTGGAAGGGCGCGGATGCCGTCGCCGCCATGGCCGAAGTCGTATGCTCGCTTCGTCGCGCGTTTGCGGCGCTGCCCGTGCATGAGGAGCTGGGGCCTTCGACCATCACGTTTGGACAGATCGAGGGCGGCTATCGCCCCTATGTCGTGCCCGACCGCGCCAAGGTCTGGGTCGATATGCGCCTGACGCCGCCGACCGATACGGCCGCCGCGACGCGCATGGTAGAGCAGGCCATCGCCGACGCCGAAGCCGCAGTCCCCGGTTGCCATGGAAGCTATACCGTGACAGGCGACCGCCCCGCCATCGAGCGCGATCCGGTCTCTCCCCTTCTAGCCGCGCTCAAGCGTGCCGCCGATGACGTGACAGGCGCGGACACGACCGTCGGCTTCTTTACCGGCTACACCGACACTGCCGTCATTGCCGGCAAGACGGGTAACCGCAACTGCATGAGCTATGGCCCAGGCTCGCTCGCGCTCGCCCATAAGCCCAACGAATATGTGCCCCACGCCGATATCGTTCGCTGCCAGAACGTGCTCATCGCGCTTACCGACAACACGCTCTGGGGCGCGAATAGCCAAGTTGGGGCATAATAAGCCGCGAACAAACCGACTCGCGCGTTAGGACTGTCCATGAAAGCTCTTCCGTTTCCCTGCATCCGCCCGGCTCAGGACCGTGCGCTCGAGGCGCTGCCTGCGATGGACAGCATTCTGAGTAACAACGAAGCCCTGCGCGGTGCGATTGCCGATGGGCTCATGCTCAAGGATCCGGGTGCGGCGTATTACGTGTACGAATGCTCCGGAGAGCCAGGGCGCGTGACGGGCGCTGTGGCGATCTGCCCGGTTAACGTGCTGACGGGTAACGACGAGGCTGCCGTCGAGAGCGCCGACGCACTCGCCGCCGCGCGCGCGATCACCGAGCTCAAGGTGCAGCCGCGCCCCGTGTCGCTCGCCTACGAGGCGTCGCCCGTCATGGATATCATCCTGGGCGCCGCCAAAGAGGGCGCGTCGCTCTACGCCGTCACCGACCCCGCCGGTATTACGCATCGCGTATGGGAAGTCAAGCGCGAGGACGCTGTTGCCGCCATCCGAGCCATGCTCGATCAGGCACCGGAGCCGGCGCCGGCAGACGACCCCGCCTACGCTGCCGCGCTGGCAGGGGCGGCGCAGCTCCTGGCAGACGAGGCCCGCGCAGCCGGCACCTACACGGGCAAAGAGCCGTTCAACTTTACCGTGGCCGTGCTGTTCCCCGCCGCGCAGGTCAGCGGCGGCGCGCCGCAGGTTCCGACGGGTCTGCTCACTCACCAGATCTCACGGTTCTAGCAAACTCAAACGCGAAGCAGGAAAACCCAGCATCCAAACAAACAAGGGGCGGAGATGCAATGCCCGTGCATGCATCCCCGCCCCTTTCGCATCAAACAATTACGCCGGCAAACCGCGCCGCAACGCCAGCGTCATCCACGCCGCGGGCCCGCTGCCGCCACGAGCGGCTCTAGCCCCAGCTCACGCGCGTAATCCTCCTGCGTAAAGACTTCGACCAGTTCAAACGTATCGGTTGCATCGTCAAACGCAAAATGCAGAACCGAGCAGTTGCCCGGCACGCGCTCGCGCTCGTCGGCCGCCGCTCCCCTAGAGTGATCCAAAAACTCCTTGATGGCCGAGGCATGGCTCACCGCGAGCACGCACGAATGGTCCGGGCGTCGCATAAGATCGGTCAACGTCGTCACCATGCGCTCACGTACCTGCATCTGGCCCTCACCGCCAAACTGACGATAAAAGTCACGCCACGGACGCTCGGGCATCAGCATCACGCGCTCGGCCTCAAAGTCGCCAAAGAACCACTCGCGCAGGCCATCCAGACGCTCGTAGGCAAGGCCCGGCCACAGGCTGGCGATAGTCTGCTCGGTGCGGTGCAGCGTCGAGGTGTAGGCGTGATCGGGCTCAACGCCACGCGCACGCAAGAACATGCCGGCACGCGCCGCCTGCTCGCAGCCCAACTGCGTGAGCGGCGAATCGCTCCATCCCTGAATAATGCGTTTAAGGTTGAATATTGTCTGTCCATGACGGACCAGATACAGATCTTTGTTCATAGGGGTCCCTTCGTTCGTTACCAATCAAGGAGCGAAAACGCCCCGTCGCAATAGCCAAAATGAAGCACGGCACCGTTGTCGGGCTGCTCTCCCCCGCCGGTCACGCATCTAAGAAACTCCTGGCAGGCAGAGCCATGAGAGATCGCAAGCACACGATCGTGCTGCGGTCGGGCCATAATACGGGACAGCGCCGCGACCATGCGCGCCCGAAGCTCGCCTTCCGACTCGCCACCAAAGGCCACCGGATAATCGCCCCAGGGCTGCGGCGGCATATCGCGATTTGATGTGCCCTCCAGCGTGCCCAGGCGCCACTCGCGCAAATCATCGACCGGCTCTATGGGAAGATCCTCGCCAACGATCAGCTCGGCCGTGTGGCGCGCCCGACCCAACGGAGACGAATACGCGTGGTCAAAGGAGATACCGCGCGCCTCAAACGCCGCGCGCGTCGCCAGTGCCTGCTCGCGCCCGCGCTCCGTGAGCGGCGAGTCTTGCCAGCCCTGCAAAATGTTCTGCACGTTAAGCTCGGTCTGCCCATGCCGAACCAAATACAGATCGGACACACGCCCTCCCCTCGCACCACCACAAAGGGGACAGGCACCTTTGTGGTGGTTTGCCGCCGGATCGCGCCGCAACGACGCAACTACACCAGCACGTCGGCAAGCGGACGCTTGGGCACGTGATGCACCTGCGCCTCGTCGCGCCAGTAATTAATAGAACCGTCGGGGTTGGAATCGATCGCGTCGATAACCTGGGTCTCGGCCGACACGCCAAAGGCCATGATCAGCTTGAGCTCGTACTTGTCGCCGTCGAGCCCCATCGCATCGATCGCGCGGGGCGTAAAGGCCTTGAACATGCAAGCCGCCACCTCGGGCGTTGCGCTGCGCGCGGCGAGCATCATCGTCTGAGCCGCGATGCCCGTGTCGACCTCGGTGATAGGCGCGGCGGGCTTGCCGGGAACGGTGCGCTCGGCAAGAATTGCAATGTAGCCGGTCGGACGCTCGCCCTCGGCAGGACCCGGCCAGTCCTTGAGCGCCCCGGCCCATGCGAGCTCGTCAAACACGCGAGCGCAGTCCTCGGCACCGCTCACCACATGAAAACGCAAGCGCTGAGCATTGGCGCCACAGGGGACCAGGTGCGCCAGCTCTGCCAGCTCGAGCAAAAACTCGCGCGGCACGCGCATGGACTCGTCAAAACGGCGGCATGTGCGGGCGCGACGGACCAGCGCATCAAACGCATCCAGGCCAAGCTTTTCGCAACCCTGCTTTGCCATCGACTCGGCGCTCGACGGCGCCGCGGGAACTGCTTCGTTCATAGGGACCCCCAAAAAGCCAATTGTTCTTAGGAAAATCTAACCTAAAACGCAGGCAATAACGAACAGAGCTGCAATGTTCTACACCTGTTGAATAGAAAATTGCAACGTGGGGAACAACGGAAACAAATCGGGGCCTTTGGGTTACGTTTCGCCCTGCCCAACCCATATACCAGTACCTTTAGGCGATACTGGTTGTAACGACCGCGGCTTACGCCGCACGGAAAGGAGGCCTCATGGGCATCTTTAAGAATGACGACCAGCAATCGAGTCTGTTTGGATTTGACGAGAAAAGCATGGCAGGCAAGGCGATTAAAGCCGTGCGCTGGATCTACGCCGCCACGGGTGTCATCGCACTCATCGCCGGCATCGCGCTGCTGTTTGCACCCGCTAAGACCCTCGTCTTTTTGACGACCGTACTGGGCTTCTACTTTGTGATCACGGCTGGCGTCAGGCTGTTCACCGCCATTTTTGAGCCGCTGCTGCCCGCCGGCTGGCGCGTCACGAGCATCCTCGCCAACCTGCTCATCATCTTGGGCGGCGTGGTGATCCTGCGCAACCAGGCGCTTTCGACCGCGACGCTCAGCACGCTTGTGGTGGTCGTGGCCGGCTTTGGCTGGATTGTCGAGGGCATCATGTCGATTCTGGAGTCCGAGCTTTCTTCCAACCGCGCCCTCGCCATCCTGAGCGGCGCGCTCTCCATCATCGCCGGCGTGTTCGTGTTCATCTATCCGTTGTGGTCGGCAAAGATGCTCGTCATCTTTACCGGCGCTGCACTCCTGGTGTTTGGCGTGACGCTGGTTATTCGCGCTATCCGCTTTGGCAAGCTGGTGCACTAGATGCCGCGAACGCTGTTTATTGATGCCGACGCCTGCCCGGTCACGCGTGAGTCGATCGACTGCGCGCGACGGGCGGGTGTTGCCGTGGTTGTTGCCGGCAACAGCACGCAAAACCTGGAGCGGCACATTCGCCGTGACGACCCGCGCGATGCCGAGCACGCGCGACGTGGCTTTTGGGTCACAACGCTCGACGTGAGCGTGGGCGCCGATAGCGCCGACTTTGCCATTATCGAGCGTCTGCAGGCAGGCGATGTGGTCGTGACACAGGACATTGGCCTGGCCAGCATGGTGCTCGGTCGCGATGCCGCCGCCATCGGCGTGCGCGGGCGCGTGTACGACAAAGCCACCATCGATATGCAGCTGTTTATTCGTCACGAAGAAAAGAAGGTGCGCCGCGCCGGCGGTCGCACCCGTGGACCGGCAGCCTTCACCAGCGAAGACCGCGCCCGCTTTAAGCGCAACCTCACCGACCTGCTGCGCTAACCAAGGTAGATTTTTGGGACATACCTAAAAATCTACCTTTTTGTTTTGGCGATTGGCGCGCATCCAACGCCGGTCATGGCGGTAGATGTTTGAGGCATGCCCCAGTTTTTACGGGATACCTCAAACATCCACTTAGAGGCCAAAGGCGGAAAGGATAAGGCCCCAGCCGGCGCCGATGACGTACATCATGACCAGGAACACCGCGTTTTCGCGAGCGCTGCGGTTGGTGCGGAACAGTACCAGGTAACCCACGCCGGCAGAAATGAGCGTGCCGGCGAGCATCGGTGCCAGCTGCAGCGCGCCTTCCAGATACAGCTGCGTAATGACCACGCTCGCCGAGCAGTTGGGAATGAGGCCGACAAGCGCCGAACCCAGGACGGCGAGCGTCTCGTTGCCGCGCAGGAACTGCTCGATCGCGGACTCGCCGAAGGTCTCGAGCACGGCGACCAGAATCAGCGTCACCAGGAAAATGAATACCGAAACCTGTACGGTGTGCGAGATCGCGCTGCGGATAATCGACAGGACGGGCGCGCCTTTGTGTGAGTGGGAGTGACCGTGGTGGTGTTCGTGCTCGCCCTCGTGTCCGTGGTCGTGGCCATGTCCGTGGTCACGCTCGTCCTCGTCTTCATCACAACCGCAATGGTCGCGCTCGCACAGCTCATGGATGTGGTCGGCGCTCACGCCCGCCTCGGCCACCTCGTCGATGATGTCACCGCCGCTGTGATCGTCATGTGCGCAGTTAACGTGCGCCGGATTGGCAGCGGTTCCCAACACGGTACGGCGGATCGCCGCATGAGCACGGGCGTTGCGACGCAGACCGCGAATGGCGGCATCTACGATAAAGCCCGTGACCAGCGCGATCAGCGCCTTCGAAGCCAAAAGCATCGCCATAGTCTGCACGGGAACCTGCTCGGCAAGCAGCAGTGGCAGCATCTCGTCGGAGGTCGAGAGAAACACCGCCACCAGCGTGCCCAACGTCACGACGCGACCGGCGTACAGCGTTGCCGCCATCGCCGAAAAGCCACACTGCGGCACCATGCCCAGCAACGAGCCAACCACGGGGCCAGCGGCGCCGGCACGCTTGATGGCGCCGTTGACGCGATCGCCCGCCACATGCTCCAGCGTCTCGAGGGCCAGATATGTCACCAACAAGAACGGCACCAGCGAGAGCGTGTCCTTGCCGGCGTCGAGCAAAATATCAATCAGCAAATCCATGACGGATGGAACCTTTCGTGTCTTTCGGCAGCATTGTAAAAGTCCTAGCGGTCAACTAGGGTATTGTAGTTGTCCTAGGCGTGATGCCAATAGTTGCCTGTGGTAAACTATCATCTCGCCACATCTCAATGACCCCGAGCCGCACGACGCGGCCCGTCCAAGGAGCAGTATATGAACGTTTCGCAAGCACTCGAATACGAGCGCCAGCCGTTTATCCCCATGTTCATCTATGGCGATCACGCCGCCATGGAATCCGAGCGTCAAAAAGGCGAAGAGGCCCTCAAGGTGCTCGAGACCGAGTACTTTACCGCCGAGGGCGACCCTGGCTTCGACTTTGCCACCGTGCGCGACCTGGCCGACCGCAACCGCGACCTATGCGACCAGATTGGCGAGGCACGCCTGCGCAACGTGACGCCCGTGACGCTTTCGCGCGGCCTGTCCGACGCCGATACCTGCGCCGCCATCGGCAAGATGCAAAAGCGCACCGCCGCGTCCGTCATGCGCGAGATCCGCGGCGACCGCGATGCGCTCGGCGTGGCGTACGCCCGCAAGCCCATCCAGGGCACGGTGCTCGGCATCGACATCGAGACCACCGGCCGTGCACCCGAGCGCGGCTACATCATCAACGTGGGCTGGGAGATCATGGAGCTCACCAGCGACGCCGTCCCGCACGACGCCGAGGCACACTATTGCGGCCTGCCCGATATCTACCGCGGCGAAGATGTGCCGCTGTCGAATATCCATCACATCACCTGGGACGACATCGACGGCAAAACGCCCTTCCGCGAGAACAAGGAGCTGCAAAAGCAGCTGCTCAAGCTCATGAAGAAATACCCGTACATGGCGCACAACGCCGCCTTTGAGGACAGCTGGTTCAAGATCCATCTGGACGGCTATGCCGAGGCGCGCCGAGCCGGCAAGATTATCGTCATCGACTCGCGCCAGATCTGCCGCAGTCTGGACGCCGACGTGCGCTCGCTCCCCCGCGAGTCCGCACCCGCCGCACTCGAGAACTGGGCACGCCGTCGCGGCACCCTCGCGCCCGACGCCAACGAGCAGCACCTGGGCCTCGACGACACCGACCTCATGCTCCGCACGGTGCAGGCCGAGTTCAACCTCAAGAACCTGTTTGCCAAGTAGATTGCCAAGCAGAGGCGCCATTCGCGAGCAATACTTGCCGGACCATAGCGCCCGGCGCAAAAGCGACACGCCGAGGCGCCCCCCTCAAGCGACGCAAAAACGGGCCGATGTCCAAGCGGATATCGGCCTGTTTTTCGCGCCGTACAACATGGCCCTCCAGCCCCCGATGTCTAGCCGCCGCATAACCAAGTACTTCATCTGCGTATGTTCAAGCCAAATTGCACATTTTTGTTGACGCCGCCTTTGCATCAAAACGATGCTGACCAGCATCAGTTGTGGAGGTCTGCGTAGCCAGCGAGCTGCGACAATGCTCCAAATAGCATCTTTCTCCATCATTGGCGTCAAGCGCTTGGACAGCTTTTGTTATGCCGCGACATTTTACCTTGGCATTCATTGCGAGCCCCGCTGCCTGGTCTGCCATGCTATCTGTATGAGTATCGTGCTTTCACATAACACGGCAAAAGCGGTCTACCAAGCCGCATACTCGGTATCCGCAATTGGCACCGAGCCCTGCAGCCCTGCCAAGATCTACGGGGCGCGCCCCAGCAAGGAGCTGCTCGACTCTGCCGCCGACTGGCTCGCCAGGCACAACGTCGCTCTGGATAACGATGCCCCGCTCGATACAACGGTGTTCGAGCGCGCAAACGTGCGCAGCATGACGGGCTGCAAGTGCCACGTATCATCCAAGCGATTCGCGGGCTCGCGCTTTATCAAGCTTGCCGACGACATCTATATTGTCGGCGTCGAACTCTGTGCGCTTCAGGCCGCAACCTATCTTCCCTTTCGAGAACTTGTGGAGTACTACTTCGAACTGTGTGGCGCCTATTCCCTTGGGCACGATGCCTCGACATCCTATACTGAGCGCTTCGCGCTCACCTCGACTTCGAGCCTTAAACATTTCTTTAACTCCCTCATCGACTGCAAGGGCCTCGAACTTGCCCGAAAAGCCATCCAATGCGTGCGGGACGGATGCCGATCGCCGATGGAAACGGCGTTTGTCATGATGCTCACGCTACCCAGGCGCGAGGGCGGTCTTGGCATTAGCGAGATCGAGACCGACTACGAAGTAAAGGTCACAGCTGCCGCAAAGAATCTCACGCGGCGCGAAAAGTTCTATATGGATGCATATCTCAAGCGGTCCCGAACCGACATCGAATACAACGGATTTCAGCACGATGCCGAAGAAGACCGCGCCATTGACGAAGAGCGCAAGAACGCGCTGGCGTCCATGGGCTGCGGAATCATTACCGTCAGTCGCTATTCCTTTATGCACGCCAGCGCCTTCGCCAGGGTTATGGAGGCAATCCAGCGAAAGGAGGGCATTCGCCCATCGCGCCTGCCCAAAGATTTCGCAATCAAGCAAGAAGAGCTACGACAATTTGTGCTCAGGAGATTTATCGAGGAAAAGAAGCGTATTGAGGAGCTCCTCCGTCAAGACGCAGCGCAGGGTAATGCACTTGAGCTCGAGCGCGCAGTGCTCGAGGGCATCTCGCTGGACGACCCGACGATCAACAATGTCCCGGCCATCGACGACATGCAAGTCATCGAGCTGGATTGTCCGGAGTTCGCCCAAACAAGCACCTCCACACCCGAAGGCAGGGTGTACGGGGCCAGAACAGAGGCGGACTGACAGGGTGGGTACCCCGGCGACGTGCAAAAACGGGAGTTTTCAGCAGAGCCGAGTATCCGAGGGCGGCCGAATTGCCCCATTTTGCACCGAAGCCGCTGTTTTCGATCTAATTTAGGCAACAGCTGGGGAATATCTATTGCCATTTGCACTCCAGTAAAGCCCTGTGGCGGCAAACGACGCCGTATCATGCAATAAATAACCCCGCGTCGATGCTGAAAACTCCCGTTTTTGCACGTCGCCGGGATACCCACGTTGGCATCGGCGGCCTTAACCGCGTCCACAATGCCCTTAGCCGCCTCTGGGGCCAATCGACAACAAAAAAAATCGCAAATTATATTGACATATGAACATGCGCTCATATACTCGGAAGTAAGTTATATGAGCACATGTTCATATGAAAGGATATTGCAATGAGCGAACACGCCGATGAAATAAGGACCGACATCGACACCACCATCGTGCCCGACATCCCCACCACTTGCTCGCCCGAGGACCTTCCCGACGAGGAGCTGCTGTACGACCTTGCCGACTTGTTCAAGGTTTTCAGCGACACCACGCGTATCAAGATCCTCTACGCTCTCATGGGCCGCGAACTCTGCGTGGCAGACATCGCCGAGGCGACTGCGACCTCGCAGTCCGCGGTGTCGCACCAGCTGCGCACGCTCAAACAGTCGCACCTGGTTAAATTCCGGCGCGACGGGCGCAACATCCTCTACTCGCTCGCCGACGATCATGTCTACACCATGCTCAACCAAGGCATGAGCCACATCTGCGAATAGCGACCAACCACGGTACCAGCGCGGTCTGCACCCAAGCCGCAAATACAGGGAAAGGAACCCATCATGAAAAAGCAGTTCAAGCTCGACGAGATCGACTGCGCCAACTGCGCGCGTAAGCTTCAGGACGAACTCGCCAAGCTCGAGGGCGTCAAATCCGTTTCGGTCAACTTTATGACTCAGAAGCTGACGCTCGAAGCCGACGACGCTGAGTTCGACGAGGTCCTTGATCGCGTCGTGGAGTTCACCGCCGACGCTGAGCCGGACTGCGAGATCATTCTCTAGCCTGCGCATACGCTGATACGCAAGGCCGCGCTTGTCGCGTCCTTTGTCGCGATGTTATATGAGCGGGTGTTCATACATTCAAATGGGAGGATACGAGTCATGGCCACCGCCGACCCCAAGAAGAAAAAGAAGAAGCGCAAGAAAAAAGAGTCACTCGAGCATAAACGCAACCGCATCCTGGTAGCGCTGGGTATTTTTGTCGTGGTGTACGCCCTCGATGAGCTCGGCACCCTCACCGCCGCATTCGGCACCCCAGGCAACATCTACGCCAGCTTTGTGCTGTTCCTCGTGCCGTTTTTGATTGCCGGCTACGACGTGCTCCAAAAGGCATTCAGCAACATCCGCCGCGGCAAGGCCTTCGACGAGAGTTTCCTCATGGCCGTCGCGACCATCGGCGCGTTTGCCACGGTGCTCTTCCCCGATACCGACCCGCACATGGCCGAAGGCGCCGCCGTTATGCTGTTCTACCAGGTCGGCGAGCTGTTCCAGGCATACGCCGTGGGCAAGAGCCGCAAATCGATCAGCGCCATGATGGACATCGCGCCCGATTACGCCAACGTTGAGCAGGCTGACGGCACGCTCGAGCAGGTCTTTCCCGATGACATCGCCGTCGGCACCGTCATTGTCATCAAGCCCGGCGAGCGCGTGCCCATCGACGGCGTTATCGTCGAGGGCGTAACCCAGCTCGACACCGCCGCCCTCACCGGCGAGTCAGTCCCCCGTACCGCCAAGACCGGCGACGATATCATCAGCGGCTGCATCAACATGACGGGTCTTATCCGCGTGCGCACCACCAAACCCTTTGGCGAGTCCACCGTCGCGCGCGTCCTGGAGCTCGTGGAAAACGCCAGCGAGAAGAAAGCACGCACCGAAAACTTCATCACACGGTTCGCCCGCGTCTACACGCCCGCCGTCACCGGCGCGGCAGCGGTGCTCGCGCTCGGCGGCGGCCTGGTGACCGGTGCTTGGTCCGATTGGATCCTGCGCGGCCTGACCTTCCTCGTCGTCAGCTGCCCGTGCGCACTCGTAATTAGCGTGCCACTGAGCTTCTTTGGCGGCATCGGCGGCGCGTCCAAGCTGGGAGTTCTCATCAAAGGCTCCAACTACCTCGAGGCGCTCGCCGATGTGGATACCGTCGTCTTCGACAAAACCGGCACACTCACCAACGGCACGTTCTCAGTCGTCGCGGTGCACCCCGAGGGCGGCTATACCGAGCAATCGCTGCTTGAAGTCGCAGCCCTCGCCGAGTCGTTCTCCGACCACCCCATCGCGCAGTCGGTGCGCGCCGCCTTCCAGGGCCAACTCGACCCCAAGCGTGTATGCGACTCCACCAACGACGCGGGCCACGGCGTGACGGCGAACATCGACGGCAAGCACGTCGTCGTCGGCAACGCCAAGATGCTCGCCGCGTCCGGTGTTGAAACACCGGACTGTGAGGTCGTCGGCACTATCCTCCATGTGCTGGTCGATGACGTCTATGCCGGTCACATCGTAATTGCCGACACCGTCAAGGCCGATGCCGAGCAAACGATTCGTGAGCTGCACGCCGCCGGCGTCAAGCGCACCGTCATGCTCACGGGAGACCGCGAGGAAGTGGCCGCCGCCGTGGCCAATCAGCTGGGAGTCGATGAGTTTCACGCGCAGCTTCTGCCAGGTGACAAGGTCGAGCGCGTCGAGGCATTGCTGGCGACCGAATCGGGCAAGGGCAAGCTCGCCTTTGTGGGCGACGGTATCAACGATGCGCCCGTGCTCACCCGTGCCGATGTGGGCATTGCCATGGGCGCCATGGGCTCCGACGCCGCGATCGAGGCAGCGGACGTTGTGCTGATGGACGACAAGCCGTCCAACATTTCCCGCGCGATCCGCGTGGCTCGCAAGACCATGACGATTGTTTGGCAGAACATCATCTTTGCACTGGGCATTAAGATGCTGATTCTGGTACTTGCGGCACTGGGCATTGCCAACATGTGGCTCGCCGTCTTTGGCGACGTGGGCGTGGCGATCATTGCCATCCTGAACGCCATGCGCGCGATGGGTGTCAAGAACCTGTAGCATGCGTGGCTGTCCGGCCGGGCGACGCGGCACACCACGCGCAAGGGGCGTCCCCAACTGCCGGCAGAAAAGGAACGTCCCCAAGTGCCGAGCCGCAGCTATAGCAGCCCAAAGTGCTTTGCGGCGTTGTAAATTCCGTCGTCGTCCACGGCGGTCGTCACGTAGCTCGCCGCAGCCTTTACCGTGTCTTGCGCGTTGCCCATGGCCACGCTCGTGCCCACGGCGGCAAACATCGACAGGTCGTTCTCGCCATCGCCAAAGGCGATCGCCTCGCTCGCGTCGATGCCCAGGCGCTCCAGCGTCGCCGCCACACCCAGGTCCTTGCCGCCGTTGGCCGGAATAATGTCGCAGAACAGGTCGCACCAGCGCGTGGTGAGCGAATGCGACACGGCATCGGTCACGATATGCTCGTCGGCCGGATCCACAAAGGCGCAGAACTGGTAAACCGGCGCATCGAAGGCGTGCTCAAACGGCTCCTCGTGGTAGACGATTCCCGCGTTGTTACCGGCCGTCACCACGCGCTCGGACAGGCGGTTCACAAACGAGTTCTCGCCCTGCATGCACAGTGAGTCATAGCGCCCCTGCGCCACCTGGTCCACAATCACCGCAACGTCGTCCGGATCAATCGGGCAGCTGCGGTAAACGCCCTCGGCATCAAAGCAGTGCTGGCCCGAAAGCGTAATGTACGCATCCCAACCAAGATCGAACAGCCAATCGGGCATCTGGTAGGTCGGACGGCCCGTGGCGATCACGCACGCAATCCCCTGCTCGTGAAAGCTGTCGAGCACTTGCTGCGCCGACGCCGGAATCCGGTGCGTCTTAAAGCTCAGTAGCGTGCCGTCGATATCGAAAAACGCGGCTTTGATCATCCTCGTCTACTCCTCGCCCTCGAGCTTCTCGCTCGCCTCGAGCCACGCCATCTCCAGCTCGTCCATAGCGGCGTGAGCCTCGTCGATCTTTGCCTGCTGCTCGCCCAGCGCCGTGTAGTTGGTGGGGTCGACCTGAGCCATCGCGGCCTCGGCCTCCTCCACGCGAGCGCGCTGCGTCTCCATCTTGCGCTCGAGCGAGCTCACCTCGCGGCGGAGCTTCTGGCGCTCGGCATTGGAAAGGCCATTGGGCTGACCGCTCGCCTTGGGCTTTTCGGCCGCAGCTGCCGCGGCACCGGTGTCAAACGTGCCGGTCTTGGCGCTCGGCGCACCCACGGGCTCGCCCTCGGCGGTGGCATTGCACAGGCGCAGGTACTGGTCGACGCCGCCGGGCATATGCGTCAGGTGACCATCGAGCAGCGCCCACTGCTGGTCGGTCACGCGCTCCATCAAAAAGCGATCATGCGTTACCAGAATCAACGTGCCGGGCCAACCATCGAGCAGGTCCTCGACAATCGCCAGCATGTCGGTATCCAGGTCGTTGCCGGGCTCGTCCAAGATGAGCACATTGGGCTCATCCAGAATCGTCAGCAGCAGCGACAGGCGACGGCGCTGTCCGCCCGAAAGATCGCCGATACGACTCCAGAGCTGCTGCGTCGTAAAGCCCAGACGCTCGCAGAGCTTCTCGGGCGAGGTCTCCTTGCCATCGATAACGTAGTACTTCTTGTAGTTGCTGAGCACCTCGCGGATTGTGTCGCCCATGTAGGGCTCGAGCTCCTCGAGCTGCTGCGACAGCACGCCAAAGCGCACCGTCTGGCCAATCTTCACGCGGCCGCGCAGGGGCGCGATCTTGCCCTGAATCACATCGAGCAGTGTGGACTTGCCGGCGCCGTTCTCGCCCAAAAGACCATAGCGGTCGCCCGCACCAATGAGCCAGGTCACGTCGGAGAGCACTTGCTTGGGCGAGCCGTCGGTATCGGCATAGCCGGCGTCCACATTGACCACGTCGATAACCTGCTTGCCCAGGCGACTCACCGCCAGGCGCTTGAGCTCCAGCTCGTCGCGCACGGGCGGCACGTCGGCAATGAGCTCGCGGGCGGCATCCACACGAAACTTGGGCTTGGTGGAGCGCGCCTGTGCGCCGCGGCTCAGCCACGCGAGCTCCTTGCGCGCCATGTTGCGACGGCGCTCCTCGGTAACGGCGGCCATGCGGTCGCGCTCTACGCGCTGAAGGATATACGCGGAGTAGCCGCCCTCGAAGGGATCGACCTGGCCGTCGTGGACCTCCCACATGCTGGTGCAGACCTCGTCCAAGAACCAACGGTCGTGCGTGACCACGAGCATGGCGCCCTGGCCGCGCTGCCAGCGGGCCTTTAAGTGGCGCGCGAGCCAGTTGATGGTGCGCATATCCAGATGGTTGGTGGGCTCGTCGAGCATGAGCACATCGTAGTCGCCGATCAGCAGGCGCGCGAGGTCCACGCGGCGGCGCTGACCGCCCGAAAGCTCGCCCACCGTGCCCTCCCAGGGCACATCGCTAATAAGGCCGGCCAGGATCTGGCGCGTACGCGGGCTCGAGGCCCATTCGTACTCGGGCGTGTCGCCGACGACGGCATGATGCACGGTGTCGGTATCGACCAGATCGTCCTTTTGGCCGAGCAAACCAATCGTCGTGTCGCGGCGATGCGTCACGCGGCCGTCGTCGGGCTCCAGTGTGCCGGCGAGCACGCTCAGCAGCGTCGACTTGCCGTCGCCGTTTTTACCGACGATGCCAATGCGGTCGCCCTCGTCCACGCCGAGCGTCACGCTATCGAAAATATGCTTGGTGGGAAACTCTAGGCTGACGGAATCGCATCCCAAAAGAATCGCCATATGCCCTGCTCCTTCGTAGAAATTCAACGTTGTCCATGATAGCAGCGAGCCCCACCCCAAACCACCACGAAGGTGCCTGTCCCCTTTGTGGTGGTCGTTTCGGTCGCAGAGCAAAAAGGCGGGCCATCTCCCGCAAGAGATGACCCGCCTCTCCAATCAGTCCCGCGGCAACCATGGCCGCCGCGGGCCTCAAGCATGTCCCGGACTAGGAGAACATGCCGGTGAGGTAATCATTCAGCCGCTTATCCTTGGGCCGTTGGAAAATCTCGTCGGTCTCGTCGTACTCGACCATATCGCCCATGTAGAAAAACGCCGTGCGGTTGGACACGCGCGACGCCTGCTCCATGTTGTGCGTCACGATGACGATGGCGCGATCGGCAACAATCGATGACATCAGGTCCTCGATTGCCAGCGTCGAGATGGGGTCGAGCGCCGAGCAGGGCTCGTCAAACAGAATCACATCGGGATTGAGCGCCAGCGTGCGCGCAATGCACAGGCGTTGCTGCTGGCCGCCCGAAAGCGCGTAGGCGCTCTTGTCGAGCTTGTCCTTGACCTCGTCCCACAGCGCCGCGCCGCGCAGGCTTTCCTCGACCATGCGATCGAGCTCGTCGCGGTCAGTAATGCCGTGGCGTTTGGGCGCAAACGTGATGTTGTCGCGAATGGACTTGCGAAAGGGGTTGGGCTGCTGAAACACCATGCCAATGGAGCGACGCAGCTCGTAGGTGTTCTCGGTCTTGGTGTTCACGTTGCGCCCGCGGTAGTTGATCTCGCCCTCCACGCGGCAGCCGCGAATCTCGCGATTCATAAGGTTGAGGCTGCGCAAAAAGGTCGACTTACCGCAGCCCGAAGGCCCGATGAGCGCCGTGATCTCGCCCTTGTGAAAGTCGAGCGACGTATCGTGCAGCGCATGGTGGTCGCCATAGTAAACGTTGACGTCCTTGGTGGAAAGCACGACCTCGTCGCTCACGGCTTTGCCGCTTACGCGCACGCGCTTCTCGCTCTCCCCCACGCTCGACAAAAAGTCCTGGGTCTCGGACGCGGCCGCTTCGGTTGCGGGCGATGCATTTATCTCGCTCATTCGGCCGTCATCCTCCTTGCCAGTTGCTTGCCCACGATACGGGCGACTACGTTAAACAGCAGCACGCAGATCATCAGCAGTGCCGCGGTGCCCCAAACAATCTGCTGTGCCTCGGGGCTGCCCTCGCCGTAGATCTTATAGATGTGCACGGCGAGCGACTCACCGGGGCGGAACACGTTCCAGGCGCAAGTGGGACTCGACAGGTTAAAGCTCAAGAAGTTCAGACGCACCGGCGAGCTCATGCCCGAGGTAAAGAGCAGCGCCGCGGCCTCGCCAAACACGCGGCCGGCCGAAAGCACGATACCGGTCACGATGGCGGGCATGGCCTCGGGGATCAGGATGTGCAGCGTGGCTTCCCAACGGGTGAGGCCCATGGCCAGGCACGCATCGCGCTGGGCCTGCGGCACGTCCTCGAGCGCCTGCTGGATCACGCGCACCAGGATGGGAATGTTGAACATGGTGAGCGCGACGGCGCCGGAGATGATGGAGTACTTCCAGCCCAGCTGCACCGAGAAGACCAGAAAGCCGAACATGCCGACGACGATGGAAGGCAGCGAGGACAGCGTCTCGATGGCGGTGGAGGCGATGTCGCGGATGGGGCCGTCCGGCGCGTACTCAACCAGGAAGACCGCGCCGCCCAAGCTGATGGGCACCGAGATACCTAGGGTGATCAACAGCAGATAGAACGAGTCGAACAGCTGGTAGAGCACGCCGCCCTGGGTTCCGTTGGCGCGCGCGGGCTGCGTGAGAAATCCCGGCTGGAACAGCGTCGAGATGCCCTCGAACAGAATATAGGCCACCATGGAGACGACGATGAGCATGACGATGGCGACAATTGCCGTCAGCACGCCCGTGGCGATGCGGTCCTGCTTTTGGGCGCGCCTGAGTCTCGCCTCGTCGATATGAATGCGCGTGCTAGCCACGAGCCTTCGCCCCCTTGCGGCCGATAAGGTGGATGATCAGGATAAAGATGAGGCTCATGCCCATCAGCAGCAGACCGAGCGCCCACAGGACGTCGTCTTGGGCCGAGCCCTCGGCATAGACCGCCATGGACGTGGTGAGCGTGGTGGTGATGGTGGACGCCGGCGACAGCAGCGACGTCGGCATGGCCTCGATACCGCCGATAACCATGCGCACGGCGAGCGTCTCGCCAAAGGCGCGGGTCATGCCAAGGATGACCGCGGTCATGAGCGACGGCATGGCGGATTTGAGTACCACGTGCCAGATGGTCTGCCAGCGGGTGTAGCCCAGCGCGAGCGAACCCTGACGGTAGCTATCGGGCACGGCACGCAGGCCATCGACCGAAAGGGTGGTCATCGTCGGCAAGATCATGACGGCCAGCACGATGGCGCCGGGCAAGATGCCCAGGCCCGTGCTCACGTGGAAAACGCTCTTCAGAAGACCGACGACCACGTGAAAGCCGACCAGGCCAAAGACGACCGAGGGAATGCCGGTCAAAAGCTCAATAAGCGGCTGAAACACCTTGGAGCCAAACTTAGGGCTAATCTCGACCGCAAAGATAGCAGAGCCGATGGCGATGGGCAGCGCGATAAGCGTGGAGAGCACCATGACCGCAAACGAGGTGACGATCAGGGGCAGGGCGCCGGTATAGGGCAGTCCGTTTTCGGCCGTGTTGGCCAGGTCCCACTTGGTGCCGGTAAAGAACTCGACGACCGAAACGCCGTCCTTGAGAAAAGCCGAGAGGCCCTTTTGGGCGACCATAAAGATGAGCGCGGCAACGACAAGCGTCACGAGCGCTACGCACGCGCCCGTGACGCCCAGGCCCACGTTCTCAAGGTCGCGCTTTGGCAGCTGTTTTGCCATTGCAAACCTTTCCGGGGCGATTACTTATTTAGCGGAGACCTTGCCGCTGGCGTCCTTGACGACCTTCATGGCAGAGACAGGGATAAAGCCCTGTTCCTCGACGAGTTTGCCCTGGACGTCGTCGGAAAGCATGAACTCCAGGAAGGCCTTGGTGGCCTCGTCGGCGTCCTTTGCGCAGTACATGTGCTCGGTCGCCCAGATCTTAAAGGAGTCGTCAGTGACGTTTGCGCTCTTGGGCTCCACGCCCTCGACCTTGATGGCGTTGAACTTGGAGTCGTCGAAGTGCGAGAAGTCGAGGTAGGAGATGGCGTTGTCGGTGCTGGCCATCTGAGTCTGGACGTCGCCGGACTTGTCGAGCTCGGCGTCGCCCTTAAAGTCGACGGCCTCGTCACCAAAGATGGCGGCCTCGAAGGTGGCGCGGGTGCCGGAGCCGGCCTTGCGGTTGAGGACGACGATGGTGGCGTCGTCGCCGCCGACCTCCTTCCAGTTGGTGATCTGGCCGGAGAAGATGCCCTTGAGCTGCTCGAGGGACAAGTCGTCGACCTTCACGTTCTTGGAGACGACGGGACCCATGCCCACGACGGCGACCTCGTGGTCGACGAGGTTCTTGACCTGGTCGGCCTCGAGCTTGGTCTCGGCGAAGACGTCGGAGTTACCGATGGTGACGGTACCGGCGGCAACGGCGGTCAGGCCCTTGCCCGAACCGTTGCCCGAGCCAGAGACGGAGACGTCCGGGTTGGCGTCCATGAACTTCTCGGCAGCGGCCTCGACGAGAGCCTGGAACGAGGAGGCGCCGTCGTAGGTCACCTCGCCGGAGACGGACTCGGCAGCGGCGCTGCCCTTGTCGGCGGCGTTGGAAGCGCCTGCGCCGCCGCAACCAACGAGGCCGAGGCCCACGAAGCTGGCAAGACCACCAGCGAGGCCGAGGAACTGACGACGAGAATAAGCCTGATCGAGCATAATCTTCCTTTCATACATGCGACTCGCGGGCACCCTGCCCGCTTTGCTGTTTGGAAAGATACGGCCTCGATCGGGCGGTGCCCGCTCCAACTGCGGTTTCTTACGGGCATTTGATAGACCATTACCTCAAGCGCGACTCGGCTTTACAAACGAATAACAAACCCGCCCCCAAGCATGGCCCGCCTTTTACACCAATAAAAACAAAGTTGCGGTGAAATAGTTCCTGCTTGGCCATCAAATGGCCCATTCTAGGAACTATTCCATCGCAACTTAGATTAGGAAACCGCGAAACCCTAAAGCTCTAATTCATTCAAACGGAGGATCGCCACGATGTAGATCTTGAGCGCCTGCTTGAGCTGTTCCTCGTTGGCGCACTCGTTGGGGCCGTGCATCTGGCCACCCCATGCGGGCAGCTCCAGGCCGGTTTCCTCGGGGCCAAACGACACGGCGCGGGCAAAGTTGCGCGCGTACGTGCCGCCGCCCATGGCAAAGGGCTCGGCATGCTTGCCCGTAAACTCGTTATAGGTATCAATAAGCGCCTTCACGGCCGGATCGTCGGCGGACACCGAGAACGGCACCTTTGCACGACCCACGCGGCACGTCACGCCAAAGCGGCCCACGAGCGGCTCGAGCTGCTCGCAGATGGTATCGGCGCTCGTGCTGTCGGGGAAACGTACGTCGATGACCTGCTCAATATGTCCATCCATCACACGGATAACACCGGGGTTGCACGTGAGCGGGCCAAACGCCGGGCTCGTCGCGTCGATACCCAGGCCGTGGCCATAGGCATCCGCATGTGCAAAGGTCAGAAACTTGACAAACTCGTGCTCGGCGGGCGTCAGCAGGCGCTCGTCGCGTGCACCAAACGCGTCCTCGGCCTCGCGCAGATACGCCACGATGAGGCCGACGGCATTGATCGTTCCCTCGGGCATCGAAGCGTGACCGCCAATACCGTGGGCGAAAATCTGCGCATGCCCGTTATCGAGCGCCGTGATCTCCAGGCGGTCGGCGTTCTCAACGGGCGCCGGCAGCGCATCGGCGGCAATCGCGAGCTCGCAGATAGACTGCGACGGAATGGCGTTGCTCGCCTCGGCACCGCTCCACGATACGATGCGCCCGTCGTCGATCTTGGAGCTCACAAACGTCGCCCCAAACTGGCCCTTCTCGGCATTGCAGACCGGGAACTCGGCATCGGGCGTAAACAAAAAGTCGGGGTCTGCGTAGTTCTCCAGATAATGGTGAACGTCGGACATGCCCACTTCCTCATCGCAGCCCAGTAGCGCGCGGAAGGTATAGCGCGGCACAATGCCGTGCTTGATCAGGTAGGCACCGGCGTAGAGCGACAACACGGCCGGGCCCTTGTCGTCGATCACGCCACGACCGAGCAGCCAGCCCTCGCGGCGCTCCATCGCAAACGGGTCGGTGTTCCAACCGGGACCGGCGGGCACCACATCCACATGGCAGATGGTCGCAAGCTGCTTATCGCCGCGGCCGGGAATGTCGGCGATGCCCACATAGCCCTCGTCGTCGCTCGTCTGGTAGCCGAGCTTTTGCGCAATGCCGAGCGCACAATCGAGCGCATCACGGACCGGGCGGCCAAACGGCGCACCGGGCTCCGCATGGGCAGCAACGGCCACGGACGGATAGCTCACCAGCTGCTCGATATCGGCAACGACATCTTCCCAGATCTCGTCGACATACTCGGTAACGCTCTGCTCCACCTGATTCATGGACGACCTCCTTACCAATGAGCGACGGCCACACCCGCCCCTCGCATAACGTCATTAGATGGCGAAAAGTTTAGCAAGCTCGGCCACCGAGTGCACCACTGCATCGGCGCCCGCCGCCTCGTGCTCGCCCGGCACCGCCGCGCCCGAATAGATGCCAATGCACGGCACGCCCCTTGCGTGCGCGCCCTCCACATCGTTAAAGCGATCGCCGATCATCACGGCATCGTCCGCCGTCGCGCCGAGCGCCGCCAGGGCATCGCGAACAGAATCGGCCTTGGTCTCGCGCCCCTGCGGCGGATTCATACCGACCACCGCCTCAAACTGCGAAAGCCCCAGCTCGCCCACCATGTCGATGCACTTTGCCTCCATGCGCGACGTCGCCACGGCCAAGTGATGCCCCTGGGCGGCCAAGCCATCGAGCAGTTCGGGAATTCCATCGAACACGGGGTACTCTTCCGGTCCCAGCTCATCAAAAAAGGCACGGTACTCGTCGGCCACCACAAGCGACTCCTCGCGCGAGAAGCCGTAAAAGTCGTGGAAGCTCTTCCACAACGGAGGCCCGATCATGCGGCGCAGGTCACCCATCTGCGCCTCAGAAAACCCGCGCGCAGCCAGCGTTTTACGCGTCGAGGTCATCACCGCCCGGCCCGTATCGGCCACCGTGCCGTCAAAATCAAACAGCACGACCGACCGCTTGCATATCTCCAGAGCCTCCATCGACATCCCTCTTCCCCAGTTGACGATTTCCACACCGACACTTCAAACTGTTGACTATTCAACAATTGAACCTAGCAATGTGGAGCGACTCTACTATACTTGTCGCACTTTGCTCTCAGAAGGCGGCGCGCAAGCGCCCCAACGAAAGGTGCAATTATGTCTTTTGCCATCATAACCGACTCCACGTCGGACATCTCCCCCGCCCGCGCCCAAGAGCTCGGCATTTACGTGATTCCACTTCATGTGATTATCGAAGGCGAAGACCTGCTCGACCAGGTGCAGATTACCGCCGAGGAATACGTCGCCCGCATGGCCGGATCCGAGCGGCTGCCGCACACCTCGCAGCCAAGCGCCGGCGAGTTCAAGGCACTCTTTGACCGCGTGCGCGCCGACGGCCACGATAGCGCCATCTTTATCTCACTGTGCAGTGAGTGGTCCGCCTGCTATGCCAACGCCAGCCTGACGGCCGAAGCGCACGAGCTCGACGTGCGCTGCATCGATTCGCGCACCGGCTCGGGTGCCGAGGGCCTGCTGGTGGAGTACGCGCTGGCCATGCGTGAGGACGGCCGCAGCCTGGACGAGACCGAAGCGCAGATCCGCGCGACGCTGCCCGACGCCCATCTGCTGCTGATTCCCCGCACGCTCGAGAACCTCGTTAAGAACGGCCGCGCGCCCAAGCTCGCCGGCCAGCTCACGCAGATGCTCAATATTCGCCTGGCCGTTTCGCCGGAGTGGAAATCGGGCGAGATCAAGGCGATCAAAAAGGGTCGTGGCGCCAAGCGCATCGTCACCAACACCATGGCAGATTGCCTCGCATTTTTGGCCGAGCACCCGGGCTCCAGCGTACGTGTGCTCACGACCGGCGCCGCCGAGGAGCAGGAGCTCGTCAACCAAGCGCTCGCAGGCCAGAACTACGTAGACGCCGGCACCGGCCCCATCGGCTGCACCATCGCCACCCACGTAGGCGTCGACGCCATCGCCATCAGCTACTGTCCCCGCTACCAACCTGCCAAATAGGGACAGGTTTATTTTGTCATGTTTTATCTGGGCAAACGTCCAGCGCCAACAAATACCAGCCTGACAAGATCGGGCAGGCAGGAGCTATCGAACAACCAAGGTACAACCAGCCGTAGCAAAGCCATCATGCCGGTGCACCCCAACTCAAGGCGCGCCGGCATCCCTTTAGGAATTGCGGCGGGAAAGGGGCCGAATAGTCGAAAGACAGCGAACCGCCGAATGCCGCTCACGGAGCGGCACCCCACTATCACCGAACCAAAATCAAAGTCGAGTATCTCATATAGCCGAAATGACGTACCCTCATCCCAATGAACGCTGACAAGAATGGCATTCAAATGAGCAACGCCGTGCATCAATACGCCCTTTTCGGGAACGCCTTATTCAAACTCAATAAAACGGTCGTCCACGCTTCGGATCCGCGTAAGCAAATCGTAATCTGTAGCAACGGTCCAGACATCCGTTACGCAACACTCGAAGAATGGGACAAAGCCGGCAAATCTTTCGACGAACGTGCACAGACCGAGGGCATCGTTACCAGCGCGAGCCCAGCGCGCGACAAACTCGAGCTCTTTCGCAATCTTTTTACCGGCCGCAAAGATGTGCACGCTCACGGGTATCGCAGAAAAGACGGGGGCATCGGCTATACACCTGCCTGTGCAAATGAGTGGAAGCCAGGCATTTGTCCCAAAGCAAGTCATCAGAGAATTAAATGCGCAGAATGTCGCAGCCGCACATTCCTTGAGCTGAACGATACCACCATTATCGCCCATTTCAAAGGCAGTGACGACAGGCTCCGGGACGTCATAGGTCAATATGTTCTCGACAAAGACTGCAACACAAATGTCCTTGTCATTGATTTTGACAAAGCCGATTGGAAAGAAGCGACAAATGCTATCAGGCTTGTCGTAAGAAGCCATGGAATTAACGCTGCGGTCGAGCGATCAAGGTCAGGCAACGGCGCGCATATCTGGTTTTTCTTCCTAGAACCTATGAACGCAAAGACAGCACGAGATTTCGGCAGCTGCCTTATCGCCGAAGCAGCGGCACTCAACAAGACAATCACCTTCGAAGCCTTTGACCGAATGATACCCGCGCAGTCCACCATTCCTGAGGGCGGCTTTGGAAATCTCATTGCGCTGCCCTTTCAGGGAAAAGCGCAGCGGGAAGGAAACAGCGTATTTGTTGACGAACGATTCGAGCCCTTTCCCGACCAATGGCTTTACCTTTCGCAAATCCAACTAATCTCGCGTGCGACGGTGGATCGTCTGATCGAGGACACCGAAAACAAACCGCTTGGAATAGCAACAGCTGCAGCGACAAACAAAACCAGGCGCAATGTCCAAAAGCCACGAAAGCGGCTCCCGCTCACGCCACGAGACTTCCCCTCGAACCTGCCCGTCACACAAGCCGATATGCTCTACATCCCCGAAAAGTCTCTGAGCCCGGCAGCTCAAATGGAAGTCCGCAGGCTTGCGACATTTGCCAACCCCGAGTTCTTCCGTGCGCAATCTATGCATCAATCTGTATTCGGCAAACCGCGACTCATAGACCTCAGCGAACTTAGAGATAGCCGCGTCGCGATTCCCAGAGGCTGCAAAGCCCAACTTGAGCAGCTGATTCAAGAAGCCCACGTTACTGTCCATTATTCAGACGAACGCAGCACGGGCAATCCAATTGAGATGGCATTCAAAGGGACCCTTCATCCCGAACAGCAAATTGCCGCCGACCAGATGCTTGAATACGAAGACGGAATCATGTCTGCACCAACGGGCTTCGGTAAAACCGTCATCGGAGCTTATCTTATTGCCGCCGTTGGTCTTCCGGCGCTCGTCATTGTTCCAAAGACCGCGCTCATAGCCCAATGGAAATCGCAGCTCGAACGATTTCTTGACATTACGGACACCAGAGAGCCGGTCCGAACGCCAAAAGGACGAATCAGCAAAAAGCAACCTCCCCTTATTGGGCAAATCGGAGGGGGCAAAACCGCCGTCAGCGGCCTTATCGACGTCGCTTCCTTTCAGTCGCTATCTGGCAAAGACTCCCAAACCGGGGAGCCGATAGTTAAGGACCTTGTTCGTAATTACGGCCTCATTATCTGCGACGAATGCCACCATGCTGCCGCGCCACAGCTCGAGCTCGTCCTCAAGTCCGCTCCAGCCAAATATATATATGGCCTTTCCGCGACACCTGAGCGCTCCGACGGACTCACTCGGGCGCTCTCGATGCTCTGCGGCCCGCTTCGCTATGCCATCGATCCAAAAACACAGGCAATTCAGCAGGGTATCCAGCGCATCGTGCGACCGAGATTTACCGGCATTCGGCTATCCGCCTACGAGCCGGGTGCAAGCTTCAATCAGATTCTTGATCTGCTGTGTGCACATGCGGCAAGAAACGAATTGATTGTCGATGACGCCCTCGAAGCAGCGTCAAACGGTCGGCATCCGCTCATACTATCCAAAAGGAAAAAGCATGCTGAGGAACTGTTCAGGCTGCTTAATGATCGCAGACACGAACCCATACTCTTAACCGGAGAAATCGGTGCCAAAGAAAGAAAAACGATACTGAACAGTCTTCCCGGCTTTGAGCATGAACATCGAATCATCGTCGCCACCGAAAGCCTTCTGAGCGAGGGCTTCGATCTGTCCTACCTTGACACCCTATTCATTGCCACGCCGATATCTTGGGACGGCAGTGTAACGCAGCAGGTGGGTCGGCTGCACAGAAGCCACGAGGGCAAGCAACAGATTGAGATATTCGACTACATTGACCTGTCGATACCCATGCTCGCTCGCATGTACCAGAAAAGACTCAAGACGTACGCCAAGCTGGGCTACGAAATTTATTCAGCAGAGGACAGTGAGCAACCCGATTACAACATTCTCATAGAGCCGGCAAACGCTATTGAGGCATTAATTAAAGACATCACCGGTGCCACAAAGAGCGCCTTCATAGCCGCATCCTACGCATCCGCCGCATGCCTCACGAAACTCACCGCCACACTCGTAGGCGCAGCCGCCCGTGGGATCACCCTTGAGGTTTATGTTGCCTCAACTCCGCGCGATGACGCGAAAGCAATTTTTGCCGAGATGAACGTCGGCTATTCCGTCAAGGCCAAAGGGCGGCTGTGCGCGGCCGTGATTGACGAGGAAACTGTCTGGTACGGAACTATCCCGCTGCTGGCATTCCCCAAGAAAGAAGACCGCAGCATCCGTTTCAAAAGCAACGAAGTCGCCGCTGAATTTTTGAGCGAAATCCAGCAACGAGGAGAACCGGGGACCGCAGCAACGAACGGGGCACCCCTATCAGTAGCGGTGAAATAAGGACTGTTTTTGGCTTATCAGCCGCCAATCAGTCCCTATTTCACCGCAACTTAGAAATCGGCGATCAGCCCAGCGGACCCTGAAAAAGCTCCTGATGAGTGCCCATTCGCACCAGCCTGATCACTGGGTTAGTCTTATGGGGAAGATAAAGAACGACCACATCGACCAAGCCATCGGATAGGTGGAAATCGATGTGGCCGTTGTAGTTTCCGCCCGGGTTTGAGAGCTCGTGGGCGCCATACTCCGCCGGAAGTGACCCATGAGCCACAAGCTCTGCAACCGCCGCTTTAAACTCACTTTTTAGCTGCGGATGCATGCGCATCGTTCGTTTGTAGTCCGCCTTAAATTGAGCCTCGACTTTAATCTCGAACATCGCTATTCCTCATCGAGGAATGACATAAGCTCATCAGCGTTATTAAATGACGGGCTATCGTCCGGCAAAATCCCCAACTCATGAGCCTCGGCGATCACCATGGCACGCCTCGTCGCCTCGTTGGGCGCCTCCGCCCTTCCTACAATCTCAAAAGGAATCTTTCGCTGATTTACCAGCTGCCGAACGGCAAGATTGAGATAGGAATTGAGGCTGAGGCCGACCGAATCCAAGAACTCAGTCGCCTGCTCCTTGAGCCCCTCTTCGATTCGAACCGTCGTAGGCTTAACTGTTGCTGTAGACATTTGCGACCTCCTCGCCCTCGTCTTTTACACCAGTATACCCAATATAAATGGCAATCTGATGTTAGATAACATCAGATTGCCATGCGTATTCATGTCGCGTGGGCACGATTGATCTACATCAGCCCGCTCAGGACAATATCGACGGCCTCGTTGAGGTCATCGGTGATGTGGACGAGGTCTGGATCGAGTGGGCTGATCATGCCGGCATCCATCACCGGGCCGTTGAGCCAGTCGAACAGGCCCTGCCAGTATTCGCTGCCCACCAAAACAAGCGGCATGCGCTTGACCTTGTGCGTCTGCACCAGCGTGAGCACCTCAAACATCTCGTCGAGCGTACCAAAACCACCGGGAAACACGATGGCGCCCGAGCTGTATTTGACAAACATGGTCTTGCGCACAAAGAAGTAACGGAAGTCCATGCCGAGGTTCACGTATTTGTTGAGCCCATGCTCGTGCGGAAGCTCAATACCCAAGCCGACCGACTTGCCGTTGGCGCTCGCCGCTCCCCTGTTGGCCGCCTCCATAATGCCAGGACCACCGCCGGTGATAACCGCCACGCCGCGCTGCGCGATCTTGCGGCCGACCGTGCGCGCCGCCTTGTAGAGCGGATCGGTCTTGGGCGTACGGGCACTGCCGAAGATGGTCACCGCGGGCCCGAGCTCGGCAAGCGCGCCGAAGCCATCGACAAACTCGGCCTGAATGCGCAGCACACGCCACGGGTCGGCGTGCAACCAGTCAGTCGAGTCCTCGGGCGCCAGCAGGTTGGCGTAGGTGTTGTCCTTAGGAATCATAGGGCCGCGCATAACCACGGGGCCGCGTCGGTACGTCTCGTCGTAGGCCGGCTCGCCCTCGACGTTCTCATTCTTAATCATGGGATACTCCTATCGAAAATAGAAACGGGCGGGGTCGACGCCATGCGTCAAACACCCGCCCGAACATCAACCATTCGGTATGGTACCCACGATGCATCAAGCGCTTGCAAGGCATCGGTCAGAGGTCGTGCAAGCGATGCCGACGCATGCGATGCCCGGCGCCGGCTACGCACGGTCGATTGGCACGTAGCCTCGACACCGCGCGAGCGCCCCCGTAAGCGCACCCGCAGCTCTTAGTAATCCACTGCCGCGGGGCTGTTCATCCAGTCGCTCACGAACGCACCGTAACGGCCCTCGATAATGGCCTGGCGGGCACGCTGCATAAGGTTGAGTAGGTAGTAGATGTTGTGCATCGAAAGCAAAATGCCGCCGAGCATCTCCTTCTGCGTGACCATGTGGCGAATGAGCGCACGGCTGTAGCCGCCCGTGCACACCGGGCAGGTGCAGGTGGGATCGATGGGGCCGTCGTCGTGCGCAAAGCGGGCATTGCGGAAGTTAAGGCGACCCTCGCTCGAAAACGCCGTCCCCATGCGGCCGGTGCGCGTCGGCAGCACGCAGTCGAACATGTCGATGCCCACGCCTACACCACGCACGAGCGTCGTCGGGTTGCCGACGCCCATCAGGTAGCGCGGCTTATGTTTGGGCATGTACTCGCTCGCGAGCGGTGCCAGCGTCTCAAACATGGTCTCGTGGTCCTCGCCCACCGAGTAGCCGCCAATGCCGTAACCGGGGAAGTCACCGCACTCCTCCAGATGGCGCAGCGAACGCAGGCGCAGGTCCAGATGCATGCCACCCTGAACGATGCCAAAGAGCGCCTGGTCGTCGCGGGTATGAGCTTTATAGCAGCGCTCGGCCCACATGCTCGACAGCTCAACGGCGCGCTCAACGTAGGCGCGCGTGGCGGGATAGCCCGGGCACTGATCGAGCTGCATGCAGATGTCGGAGCCGAGCTTCATGGCGATTTCCATGTTGTCCTCGGGCGTCCAGAACACGTGGCGGCCGTCGTAGTCGTTGACGATAAAGCGCACGCCCTCGTCGGTGAGCTTGACGGCGTCGTTGTGGCTGAACACCTGGAAACCGCCGGAATCAGTGAGGATGGGGCCATGCCAGTTCATAAACTTGTGCAGGCCACCCAACTCGGCGATGGTATCCTCGCCGGGACGCATGGACAGGTGATAGGTATTGGCAAGCACGATCTGGGCGCCGAGCTGCTTGACAGTCTCGGCAGGAATGCCCTTGACGTTTGCCTTGGTGCCCACGGGCATAAAGATCGGCGTCTCGATGTCGCCGTGCGGGGTGTGCAGCACGCCGGCACGCGCATGCGTCGTCGGATCCTCGGCGATCAGGTCGAATTTAAATAGGCTCTGGTCCATAAACTGGAACTCCTTGGTTGCGGTTCATACGCAAACCATTATAAAGACCGCGGCAGGTGAACGGCATAACGTCTTTCGGAGAAGGGAATGTCAAGCGCAAACTGAATAGAGCGGCCGATTATTTGCTATCCAAGCGAGCCATCGAACACGTTTTGAAACTTTGCTGCGACGCGCGGGATGCCGGCGCGAGACTATATCATAGGGTGACAATCAACGATGAGGAGCACATGCCTATGACAGACGAGCTGGACCCCCAGACTCAGCAGCATATTGATGATTCCGCAGACGTCGCCGACGACTGCAGCACTCCTACCTGCGTCGCCGCTTCCGTCGATGCATCCGCCGAAGATGCGCACGCCGGTGCGGATAAGGCAACAGACACAGGCGATACTGTCGAGCATGACGAAGGCGAGCAACCGGAGTCGAACGACGCCGAGCCCGACGCGGACCCCGCGTCACAGGCGGCAGGACCCATCGAGGTATCTTCGGAAGAAGAGCTCGATGCCGTCATGGACTCCATGATGGATGCCGTCAAAGCGATGAAAGACGCCGTGGCCGACGCCGATGTGGACGCCGAAGAAGAGAAGGCCGCCGAGGCCGCATCGACCTTCGTGCCTGGCGAGACCCCCGTTGCCGACCAAGGCAGCACCGTACCTTCGTTCTTACAGCTCGAGCACCCTACAATTGGCGCAGATGCAGTCGAACCGCACACTGCCGGATTTTCCGTGATCGAGGGCGGCACCGGCAATATCGCCACGTCGCAGGCGTCCGATGCGGGTACGGCCGACGCCGGTCACCCGACCGCTCCACACGCCCCTGCAGCCAGCCGCGATCTGGGAACCGCCGTCTCAAATACAGCAAACGCCGTAGGCACTTTTATCGCCCAGGGCGCCTCTGCCATGCGCGAGATGAACGCCGCAAAAAAGGCGCTCGCGGACGCTCGTGCCCACCTGGCCGAACTTGATCAGCGCATCGCCGATCAAGGCGAGGAGCTCGAGACGCGCCAGGATATCGCAGGGCGTTACGACCAGATTGTCGCCGACCAGCGCCAGGCAATCGCCACGGCTCAAAAGACCGCTGCGGCGGCAGAAATCGGCCGCGATACCCATGCCGCCAAGACAACAGAGCTCAAAGCGCAGCTCGAACAAATAAAAGAAGAGGACGACGCCACCGAGCGGCGTCTCAAAGCCGCACTCGATGCCGTCGAAGCGCGCGAAGCCAGCTCGCGCGAGACCGGTAACCGCCTCGTACGACGTCTCGAGGATTCCAAGCGCATCCGCGACAAGGTGAAGGCCGAGCGAGACGCCGGCATTGCGGCCGCACAACAAACCGTCAACGCCACGCGCGCCCAGCTCGAGACGCTGCGTCATGAGTATGCCGAGCTGCAACGCAATCCCTCGGCAAATCCCGCCAACTATACGGTGCGCACCAGCGAGCTTTCGATGCAGATCTCCGACACGGCTGATGCCCTGCGTAAAGCCGAGGAAGATGTCCCGCGCATCACCGCCGATCTTGAGCACTCGCTCGCAGCTGCCGAGCACGCCGTCGAGCAGGCGCAAGCCCCCATCGCCGACGCCAAGCGCGCCCATCAGGCCGTGACGGCCGAGGCCGATGCCGCGCGCGACGAGCTGCAGACCGCAAAGGCGGCCGCTGCAACGCGCCAGCGCGAATTACGCGAGAAGATCGTCACCGAGGACAAAGCGCGTCAAGAGCAAGAGCAGGCTATCGCCAATGCCCAGGCGGACATCGCGCATGCGCAGTCGATCATCGAGCAGGCGACCGAGGTGCACAACCATCCCGAGATCACCGAATCGCTCGCGGGCTCCCTGGCTCGCGATAAGGCCGAGCGCGCCGAAACCGAGCGCGAAGTGGCTCAGCTCGAAGCCGCCGAGAACGACGTGCGCGAGCGCACCCGCGACTCACGCGTCAAATTCACCGGCGCAATCGTCTGCATTGTCGCCGTAATCCTCGTGATCGTCCTAATCTGGCTGTTCGCGAGCAAGTAAACCAGCTGCCAAAAAACACTCACCGCAACGTTTTGATTGGTGCAAAGGGGCCAGGCTACTTTGCACCAACTTGGTGCATATAAAGCAGTCCCCATTGCACCAACAACGTTTGCCCAGATAAAACCTGCCAAAATAAACCTGTCCCTTTTTGGCAGGTTGAACCACGGCAACGCCAATGTTTTGGCGAAGTCAGCGAAAACGCCCCTAAGCGAGCAAGGTGACGTGAAAGAGGAGGGCATTGACCTTCTGGTCATGCCCGACGATTGAACGTCAGATTGCCGCTTAGGGGCGTTTGCAGCGTCGGCCGGTCCGCCGTTCGGCAGAACGGCGGAACCTACAAAATGAGCATGGCGTCGCCAAAGCTGAAGAAGCGGTAGCGCTGCTCGATAGCGGCGGCATAGGCATCCATGATCTGATCGCGGGTGGCAAGTGCGCTCACGAGCATCATGAGTGTGGAGCGCGGAACATGGAAGTTAGTGATCAGCGCGTCGACCACGTGATAGGTCGAGCCGGGCATGAGGTAGAGCTGCGTCGTCGCGTTCTCGCGCGCCACGATGTCACCACGGCCGAGCGTGTCGGCCCCGTCCTTACGGCCCTCAAAATAGCGCGCTGTCACAGCCGGATCGGACACCGGCGCGTCCGCGTCAAACGCACTCTCGAGCGAGCGGACTGCGGTGGTACCGACAGCAATCACGCGATGCCCCTCGGCCTTAGCCTTATGCACGGCGTCGACAACCTCCTGCGACACGTGATAGCGCTCGGTGTGCATCACGTGCTGCGTGGGGTCGTCCTCCTCCACCAGACGGAAGGTATCGATGCCCACCTCGAGCTCGACGGCGGCAAACTTCGCACCCTTGGCCTCGATAGCCGCCATGAGCTCGGGCGTGAAGTGCAGGCCCGCCGTGGGAGCGGCAGCTGAGTGCTCCTCCTTCATGGCGTAGACGGTCTGGTACTTCTCGGGATCGCCCTCGTAATCGGTAATGTAGGGCGGCAGCGGCACGTGGCCTGCAGCATGGATGGCCTCATCGAGCGTGCGCGGGTCGCCGGCGGCATTGCAACCGGCTGGCTCAAAACGCACCAGGCGGCCGCCGCGGCTATCGGTGACAAAGTCGACGACCTCGGCCGTCAGCACCACGGGCGCGCCCTCGGGCGCATGGGCGCCACCGGCGCGATACTCAATTTGAGCGCCGGGCTTTAGGCGCTTGCCCGGCTTGACCAGGCACTCCCAAACGTGACCCAGAGGATCCACGTCCTCGCGGCGCTTGAGCAGCAGCGTTTCGACCACGCCGCCCGAGCCGGCCTTGCGACCGATAAGACGGGCCGGCATCACGCGCGTCTGGTTGATGACGAGCACGTCACCCGGCTCGATATAGTCGATGATGTCGCGGAAGATGCGGTGCTCGACGGTGCCGCCATGCTCCAGCGGCGTTCCCGCCTGGGAGCCCTTGCGATCCACCACCAGCAGGCGGCAGGAGTCACGCGGCTCAGCAGGAGCCTGGGCAATCAGTTCCTCAGGAAGGTTGTAGTCAAAATCATCGGTACGCATAGACACGTCGAATACTCCTTATATAGCTAAAATCCGCTCTACATCCTAGCAGGCTACCAGCCCAAAAGAACTACTTTTTGGCGGCTTTGCGCTCGTCGCGGATGCGGGCGCGGTCCATGGCCGCCTCGACGGCCGAGAATCGGCAGCCGCAATAATTCTGCCGATACATACTCAGCTCGCGCGAACGACGCGTCGCCTCGGGATAATACGGGCGAAAATCGCGAATGACCGGGGTGAGACCATGTGCCGCCGCCAAGCGCTCAAGCACATCGTTGCAGGTTTCGAACAACTGATACGGCGAGACGGCGAGCGTCGTGCCCACAAACTCAAACCCGCGCTCCTGGGCCACACGGCATGCCTCGGCAAGACGCAGGGCATAGCACGCGCGACAGCGACGGGGTCGATCGGCGCCCAGCGGGGCCACGCCGGCCTCCCAGCGCTCGCGGTCCTCCCCCGCCTCGATGAGCTCGATGTCGCCATCGGCACACCACCGGCGAAGCTCGTCCAAGCGGCGCTGCCATTCATCGCGCGGCTGAATATTGGGGTTGGTCCAGCAAATCGTGGGCTCAAACCCCTCCTCACGCAGCAGACGAACCGGCTCCAGCGAGCACGGCGCACAGCACGCATGCAGCAGCAGCGGCTTCATGGACATCTCCTCCCAATCTTTGCCCAGGGTAGTCTTTTTGGGACGGGGCTATTTTGACTACTTTTAACGTCAAGCAGTCAAAAATACCCATCTCCAAAAAGTAGTCAAAATAGCCCCGTCCCAAAAAGACTAAAAATAGCCCCGTCCCAAAAAGACTACTGTCCAAAAAAGCGCACGCCAAAGGACGTGTCCTCGCAGGCGACAATGCGGCGGTCGCGCAAAATGGTCCGCACGTAATACCAGTCGCCCACACAGCCCGACAAATGCAAGCCGGCCGCCAGGTAGCACAGCAGCGGATAGCCCGAAAACGCAAACCCCAGGGTAAACGCTGTCGTCACGACAACCGTCGGCGCCAGACAAACTGCCACGTACCGCCGGCGCGAATACACCACGCCCTCGGCGCAGGCATAGATCATGCACGTCTCGAGGTTCGCCCCAAAGGTCACGTGCGCACCGGCGGGCGCAAACAGCTTAAAGAACACGCCGTGCACCAACTCGTGCACGGCAAATGACGCCGCCGAAACCGCAGCCAAGCCGACTATCCAGCCCAAGACGGCCGTCCAGCCACCCGCGTCAGCCGCATCCAAGTCCGCGGGCCCGCCCAGCAGCATAAACACCGGCACCAGGCACACGGCAAATGCGCCAAGCACGGCCATCCCCCACACAAAGCAAGCGTGCAGGAAATCCTCGTCTTCAAACGCATGTATGTTGGAAATCTCATTCATAGCATCTTAGGATAGCGCCCCTGCCACGTACCCGTCCGCATGTGCGATAATGTCGAACGATATGCACGAATTGACCACCGCGTCGCCGAGCCCCGCGTCCGGCCACGCTCTCACCATATGCGAAGGAGTCCCATGGCATCCAAATACTCCATGAACGACCGTCCCAGCTGGCCTCGCCGCGCCATCGTTACCGCCGGCGAGCCCTATGGCAACAAGGGTCTTCACTTTGGCCACGTTGGCGGCGTCTTTGTCCCGGCCGACTTCTTCGCCCGCTTCCTGCGCGACCGCCTGGGCCGCGAGAACGTCATCTTCACCTCGGGCACCGACTGCTACGGCTCGCCCATCATGGAGAGCTACCGCAAGCTCAAGGAGAACGAGGGCTACGATAAGTCCATTAGCGAGTATGTCGAGTCCAATCACTCCCGTCAGGCCGCGACCCTCAACAACTACAACATCAGCTGCGACATCTACGGCGGCTCGGGCCTTGAGCCGGCTGCGCAGATTCACAACAAGGTGACCGCCGAGATTATCGAGCGCCTACACGAGCAGGGCACCATCTCCAAGCGCTCTACCCTTCAGTTCTACGACGCCAAGGCCGGCACGTTCCTCAACGGTCGCCAGGTCATCGGCCGCTGCCCCATCCAAGGCTGCAAATCCGAGAAGGCTTATGCCGACGAGTGCGACCTGGGCCACCAGTTTGAGCCCGAGGAGCTCATCGCGCCCAAGAGCCAGCTCACCGGCGAGGTGCCCGAGCTGCGCCCGGTCGACAACCTCTACTTCGACCTGCCGGCCTACCTCGAATTTATGAAGACCTATACTGCCAAGCTCGCCCAGAACCCGCAGGTTCGCTCCGTGGTCTCCAAGACCATGGAGGAGTGGCTGCTGCCGGCACAGCTCTACATCCAGAACAAGTTCCGCGAAGCATTCGATGCCGTCGAGGATCAGCTTCCCGAGCACACCGTGCTGGAGCCCGAGGGCAACAAGAGCAGCTTTACCGTCACCTTCCCCAGCTGGAAGGAGCGCGACGATGCCCACGCGGTGCTCGCCAACGGCGGCGTGCGCTTCCGTAGCGGCAAGGCGCTCGTGCCCTTCCGCATCACCGGCAACATCGACTGGGGCGTTCCGGTGCCCCAGGTCGACGGCGTGACCGATGTCACCTGCTGGTGCTGGCCCGAGAGCCTGTGGGCGCCCATCAGCTACACCCGCACCGTGCTCGCCCGCGACGCCCGCGCCGCCGGCGTGACCGAAGGTGTCGCCGCCCAGGACGCCGCCCTCATGGGCGAGCCCGCCGCCGATTCCACCCAGGTCCCCGCACCCACCTACCAGCACAGCTCGCTCGACTGGCGCGACTGGTGGTGCTCGGACGACGCACAGATCTACCAGTTTATCGGTCAGGACAACATCTACTTCTACTGCATCGCGCAGACCGCCATGTGGGAGGCCCTGGGTTGGAACCTCACGCAGAGCACCGTCAGCGCCTGCTATCACCTGCTCTACATGGGCAAAAAGGCCAGCTCGTCCTCGCAGACGCCTCCCCCGCCGGCAGACGACCTGCTCAACCACTACACCTGCGAGCAGATGCGTGCGCATTGGCTGTCGCTCGGCCTGTCCGAGAAGCCGGTGAGCTTTAGCCCCAAGGCATATGACACACGCGTGACCGGCAAGGACAAGGACGGCAACGAGGTGCGCGCCTGCGACGACAAGCGCGTTATCGACCCGGCCCTTAAGGAGAGCGCGCTTTTGACCGGCGTGTTCAACCGCCTGGCCCGCAGCTGCTTCTACGGCGTCGCCGTCAAGGAGGGCGACGAGAGCCCGTACCGCAACGGCTGCATCCCCGCCGGTGCCGCCTCCGCCACCGTGGTCGAAGCCGCCGAGCAGGCAGCTCTCGCCTTTGAGCAGGCCATGTACAAGTTCGAGACGCACCGCGCGCTCGCCGTGTGCGACGACTACCTGCGTGCCGCCAACAAGCGCTGGAGCGACGCCTCCAAGGCCGCCAACAAGCTCGAGGGTAGCGAGGCAAACGCCGCAATGACGCAGGCCCTCGTCGACGCCTTTACCGAGCTGCGCATGGCGACCGTGCTCATGCACGGCATCGTCCCGGCCGGCTGCGAGCTCATCTGCGAGTACTTCGACGTTGACCCGGTCGCCTTCTTTAGCTGGGACAACATCTTTGCCTCCACGGACGAGTTTGTGGAGAGCCTGGGCGAGAAGCCCGGCGAGCACCGCGTAAAGCCGCTGCCCCCGCGCTTCGACTTCTTTAGCAAGCACGAGAGCCAGTACTAGACAAACGCCAAGGCAGACTAGTCAATTTGGGACGGGGCTATTTTAGCTACCCCGTCCCAAATTTAACTGCAACGCCTGCCGAAGCGGACGGGCAGCTAAAATAGCCCCGTCCCAAATTGACTACTTTTAATGGAATGGGAAGGAAAGACGGATGTCCAAGCCGCGTCGTCGTAAGCAGAAAAAGCAGGTTAAGCCCGAGCTCAAGCTTAGGCAGTTTGCCGCTACCGAGCTTTCCGACCAGCTTGCCGCCCAACACTCCGCCGCCGACCTGCCGCGCTTTCTGGTCGATACGGTCGCCGGCGCCTATGCGCCTGCCGATGCCGAGCTCATGATCGAGGGCTTTGGCGCCGCGGCGACACGCCCGGTCACGCTGCGCGCCAACACGCTCAAGGCAACCGCCGAGGACATCGCCGCCGCGCTCGACGCAGCCGGCATCGCCCACCAAACCGTTGCCTGGTACCCGGACGCTTTTATCCTGCCCGAGGCCCAGGTATCCGATCTGTGGGATCTCGACATCTACCGCAACGGCAAAATCTATCTGCAGAGCCTGTCGTCCATGATGCCTCCTTTGGTGCTGGGCGCTCAGGCCGGCGAGGATATCCTGGACATGTGCGCGGCCCCCGGCGGCAAGACGACGCAGATCGCCGCCCTTACCCGGGGACAGGCACACCTCACCGCCTGCGAGATGAGCATTCCCCGCGCCGAAAAGCTCGAGGCCAACTTGGACCGCCAGGGCGCCAAAAACGTGCCCGTCATGCGCATCGACGCACGCGAGCTCGACGAATTCTTCCGCTTTGACCGCATCCTGCTCGACGCCCCCTGTACCGGCACGGGCACCGTCATCAGCGGCAACGAGAACAGCCTGCGCGGCCTGACCGAGCAGCTGCTCTGCAAGTGCGCCCGCTCGCAGCGCGCGCTTCTGGACCGCGCCATGGGCGCCCTCAAGCCGGGTGGCACGCTCGTCTATTCCACTTGTTCGATCTTGCCGCAGGAAAACGAGGACGCCCTGCAAGAGGCCCTCGACAAACACATGGACTGCGAGCTCATCCCCCTCGACGGCACGCCGAGCGAAAGTGAAACGCGTCGCGCCCAGGAAGCTGGCGAAGAGCCACGCGTCGAGTTCAACGCCCTCACCGAGGCCATCGCCACCGGCCACGTCTCGACCGTCGCCAACGGCATGCCCGGCACGCTGACCATCCCGCCCAGCCGCGTCTTTGAGGGCTTCTACATCGCTCTGATCCGAAAACGCAGCTAGCGCACGGACCAACTCAACAAGCTATCTCCGTGCGCGCCTGTCCTGCTGGTCACGGTGCTGCTTAAGTGCCTCGCGTTCCTTGCGCTCGGCTCTTTTGCCCTTAATGGCCGTAACCACAAAGTAGATGACCGCGGCGGCTACGATTGCGCCCACGCATAGGCCAATCGAGCCCAATAATGTCGAGATTTCCATACCGCGTCACCTCTCTTTTGTATACGGGACATCCAAGATAGCACCTCAAAACCTGCCACCACAGCTCCTTCACGTTCGCCGGCCCTTCAGTCTAACGGATGGCGCGGCGGGGAATAATCAACTCGTCAAACGTTTTAGCAACGTAGCGCCGGTCGCACGCTGCCGACCGCACATTATAGAAACGGACCACAATGGATTCTCTCAACGATTTGAACGAGCGTGTTGACGCTTTTGTCGCCACCAGCTCCTTCGACACGCCCGCCGCGACGAACGACCAAGCCCCCATCGATGTTCCCGCCGAGGTTCACGAGGACATCGTCGCCTCGGTCGATTTCTCAGAGGTTGAGCTTGCGGACGAATTTACCGAGCCCCAGGTGGCTGTAACCCCCAGCGGCCTTTTGCCCATGGAGCCGCTGCCCATCGACGGGCGCCTGCGCAAGGCGGCCCTCCGCATGCCCGATGAGATCGAGGAGGCCAGCGGCTTTACGCTCTTTGGACGCCGCATCAAATCGCTCATCTACACCACCGACGTGGCGGTCATCCGCAACTCCAATGCCGACGCCGTGTTTGCCGTCTACCCCTTCACGCCGCAGCCTGCCATTACGCAGGCGCTGCTGACTGTTGCCGAGTGCCCGGTCTTTGTGGGCGTTGGCGGCGGTACCACCACCGGTAAGCGCTCCGTGCAGATGGCGGCCGTCTCCGAGATGCAAGGCGCGGCGGGCTGCGTGGTCAACTCCCCCGCTACCGCCGAGATGGTCGAGCACATCACCAACATCGCCGACATCCCCGTCATCGCCACGGTCGTTCGCTGCGATGACGATGCCCACGCCAAGGTGCGCGCCGGGGCCAAGATCCTCAACATCGCCGCCGGCAAAAACACACCCCAGGTCCTACGCGAGCTGCGAGAGCACTATCCCAGCCTGCCGCTCATCGCACCGGGTGGCAAGACGCCCGAGAGCATCCGCGAAACCATCGCCGCCGGCGCCAACGCTATCATCTGGACGCCGCCTTCGGCCCAGCAGCTGCAAACCGACATGATGGAGCGCTACCGCAAGATGAAGGAAGACGCCACGCCTGTCATCTCGCGCGACGATGTGCCCATTATCGACCAGGTCGCCGCCGCCGAGGTCAGCCAGGTCGAGAACATGAATCCCGACGTGCCGATTCCCGACGAGGTCATCGAACGCGTCGCCTCGATCCACGATCATATCGAGGAGCGTCGTGCCAACCGCGGACTCAAGCCCTCGCTACACGGTTTCTTCTTCCGCGGAAAGAAACGCTAGCAAAACATCTTGGCCCGCCCCGCAAACAACGGGACGGGCCTTTTTCTGTTATCAAATGTCAGGAGGACAGGCGTAGCCGTTAAAACCGTCAGCCAGCCCACAAACGTTAGTCCACGCGCTTGTCGCCCATAAAGAAGAGCGCCACCGTACCAGGTCCGGTATGCGAGCCAATCAGAGTACCGATGTCATTAATCTCAATCTTGCCTTTAAGCTGCGGAACCTGTTCCTCGATCAGCGCCGCAACTGCCTCGGCATCCCCGCGACACGCCGAGTGCGACATGATGCACTTACCCGAATAATCCGCACCGCCCTGCACGTGTGCCATCATGGTCTTAGCCATCTCGGAAATAGCACGCTTCTTGGTGCGAATCTTCTCACGCGGCGCCAGCTCACCTTCGCAATCGACCGTCATAAGCGGGCAAATCTTGAGCGCCGTGCCGATGATCGCGCTCGCGGCCGAAATGCGACCGCCGCGCAGGTAGCTCGACAGATCGGTCGAGAAGAACCAGTGGTGAAGGTTGAGTTTATGCTCCTCAATCCAAGCGGCCGTCTCGTCGAGCGAAGCGCCGCCATCGCGAACGTCGGCGGCACATTCCGCCAGCAGGCCAAGGCCCGAAGACGCCGCCAGCGAATCGATGACGCGCACCTTGCCGCCCTGGGGATAGCGATCCGCGAGCATCTGCGCCGCAACGCAGGCCGATCCATACGTGCCCGAAATACCCGACGACAACGTCAGGTGCAGCACGTCTTTACCCTCGGCAACAAACGGCTCCCAAAACTCCTCGTACTCACCCACGCTCACCTGAGACGTCTTGGGCATGGCGCCCGCGGCAATCTGAGCAAAAAACTTGTCCGGCGTAATCGACTGATACAGATCGTCCGTATAGACAACATCGTCGATCTCGTAATGAAAACACACGACAGGAATATTGCGCGACGCAAAGAACTCACGGGTTCGATCGGCGGCGGATTCACAGGTCAGGACAAAATCACTCATATGAGGCTCCTTACTCATTGCTGCGCAAATTATCGCACAGCATGCGTGAATACGGTACAAATGTCCGTTATTTACCAAATTGAACCAAAGGTAGTGAACATCTTTACCGTCATCATCTCTAGCGATCCCGGAGGTATGCGCCTGCAAAAATGACCCCATGTCTCCACTCAACCGCCATATCTACCTTGACTAAATCGATTTGGCAAACCGTTCGGCCAACAATTCAATCTCCACACCCCAATCGAAACAAAAGCAGCGCATACTGATAAACGTTTGACGCTGTTTATCAGTTTTACCAACCACATCGGAAGGTGTTTCATGGTCGCATTCGATCGCAATCCGCAAGACTTCAAGTATCTGCGCCTGCTGTCGAGACAGTTCCCCACCGAGCAATCCGCATTCACCGAGATCATCAACCTCTCGGCCATCCTCAACCTACCCAAGGGCACCGAGCATTTTATGAGCGATGTGCATGGCGAGTACGAAGCCTTTATGCACATCCTCAACAACTGCTCGGGCGTCGTGCGCGAGCATGTCGACGAAATCTTTGGCGACACGCTCTCCTTTAACGAAAAGGGCGAGCTGTGCACGCTCATCTACTACCCACGCGAGAAGATCGATCTGGTCCGCAGCCGGCACGAGGACTCGCCCACCTGGTACAAGACCATGCTCAACCAGCTCATTGTGGTTGCCCGCTCGCTTTCGAGCCGCTACACCCGCTCCAAGGTACGTAAGGCCATCCCGCGCGATTACGCCTACATCATCGACGAGCTGCTGCACACGCATCCGGACGAGAACAACTACCGCGTGCGTTATCACGAGCGCATTATCGAATCCATCTTGGAGACCGCCAGCGCCGACGACTTTATCGAGTCGCTCGCCTCACTCATCAAGCGCCTCGCCGTCGACCACCTGCACTTGGTGGGCGACATCTTCGACCGCGGCGGCGGCGCGGCCAAGATTATGGACCGCCTGCTCACCTATCATTCGCTCGATATTCAGTGGGGCAATCACGACCTGTTGTGGATGGGCGCCGCTGCCGGCGAGCCTGCCTGCATCGCCACGGTGCTACGCAACAACCTGCGCTACGACAACTACGAGATTCTCGAGAACGACTACGGCATCTCGCTGCGCGAGCTTGTCGCCTTTGCCAACGCTACCTATACCGCCGGCGAGCCCATCAGCCCGCTCATCAAAGCCATCAACGTTCTGCTCTTTAAGCTCGAGGGCCAGATTATCCAGCGCCACCCCGAGTTCGACATGGCCGACCGTCTACTGCTCGACAAGGTCGATCACGATGCCGGCACGGTCACCCTCGCCGACGGCAGCGTGTGGCCGCTCACGACCAACGACTTCCCCACCGTCGATCCGGCAGACCCCTACACGCTCACGCCCGAGGAGCAGCACATCATCGACAAGCTCGTGTCCGAGTTTGTCACCGCCGATCATCTGCATCGCCACATCGATTTCCTCTATACCCACGGCTCCATGTATAAGGTCGCCAACGGCAATCTGCTGTTCCACGGCTGCGTACCGCTCAACGAAGACGGCACCTTTAGCAGCATGAACTGCCTGGGTACCTGGCACGCCGGCCGCGATTATTTTGATTTTTGCGACTATATCGCCCGCCGCGCCTGGCGCGTCGGCGACCGCGATGCTCTCGACTGGATGTGGTACCTGTGGATCGGCTTTAACTCACCCGCCAGCGGACGCGTGGTGCGCACCTTCGAGCGCGCCTACATTGCCGACAAGAGCACGTGGGTCGAGCCGATGGACCCGTACTACACGCTCACCACGTCCTCGTCCGTTTGCGACGACATCATGCGGGAGTTTGGCGTCGCCCCCATGGCTTGCTCGCCGACGGGCCATATCATCAACGGCCATACGCCCGTCAAGACCACCAAGGGCGAGCAGCCCATCCGCGCCAACGGAAAGTTGCTGGTCATCGACGGCGGTTTCTGTCGCGCCTACCACCCCAAAACGGGCATCGCCGGTTACACGCTCATCTCGAGCTCGCGCGGATGCCGCCTCAAGTCGCACCAGGCCTTTACCAGCGTTGCCGAGGCGCTCACCCGCAACATCGATATCGAGAGCGAGACCAACCGCTTTGACGAGGCCGACCGGCGCCGCATGGTGAGCGACACCGATACCGGCGTCAAGATTCGCAGTCAGATCCAAGACCTGCGCCAGCTCCTCGATGCATATAGAAACGGTGCTATCGAGGAGCGCGCCTAGCCCCGCCTGCGGGGATTGGTTAAACTTGCTGGGTTTGTCATCCCCGCGGCGCCCCGGCGCCACCCTAAGGCAGGTACCATGCAAAAGCTCCTTGCGCAGATCATAAAGTTTGGCGTCGTCGGCGTCGTTGCCACCGTCATCGACTTTGGCATCATGAATCTGCTCCACTACGGCCTGGGCCTCAACATCTTGATCGCCAACACCAGCGGTTTTATCGTCTCGCTCATCTTTAACTACGTCGCGAGCATGAAGTACGTGTTTGCACACAAGGAAGGCATGAGCCGCCGCCGCGAGTTCATCATCTTTGTCGTGCTATCCGTTATTGGCCTGGCGCTCAACGACGGCATCGTGCTGACCCTCAACGCCGGCCTGGGACTCGAGGCCAATATCGCCAAGATTTGCGCTACCGCACTCGTCATGGTCTACAACTTTGTAACGCGAAAGATCTTCCTAGAGGGCGAGCAGGCCAAATAGCTCGGCCTCCTCGTTGCACCACGGGGACCTGCGGATGACGCGCGTCGAGCGCAGCGTTGCCTGAGCCTTGCTCGTTTACGGGCAAATTTGCAGCGTTTGCAGATTACCTCTTGAATATTTGGCGAGTTCGTATAGTTCTTGCCAAAGACCTTACGTTTGCCATGCAAAAGCTCTAAAGTATCTCGTTGCTCGATTCATCAACGCATTGGATGTGATTACGTGCGCAACGCGCTGGCACAACCTCATACCAAGCAGTTCCTCAAGTTCGCTGTCGTGGGCCTTATCTCCTTTGGAGTCGACTGGGGCATGCTTATTGCGCTCGTCGAGCTGTTCCACCTCGACTTTTTGATGAGCACGACGGTCTCGTTTACCACGTCCGTCGTGGTTAACTACTGGCTCAGCATGAAGTACGTGTTCGACCATCGCGAGGGCATGAGCCGTAAGCGCGAGTTCACGATCTTTACCATCCTGTCGGTGATCGGTCTGGGCCTCAACGACCTGTACATGTTTGTGGGCGTCACGTTTTTGAGCATCGGCTACCAGGCCATGAAGGCCATCGCCACGTTCCTGGTCACCTGGTACAACTACTTTAGCCGTCGCTTTTTCCTCGAGGGCGCACGGTCGTAGACGGCCCAACATACCCTTGCATTCGCAACCGGTTGGAATTCCCATTCCAGCCGGTTTTTGTTTGCAGAGTCTGCCGAGGAAGGCGGGCTACGGTGCATGAATGGGACGCAATTTCCCCATGAACGCCGTTCCGGAAAGTGTATCCCAGATTGCAGCCTCAGAATGGGATGCAGCTTCCGCAACGCCGTCCTAGCGGAAACTGTGTCCCGGAATTCACCTTCAGGGTGGGATGCAATTTCCGGTTGAGCCTCGATTGGGAAACGACGCCCCATTCGCATAAAAACGGACGGCTCGGATGTTTGTCCGAACCGCCCGTTTGGCGTGTTATGTCGAGGCATTTAGCCCGTTACGTAATACCAGACCACGCTGTCGCCATTGGAGAGAACGTAGTTGCTGCAAGCCGTGTTGGGCGTTACGCCGTTGACAGAGTACATCCAGCCGCTTGTACCACCGTGCTCCTTCTCGGCCAAACCGCCGATAGCGGCGACATACGTGCCGTACGATGAGCCGTGCGCATTGACGGAAAGGCCCAGGGCGCACAGGGCATCGTAGGGGGTAGCGCCCTCGTTGAAGGTGAACGTACCGCCAGAAGACACCGGGTTACCCACGGCACTCGACGTCACTGAGACCGTCACAGTAATGTAGCCAGGCTGCTGCGAGCCGCCCTGATTGCCAGCAGAGGCGCTGTCGCCGTTGGATACAGACCCACCGCCGGTCGCCGAGCCGCCGCCCGAAGAGGAGCCGTCAGAAGAACTCGATCCACCAGCGGATTCGGAGCCCTGTCCGGCAGACGCGTTGTTGGACTTCTTGCCGCCCTTGTCTTCGGACTTCTTCTCTTTCGAATCCTTGTCTGACTTCTCGTCCGAAGACTCGGAAGCGTCCTTGGAATCCGATTCATTCGAGTCCTTGGACTCGGAGTCCACAGCGTCGGAAGACGAGGAGCCCGCTGTCTCCGTCTTGCGAGAGGCGATAGAGCCAGAGTCGGCAACGCTCCTCCCCGCCACGGCCCGAGCGATCCAATCGATGGACCAGGCACCGCTGGCGGAAGGGTGAACAAAGCCCAGCGAGACGACAATCAGCGCGATGCAGACAGCCGTCAGAGAGCCAAGCAGCGCCTTGCGCCGAGAGGCGGACGCCGCCGAGGCGGCTCCCTTTTGCTTTCCATCGTCGAGCTGGATGAACGACGAGTCGGGTTGCTTGGAGTCGGCATCCTGAGGTTTATTGGACACAGCTCTCACCTACCGGTGCTTGGTAAACACGAACACGCCAATGACCGCAAGTCCGATCACGCCGGCCGCTACGCCGACAATGGCGAGCGGGTTGAAGCCAGACTGCTGTGCCGGAGCCTCAGCGGATTTCTTAGCGGTAGTCGCGGCAGCCGAGCCCGTATCGGACTTGGAGCTGGACTTGCCGGACTTCTTGTCAGACTTCTTGCTGTCCTTCTTGTCGCCCTTGCCGGAATCCTTCTTGGAATCCTTGCCGTCCTTGGTCTCGGTCGTGGTCGACGACACCGGCTTCTGCCCAGGCGAAACAGCGCCGCCGCTCTGCTGGCCGTTTGTGCCGTTACCGGAACCAGAACCAGCACCGGCATTACCCGAGCCGCCATTGGAGCCAGAGCCACCGTTACCGCCAGGGTTAACGGCATTCTTGGTCCACTTGGCGTAGAGCGTCATATCGGCCGTCACGACGTCTTTGGAGAAATTCCAAGCCTGATTACAATCGGCATCCTTATACCAGCCTGCAAAGGTGTAACCGGAGCGCTCGGGGTTCGCAGGGGCAATCATGGTCTTGTTTTGTGCGGTCATAGCGCTGGGAACCGTGCTGCCACCGCGCGTATCGAAGGCCACCGTATAACCCGGAGCAGCCTTGAGAGCAAATAGCGTACCGGAATCGTTGGTGTAGTAAAGGTTGCCCTGGACATCGGCGATCACGCTTGCAGTGCAATAGTTCGCATTGGAGCCAGACGGCGTATAGATCTCCACAGCCTCGCCAGTTGACTGGTTAAAGCAGTAGACAGCGCCCGGAGTCTTGTTGCAGGTAAAGTACACGTAGACATCGCTGCCCTGCACAGATGTAATCGGAGAGGCTTTGACCTCGGCCATTTTGCCCATATCGAGAGTTTTCTCGACCTTCATGGACGCAAGGTCGACAACCGTGAACTGGCCGTTATTCGAGGAGTCGCTTCCGCCAACATAGACCTTGCCGTTTGCCACGGCAGGCGTCGAAGTCGAGGTGTTCGCAAATGCGCAAGAGCCGACAATACGAAGCATGTCGCCCTCACGAACAATCTTATAGAGCGTTGCCGGCTGACGTCCAACAGCCAAAAAGGCCGGATTTCCGTCCTCGGTGCCAGCAGAAACGATCGTTGCACGAACGGGATTTCCAGACAGGCTCACAGAAGATTTGACCTTGCCGGATTTGCCGTCAATGAGCTTCACGCAACCGCTCTCGTCACCGATAACAAGATCGGAGCCGGAAACGGCGGCACCCGCCCAGTAGTAACCCTCGCCGGTCGAGGAACCGGTCTTTGTGGTGACATCCGACCAGACGATCTTGCCCGTCGCAATATCGATGCAAACCATGGCCCCGCCCGTTGCGGTACCGGAAGCGCCGGCACCCGTGACAAACTCGGCGTATACACAACCGTTCGCTACCGTCATGGTCGAATTCGCCTGATAGCGCCCGCCCGCGGCAGGAGCCTCGAGCGCAGAGGTCTTCCACACGCACTCAAGTGTCTCGGCAGAAAAGGCGTACACGGAACCATCGTCGTTTGCCGAGATAATCAGACCATCCGCGTACACAGGACGCGAGAAATAGTAAGTGGTCCCGCCCTTGGAAACGCGCGCAACAACCTTGCCCGCGTTGTCGATCTTGACGAGCTCGGAGTTCGTGGTAACGAAAACGTAGCCGCCCGCAATGATGGGGTCGCCCAGCGAAACCCACTTATTGGCAGCCGTGGCCAGATTGACCTTCCACAGCTCCGCGGCAGACTCGGTGGGCGTCGGCGTGTTCACGAGCGTCGTGCCGCCCGCATTGCCAAAGCCGTTCCAGCTTGCGGTCCAGTCCGGACGCGAAGCGAAGGGATTGACGATGAGGCCCTCGAGGGGCTTCTCTTTATCTGCAGCGTAAACCCACTGAACCTTGTCTCCCGGCTTGAGGGTAACCTGGCCCGCCATCTTTTGAGAATACTCGCCGTTGACATAGAGCTGCCAGTACCTGCCGGTCGACTGCTCCCAGCCGTAAGTCTTGCCATTGCGCGTGATGCTGGCAAGGTAGAACGAGGCACCGGACGTACCCTGGCTGTCATAGGTGAGACCTGCGGCCTTGAGCTCCTGCTCGGTAAGATCGGCAGCGGTGGATCCATCAGACATCTTGACGTCGCTGGCAAACGCCCATACGGAGTTGCCGCCATTCTCATCCGGTCCGATGAAGCTCACCGAGGCTTTGACGGTAGCCTTACTCGCATCGTCAAGGCTTGCGCCAAAGGCGGAGTAATACAGCACGACGCTATCGCCGGGGGCGAGGTGAACCTGGCCGGCGCCGACCTCAGACGCCTTCCCGTTAACAAAAAGCTGCCAGTACTTGCCCGTCGACGCATCCCAGCCCAGCTTGCGACCATCCGCCGAAGTGATATCACTCAGATAGTACCCTGCCGTGCCCACACCGGTCGCGGTATGGGTCATGCCCTTTAAGGCGTCTTCAATCACATCGCCGGCAGTCGAGCCGTAAACGACGCTCTTGGCGGAATCGGCCCAAACCTCGTCGTTGCCGTCGGCGTCGACGCCAACGAGCTTAAAGGCAACGGAAATCTTGGGGTCGGAATGATCGACCGTACCAACAACGCGATACGTCGCTTTAACGCTCTGGTTAATGAGGCTCTGCAGCTTAGCGTTCTCGGGATGCGCCTTCGCCAGAGATTCGTACTTGGCGTACGTCAGGTTGCTCTCGACCGTAACAAGGGTATCGGCCTTGGGGCGCGTCACCTTTAGATTTTCGTTCGAGATGACCGAGGTGTCGCTCGTACGATACGTGCGCCAGTCGTTCCCCGACATCGCGTCGTATCCAGGAAGGTCTGCTGCCACAACGCCGGACAGCTTGCTGTCCTTACCCTTGCGGTACTCGATGCCGCCGTCTGCCGTAGGCACCGCCTCGGCAAAGGTCGACAGATTCTCGGTAACCGCGTCAACCGAAGCGTTATCGCCGAGCAGAGACTTTGCGTAGGCATCCTTGACCTGCTGCATAAATGCCACAGCTTGGTCAATCTCGGAATCGTCGATGGGCTTAACCTTGATGACGATGTCGCGCGTTACGGTTATGCCGTCCTTGGCAAGCGTAGCCGTAATAACTACTTCATTCGAGACGCCTTTGATATCACGGGTAACAACCACGCGGTAGCCGTTGACCTTCGCAACAGCCTCATCGTTCGATGCATAGGAGAGCTTGGCGCCGGATGGAGCGTCGATACCAGAACGACGGAGCAGCTGGATGTCGCCCTCAACGGCATTGGCATCGATTACCTTGTTGGTAGCGAAATCCTTGAGCACAATGCGGTCAAGCGCAGCTGACAGCTCGGCCTTTTCGGCATCGATCTGCTCCTGAGTTTTCGCCTTGACGGTATAGGTGACAAGATAAGCCGTCCCGTTTGACGGGGCATTATTGTAGCCAGGAACCGCCAGCGAGAGCGTAGCCGTGAGCCAAGCAATCTGGTCGGTCATACCGTGGGTATACGTAACCGTCGGATCGCCGTAGCTGGAATTCACCTTGGCAACAGAGTCATCAAGACTCATCCAGTCAATAGAAGCAACCTTTATACCGTTGATGCTGATTGAGCTGGGAAGCGTTCCCTGCGTGACGCCCGCCTCAATCTCGTCGGGCGGACCCTCAGCATGAGCCCATGCCGCCTTAAGATAGGCGATGACCTTGCCGCCGTCCCATGCGAGCGTCGATGCGCGACCGGGCGTATACGACACACTCTCGGAGCCAAGCGTCAGCGTATACGTCGGCGTAAACTGGCGAAGCAGCGAGTAATCAAGCGCGGAGGTCTTATCTGCAGGAGACAGGAAGAAATAGGAGATCTTTCCATCATCCGCGATGCCGCCATCCTGCTTGGGATCGCGACCGCCATAGGTTACGCCCGCAAGCGAAACCTTGATATCCGAGTAGCCCAAGTTGGCAAGCTTCGCCGAAAGCATGGAGCAGATGTTGGTATCGGTTCCCTGGGATGGATTGGGATACCAGCCTGAATAGCCATCGGCTTTGAGCTTCGCAACCGCCTCGTCCAGCTTCTTCGCATCGTCAGACTTGGGGGCCTCGGGCTCGGCAGAAGCCTCTACGGGGTTCTTGAGGCTTGCCGTGAACTCGTAGTCACCGGCGCCGGCGCCATACGTAACACGGCATGCGACATACTTGCCGGCAAGATTGGAGGTCAGCTTGAGCTCACGAGCAGTTGCGCCTTCGATAGCGGAGTAGCCCGACGCCGTCGGAGCGTTAGACTGGCTATTGCCGACATACCACTGGTAACCCAGTTTCGCGTACTCGGTCTGGGAAATCTCGACGTTGTCCCATTCGTCGTCGTCCCAATAATAGGCTGCGACCTTAACGGTATCGCCAACCTTGGCGATACCGCTGCCATAGGCAAGCCCGTTGCCGTCAGCATCAACAATTTCAGCCGAGTCAACGGTTACGTATGCCGAACGCGCGGAAACGGCGACGGAGTCCGACGAATCACCCTGCTCGGAAGCGACAGATGCCGGGGCGGCCAAACCCTCTGTATCGGTAGCATCACCGGCCGTCGCGTTATCGCTGCCAGCGGCATTTTCGGCAGCATCATCGTCGGCGCCATCGGCAGCAGCGCTCGCCGCCGCGCTGTTCGCGCCCTCGTCGGCCGCCGCGCCCTCGCCGCCCGTCGCAGCCTGAGCCACAGACTCGGCAATGCCCTCGGCGCCCTCGGCCCAAAGTTGCGCCGGCGTGGTGCCAAAAGCCATGGCAAAAGCCAGGAACGCCACCAGACCGCGCTTGGCTATGCCGCGGGCAATCGCTCCATGACGACGCCACGAGGCGCGCTGGCACTCGTCCTCAAACATATCCATTTGTCTCCTACTGTCTGCACTTGGAGCATTGCCCAGCGGCTGCCCCACGTCATCGCGCACATTGCGCTCGAGTACCCCCATCGGGGTCCCCCTTCCCTCCAGAGCCCAACGCGTACCGGCGGCATGCGCCGCGGCCGCGTGCAAGATGGGAGGCGATCCGACTTAGCCTTACCGACCCGGGCGCGCCGTCCGATCTGCGGCGCGGCCATCCCGGGCCAAGAGGAATTACGGTTACTGGTACAGCCGGGGACTTGCACCCCGATTCTCCCAAACACGCAGGAAAACCGCGCATTCGTGCGTCTCCGCACCACCATCTAGGCCATCGATTATTACTGTCAGTATGGTAGCACGCAAAAGGGCCCCGCACGCAGGCGAAGCCCAAGGTAAAAGCTATTGTTTGCGATAGGAGAATGCGGTGACGGTCGCAGTCTCTACCGCTTGCCGCCGTGACTGTTACGCCAGATCTCGCGGCCCAGCATCAGCGCCAGCACCAGCGCACTCACGTAGCCCATAAAGCCAATGACCGGAATACCGAACACAACCGGCTCGATGCGCGCGTAGTACACAACCGACGAGCCGATAAACAGGCCGGCGATCACAATTGCCATCGACATGCGGTCGATAATTCCACCCAGCTGTCGCAGCGCCTTATCGCTGCTCATGATCTGCGTGTTCACCTTAAGCTGGCCGCGCGTGAGCATGCGCGACGCCAAGCCCAGATACTCGGCCGCCTCGAGCGAGCCTTTTGCCGCGCGATAGCTGCTCGCGGCAAGATCGCGCCCCATTTCGCGGACGCGCGCATAGGTGCTCTTCTCGTTTTTGATGTGCGTCTGGATAATCTGGATCATGTTGACGTCGGGCATGTACTCGGTCAGCAGACCCTCGAGCGTCACCATGCCGCGCGCGAACATCGTCACCACGCTCGGCAGCTCAACGTCGTTTTTGCGCGCCAGATTTAACAGCGAGGTCAAAAACTCACCGATATCCAGGTCCTTAAGGTCGAGCCCTGCAAAGTCGGCGACGATAAAGTCCAAGTCGGACAAAAAGGCCGAATGGTCGAGCTCGGCAGAGTCGCCGCGCGTCACGGCAAAGCGCATAAGCGAATCCTTGAGTTTGGGAACGTCACCTTCGGCCACGGCGAAAATCATGTCCTTGACGATACCGCGGTCGTGACTCGACATGCGCCCGACCATGCCCAGGTCGATAAAGTAGACGATGCCGTCCTTGAGGATGATGTTTCCCGCATGCGGGTCGGCATGGAAAAAGCCGTCGTCGAGCACCTGCGTCGAGTAGTCCTCGACGATCGCGGCGCCAATCTTTTCCAAGTCATAACCCTCGGCCTCAAGGAGCTTGGGATCGGCAATGGAGATGCCGTCGATGTAGTCCATGACCACGACGTGTTCGGTACAAAGGTCCAAGTAGGATTTGGGACACGAGACGCCATGCACGCTTTTGTGGAAGTCATAGAAATCGTTGAGGTTTTTGGCCTCGGCCAAAAAGTTGGTCTCCTCGCGAAACGAGGTCCACAGCTCTTCGACCACGCCATGCAGGTCCACAAACTGGTCGGTGTTGACGAACTTGGAAACGATGCGTACCACCGAGCGAATGATGTCGATGTCCTGAGCCATCACCTGCTGCGCGCCGGGGCGCTGCACCTTAACGGCCACGTCCTCGCCAGTCACCAGACGGGCGCGGTGCACCTGCGCGAGCGACGCGCTACCGAGCGGGTTGGGGTCAATCGCGTCGAATATCTGCCCCAGGCGCTGGCCGTATTCCTCTTCCAAACAGCGGAGCACTACCTCATACGGCACCGGCTCTACGTCGGAGCGCAGACGGCGCAGCTCGTCGCAAAACCGCTGCGGCAAAATCTCGGAGCGGTTGGCCAGAATCTGCCCCATCTTGACGAACATGGGACCGAGCTCTTCGAGCAGACGACGCAGGCGCACCGGCGTGAGGTTGTCCCATACGCGGTACTTTTTGATCAGGCGAACAATCTGCCCAATGCGCTCACGACGACCTGCCGGCGTGAGCTGGTATTCCTCGTCCGGCGCCATCGCGTCGGGCTCCTCAGGGACCATATCGACAGCGCGCGGCTTCTTGCGAGCGCCCGAGACGGCGGCCTCGACCTCGTCGACAACCGCCGCCTCGTCACCCAAGGGATCTTGATTGTTGTAATCGGTGGTGGAATCTGCCATCTGCGCTGCTACTCGGCCTCTTCGGCGTCCTCTGCATCGTCGGGCTCAACGGACTCGACGGGCACCGAGGTCACGTTGTCCTCGACCGAATCGACAATGTCGCGCACATGGGCCAAAAAGGCCGTGCGCTCGGGGGCGGTCATGACGCGCACGCGGGCGAGGATGAGCTCGTCGAGCACGCGCTGGGCCGCAGTCTCGCCCTGCATGCCCAAGCGCTCGGTAAGGTCGGAGATGGTACCGCCGGCCTGCTCGAACATGTCGGACACGCTGCGGGCGATATCGGGGGTGCCGGCGTCCTTGCGCACCTGCTCGCCCTTGGCATTGAGGTCGTCGAGGACCTTCTTGCCGCCCTCGACGGCAACGGCGGCGGCGCCGAAGCCCACGTTGATGGCACCGTTAACAAGCTGATCGAATTTCATAACCATGGTTGGCTCCAATCGTGAACAACTTCATTGGCCTACTTGTACCCAAGATTGGGCAAACGACACAAAATCGTTTGTCACCGGGATAGAAATCGAGCGAGGCAAAGCCTTTGACGGCGTTTGCCCCGCTCGTTCGCTGCAATGTGGCTTTTACCTAATGTTATCGTTCATCGCGAAGGAATTCTTCATGGCACAGCTCGTGGTGTAGAGCACCTTGCCCAACAGGGCATCGGTCTCCACGCGCACAAGCTCGGCAAAGGCCTCGTTGGCGCGGGCGAGCTCGGCAGACACCTCGACCTCGGGCAGTACGGCTACAACGGCGTCAACGTCGTGAATCTGCTTGTGGCCCATGCCGCCGACCTTCTCCTGGTAGTCCTCGACCGCGCGACCGCACTCATGGAAGCGGACATCGGCCAAGGCCCCGATCAGGCGATTCGCCCAATAGAAATTCTCGGACGTCACGCGAGCCTGCGTGTCGGCATAGTACTCGGGCATGGTCTCGACATTGGCGTACAGCGGCACAAGCGCGTTAAACGAGTTAGAGCCAAACGCCATCCACTGCACGGCGCGATACGCCGGCTGCGCATAGGGGCGCAGCTGCAGCACGGCGAGCTGGCTGTTGCGGTTGATGCCGATGGGACGATAGGCGCCGCGCGTGGCGGGCGTACCCTTGCTGCCGTAGCAGTCGTACTCCGTGCCCTGGTAGTGGCTCGAAAGCACGTACTTGATGTCCTCGAGGGTCACCTTGCGCTCGGGCACGCGACTCCAGGGAATGTCGTCGCTCTCGGGCGTGTAGTCAGCATCGGGACCGTCCCACACATCGCTGGGGTTGAGGCAGCGCTGCATGTACCAGGCGCGCGGTGTGTTGTAGACGTGGTCGCTGTCACTGTGCGAACCAAAGGCCTCGCGCGGGTTAAAGACCGCGGCGGGACCGTCGCCCTTAACGCCCAGCGTCAGGTCCAGATGCCACTCGGCCATCCAGGTGCGTAGGTCGGCCGAGCACATGTGGTCGACCTGCGCGCCCTCGGCGTCGTCCAAGTCAAAGCTGTCGATACCCAGCTGGTTGGGCATGGTCACATAGGCGTCGTCGGGTACGCGCTTGGCGATCCAGTGGTGGCCGCCGATGGTCTCGAGCCACCAGATCTCGTCAACGTCGCTAAAGGCGATGCCGTTGTTCTCGTAGGTGCCGTAGCGCTCGAGCAGGTCGCCCAGAATGCGCACACCGTCGCGGGCGGACTTGGCGTATGGCAGCACCAGGGTCACCATGTCCTCCTCGCCCAAACCGCCGGGCTGCGCCGGCACATAGCCTTCCTCGCCCTCGTTACCCTTGGCGGGCACGAAATCCACGAGTGGATCGGCGCCGCGGACGCGCTCGTTGGTGGTGAGCGTCTCGGTTGCGGACATACCAACATTGAGCTCGTTGAAACCGGCCTCGGCCCAAATGCCATGACCCGGGACAACGTCGGGGACGCTTGTGTAACGCATGGAATTGTCGGGCAGCTCAACGGTCAGGTGGCTCAGGACACTCGTGTAGACACGCGGCTGCTCGTCGGGATGCACTACGCGCATGCGCTTGGGCTCAAACACCCCATTGGGCGAGTCCTCGTTGCGGGCAACCAGCGTCGATCCGTCGTAGCTCGCGTTCTTACCGACCAAAATCGTTGTGCACGGCATGCGCATCCTCCTTGAGCGAAAAAATCAAACGGCAACAGTGTATCGCTTCGGTGCAAAAAGGGCGAAACCACAGCCTCGGCAGCCCCCGTGGTCAAAAGCCTATTTCGATGCGCGCTCGGCCGCTTCGATCACGTGTTTGGCGAGAATCGCGGTGGTCACAGCCCCCACGCCGCCCGGCACAGGCGTGATGGCGTCAACGATCGGCTCCGCAGCATCAAAATCGACGTCGCCGACCAGCTTGCCGGCGGCCTCGTCCCAGTTAATGCCCACATCGATGATCGTCTGGCCCACGCGAACCGCATCCGCGCCAATCGCGCGCGCGCGTCCAACGGCCGCAACCACAACATCAGCCGCACGACACTCGGCAGCAAGGTCGCGCGTATGCGTATGGCACGTCGTCACCGTGGCATTGCGATCCGTAAGCATGGCGGCAACGGGACGGCCAATCACCAGAGACCGACCGACGACCGCGACCTTGGCCCCATCCAGCTCAACACCGTAATGGTCCAGCAACGCCAACACGGCCTCAGCCGTGCAAGGAGCAAAGCCCTCGCCTCGCCCCGAAAGCGTGGTAAGCAGCGAGGCCGGCGTCATGGAGTCGACATCCTTGGCGGGATCGAGTGCCGCGGCAACCGCATCCTCGTCAAGCCCAGCGGGTAGCGGGCGAAACACTAGGCAGCCATGAACGGCGGGGTCGGCATTGATGTCCTTAATAGCCGCCAGCAGCTCATCCTGCGAAGCATCGGCGGGAAGCAAAACGCGGCGAGCCTCGATGCCAACCTTCTCGCAGCGCTTGAGGGCGCCGCGCTCGTATGATAGATCGTCCTCGCGCTCGCCCACACGAACGATGGCCAGCGTCGGCACAACGCCGCGTTCGCGCAGGACGGCGCAGCGAGCAGCGAGCTTCTCGGTCAAAGTACGGGCAACGGGAGCGCCTTTGAGCAGCTCTGCCATGGCTATCCCCTCTTCCTGGCTGCGTCGGCGGCACGGCGCGCCAGCGCATCGGCGCGCGGCAGCCACGTATCGAGCAGCTCATCGCACGCCGCCTCGAGCTCCTCGGCGCGTGCCCGGTCTTTCATAGATGTGGTGTTGGCAAAGAGTGTCAGACTCGCGCCCTGCATGGCGGCGCGGCAGAACACGGCGCCACAAGCCACGTCGGACAGCAGCTGGCGCGAACCCTTATCGGCCATGTCCTCGAGCAGCGCCAGCGCGCGCCCGCAGGCATCCATAATGCGATACGGTGGCATAGCCGCCACGTGCAGCGCATCCTGAATCGCAGCCGGTCGAGCCGGATCCTCGCGCGAAATACCGCACGCCGCGGACACCTGCCCGTAGGCACGAACGTCCTCGGCAACCAACTCGACAAGCTCATGGGCCAGCTCATCAGCCTGAGCAAACGCGCGCGTCAGGTCATCTGCACGATCAGCAAGCGCGGGATTCGTCGCTCCGTAGCGCGCGACCATCCCGCAAAGCGAGGCGCCCAGCGCGCCCACAAAGGCGCTCGCGCTGCCACCGCCGGGAACCGGCTCGCGCGCGGCAAGCGCCTCGGCAAACCCTCGGCAGGTCTTATCCATCATCTCTTGGCTCATGTGCATGCACCCTCAATGCTTGCCAAGCTAATCGGACAGTCGGCGCCGCCCGAACGCATCGTGTATTTCGTGGTGCCTAGTCTAGCCCATAAGAGCATTCGCGTCAGTGCGCCCAGTTATCGCACTTTCCTATGGCGGGCGATAGGCGCAACATCGCTGCGCTTATCGCCAAGCAATCAATCGCGACCCCCTGTCAAGGTCAGTCTTGCGCCCAGTCCATTGAGCCATAGACACGCCAAGTGCCATCGCGCAAACCACACCGGCAAAACGAATGCATCTTTGTTGCACAATCCGATGCAACAAAGACGCAGGTATGCGGAATAAATATGCAAGAAGCGCGAGAAAGATTGGCGTACCGATAAAGGCGCGAAATAGAGGTTTAGTAAAATGTCAGAAGTTCTATAATATTAACGCTGATTTAATACTTTTAGAGTCGAAGGAGTCTCAGCATGAAGTCGTTTTTGAAAACGGCCTCTCGTGCGGTCGCAGCGCTGTTTGCCGTTGCGCTCGTCACGATGGGCGTTGCATCGCCTGCTTTTGCAGACGACGGTACCGGCACGGTTACTACCGGATCGATTACCATTGAACACGACGGTCAACCCACCGGTGTAACCTACAATGATATTAAGACCGCTACCACCGCGGCGAAGAGCGGCGACACCATCAAGCTCGGCAAGGGCAACTACACGCTTTACGGTGTGGACTCTGCAGGCACCACGAAGGGCAAGGACCTTACCTTTGAGGGTCTGGGCACGGACAAGACCGCATGGAACATCGGTGCGGAGGTTCCCAACCCCGATAATTTTGGCACCGAGTACAACGGCGACTATTCCTTCGACGGTGCCAGCAGCGTCACCTTCGAGAACATGACGATGCGTTCCGGCAGTGCCGACTACCTCGGCTTCATTCGCGCCAACAAGACCGTGCTTAACGACTGCGTCGTCAACGGCAAGACGTTCTACTGGGGCTACGAGTCCGCCGAGTTCAACAACACCACGTTCAATGCGCCTGGTGAAGATTATTCCCTGTGGACTTACAGCTCCCCGACCATGACGTTTAACAAATGCACGTTCAATTGCGCCGGCAAGGCAATTAACGTCTATACCGATTACAGCGCTGGCACGCACGACATCATCGTTAACGTGAACAGCTGCACGTTCAATTCGACTGCACCCGCCATGACTGCCCTTAAGATCAATGACAAGAATATGGGCGGTTTCAAGTACGAGGTCAACATCGACAAGGTCATAATCGACAATGTCAAGACGACTGCAACGGGTCTTGAAACCGACCCTTACACCTGCTCCAAGGTGTTTGGCTTCGGCGGATACGTCGGGCTCTGGAAGGGCTATAACTCCGGTCGTACCGATGTCACCATCGAAGGCGCGAAGGTGTGGTCCGGCGGCAAGATGCTCACCCACGACTACACTGACGGCGAGCACGAGAAGGATGGCTTCAAGGTCACCTACACCGAGTGGGCCACTGACAATGCCGGTACTTGGACTCGCACGGGAACCCCTAAGTGCAAGTACTGCGGCTTCACCAAGCCTGAGTTCGAGGAGAAGGCCTACGATCTCTCCTACGACCTGAACGGTTCCGAGGACAAGCAGACCGGCGATTTCGCTAAAGTCGAGCACATTGCCAAGACTAAGGTCACGGCCGATAAGCCGGCACGCAAGGGCTATTCCTTCGCAGGCTGGAACACGGCCGCGGACGGCTCCGGCACGAGCTACGAAGCTGGCGCCGATATTGTGCTCGAAGCCCCGGTAACGCTCTACGCCCAGTGGAAGAAGGACGAGCCCGCGCCCAAGCCTTCCGACAACAAGCCTGCCGGCAAGCCTGCAAATAAGACCAAGGCAAACAAGCAGGATCTGCCCAACACGGGTGACGCCTCCGCCAACATCGTCGCTGCTATGGGCATCATGGCAATCGCCTGCTTTGTCGCCAGCGCTGTCGTGTCTAAGATCCGCAAGTAATCTCATCTTCGAAACACGCCGCAGCAACTTGTTGCAACGCAAAGGGGTCCGCACCGCAAAAGGTGCGGACCCCTTTTTGCACAAAAAGCTGCGGCAAGGCACCCACGATGACCAACCGGATGCGTCCGTCGTCAAGATCCGTACCCCCCGGCTACGCTCCGCCCCACCGCACCAAACATGGAACCAGTGGAAGGACGGAAAGGCCGGCCCTCCCCTCTTTTGCGCCCGGACATATTGCCACTTAACGGCGCAAATCCGGCCCTCAGAATGGGACACATGGCCCACCCTAGCGAGCCGCTCGCGCGTACAGTAAAGGCAGGTAATCCATGGGCGGTTACAGATGAGGAGACACGACCATGAAAAAGAAGGCCTTTGCGATTCTCACCCTCTGCATCAGTCTCTTTGCTGCAGTTGCCCTGGTGGGTTGCGGCGGAAGCGGTGGCGCTACCGGCAGTGGCGGTGGCGGCGGCGCGAAAAAGCCGGCCGTGGATATGAGGACCGACTTCATCTGGTTTAAGGTCGAGGTCCCCGAGGGCGTCGAGATCACCGACGTCGCAGGCGACACCGCCGATAGGGCCCAGTTTAAGTTCACCGAGAGCGAGCACGCCAGCGATCGCTTCATCCCCGTCTTCGACTCTGACAAGAACGCCGACGAGCTGTTCGACTACGAGGCAAAGTGGAAGGCCAACTCTGGATGGACCGAGAGCGATCCCGTTAAGTACAACGGCAAGACCTGGCGCAGCGCCTACTTCACGCACTCGGGCGGCGTGACGACCGAGTACTTCACCGACGTTGACGGTGGCAGCGTGTATGTGCGCATCGACAACGTAGAAGAGCACAAGGACGCTGTCGAGACCATGATGAAGTCCCTGGAGTTTGCCGATGACATCGCCAAGGCCAAGACCGAGGCCATGGACGTCAAGCTCGACGATATCGAGATCAAGCGCTAAAGCTCCAACGGCATGCAGCAGCGCCGTTTTAGCTCAGCCGGGATGCAAGGTGTGACTCCTTGCATCCCGGTTTTTTGTGTTCGAAAGCGCCCGGTCACATCACCATATTGAGCACGTTGACGAATTCCTGCGCCTGGGAGCGGCTGCTCAGGCCAAGGTGCAGGCGGTCAACAGCCGGTTACGTAGAAAAACGTCGCGGTCCTTGATCCTGTTGACCCTTTTCGCGGTCGCGCGCAGAACACCAAATCGTGTCCGCACGAGCAAATAAACTAATACCACAAGGAATATAAGCCGCCATCCAAGGATGGCGAAGTGAGACAAAGGGTTAGCAATAGCGAAGATTTAAGTCTAAAACCCTTAGGAAGTGCTAATATATAGTTATTGAAAGAGGCTAAGATGCAGAGACGCGAATTGATCCGCATCCTCGAAGAAGCCGGCTTCATCTCGAAAGGAGGCACTAATCACGAGAAGTTCGTCAAAGGAGATAAACTCGTGCTCGTGAAACGCCACCGAGAGATTGAGGATCAAATTACCAAAAGAATCTTAAGGCAGGCAGGACTTCGATAGCTCATCCTCATCACATTTCGCATCGAGTTTTAGAGGAGGTCTTACATGGTTTACATATGGGAATTCGAGTTCTTTGATTCGGACGGCGTTGTCGACGCTGTGCCATGTGGCTCGCTGGGCGGAGGTGGAACGTTCGGATCCGACCTAAACGACGCTGTCGAAAGCGCCGCTGATTTTCTCGTATGCATGGTCGATGACCACCTAATGGGCGGCGTCGATCTTCCCGCGCCGGACTTTGGACACCAGCCACAACACGGCGGCAGGATTATCGCCGTCGCCGTCAGCCGCGAACTCGGCGACATCCCCGCCGTCACCGCAGCGGATGCCGCGCGTATGCTCGGTGTTAGCTCAGCACGGGTATCGCAACTGATAAATGCAGGACTGTTGGATTCATGGAAGGATGGCACCAAGCGCATGGTGTCCAAAGCTTCCATCGAGGCACGACTCGCCGACGCACCAAAGGCAGGGCGCCCAAAAGAGGTCCCTATTGCTGTATAAAGCAATAGCGTTGCGGGTTTTTTCATTTGTCAGATTAGCTGACAAGCTCTCTCAATTCGGGACTCGCTGCGTCCCGAATTGAGCTGGACACACTGCCGCAGGTAGCCGCGCATCCTCAATCCAAAGTACGAGAGGTGTTCCCATGACAGACAGACCGAAAACAACGCTACGCGACTGTATTTACGGGCTTGCCGTCGGTGACGCGCTGGGCGTTCCCTACGAGTTCAGGCCCCGCAACACGTTCGAATGCACGGACATGATCGGCTACGGCACGCATGGGCAGCCCGCCGGCACCTGGAGCGACGACACATCTATGACGCTTGCTACCTGCGACTCGATTAGGGAGCTCGGGCATATCGACACCGCGGACATGCGCGACAAGTTCGTAGGCTGGATTGCCCGTGGCGAGTATACGATTGACGGCGTTTTCGATTGCGGCGGCACGACCGCTCGAGCCCTGCGCACCGGCAAAGGAGGCTCTGGCGAGCGCGACAACGGCAACGGATCGCTCATGCGCATCGCGCCCCTGGCGTTTGTCGACGCGACGGACGAAGAGATCCGTGAGGTCTCTGCAATCACCCACGCTCACAGAACATCGACCGAGTCATGCGTCACGTTCATCGAGCTGTTGAGGTCCGCGATGGACGGCGCGCTCCCCGAATGGGCACTCTGTCTGAAAGATGTACCCGAGCACGAAATCAGATCCGGCGGCTTCGTGCGCGACACGCTTAAGGCAGCCACCTGGTGCTTCGTCAACACCAGCAGCTACGAAGACTGCGTGCTTGCCGCCGTCAACCTGGGCGACGACACCGACACCACCGCAGCCGTCGCAGGCGCCCTCGCCGGCACGGCCTACGGTATCGACGCAATTCCGCAGGAATGGATCGATACCCTACGAGGGAAGGATCTGATTGAGAACTGCCTGTTTTAGGGCGCATCGGTAGCAGAAACAAGCCAGAAGGCATCGCGGAGAGGTCGATGTTGCGTGAGGCTGCGAGAGTCTTTGCGCGACTCCTTCAGCGCGTTCTCGTAGAGCGCCTTGTAGTCGGGCTCTTGACCGGCCTCTCCGCCCTGTGCAGGGTCGATCGGATCGGTCTCGGCGGGCGTGGTCTCCTGGGCCATGCTCCCTCCATTTCCGCCCCGCACGGGGCATCGTCTTGCCCCGTGCGGGGCGCTTTTCGACATGAAAAGGACCACCCGTGCGGATGGCCTGGTTCAACGTTTTGGTCGGGGCGGCGGGACTCGAACCCGCACGGGCGATGCCCACGTGCTCCTGAGGCACGCGCGTCTGCCGTTCCGCCACGCCCCGATGTGGGGTATAATCAAGTCGACCGGAGAAAGCTTGGGCTACGGGGCCCGGGCAGACCTCCGGTCATTTTTTTTAGCTCGTATATTCGGCCGTTTTTTACCACGAAGATCTTCGTTATATCCGGATCATCGAGAAGCTGTGCCATGCGGACAAGTGCCTCATCTTCCGTGATTCGGCTTTCCGTAATATACAGAAGAAACTCGGGGCCTTGCCTATCGAGCTTCGCGGTGATCTCCCCTACCGCCTTCTTGACCTTTGGGGAGCTGATTGTCTTGAAGTCGCAGGTGACGCCGTCGAGGAGGACGTCCGATGTGTTACCGTCCGTGCCTTTATGGTCGTTCGGGTTCCTGAATTTAATCTTATGGCCAGTTTTTGCCAGCCACATCGCCTCCTGAAGCTCCTTTCCGTCGAGTTTCGAGAAGTCCTCGATCTCGATTGGGTTTTCAGGAACCACGGAGCGGACAGCCTTTGCGTAGCATTCGCGATACGTAGTTTTTGTCGAACCGTTTTTTAGGTGAGCCGCCCACGCGTCGTCGAGGGCTCCTTGGAGCGCTTCGGCTTCCGCGCCCGCATCATCAGGATAATCTGGAATCTCCTTTTTCGATTTCTTGGCATCCTCGACGCGGTCGCTCCATCTCTGTGCGTCCTTCGGATCGTGCCCCTCGACGAGCACTTCGTACTTGTCACCCGAGAAGCTCGGCACGATCTTGCACGTGCAGTGCCTGTGCCAGTGGTCGAACTGTCCTGCCGTCTTCCGGCTATGGTAGACCGCCCCGCGCCCGGCGAGCATGAGGCAGAAGGGGCACGTGTTACGCCCACTCGTCACGCGGGCGAACTTCGCCCTTTCCCCCCTGTCGCGCTTCACGTTTCGCAGGATCGTCTTGGGATCATCCCCGCGCGTGCGGGGAGCAGTCGGCAATCATCGTCTGGTGGTGGTGCTGCACGGGATCATCCCCGCGCGTGCGGGGGGCAGCAAAGCCGTCCGTGCCGTCGGTTTCCTCGAAGGGGATCATCCCCGCGCGTGCGGGGAGCAGCGGCTAATATCCGTGGCTGTCTTGTCGCTGTCGGGATCATCCCCGCGCGTGCGGGGAGCAGTCGGTGTCGTTGACATGCTGAGTGATGTAACCGGGATCATCCCCGCGCGTGCGGGGAGCAGCTTCTTCTTCTGCTCCGGTAGCGTGCCCTCGCGGGATCATCCCCGCGCGTGCGGGGAGCAGAACAATGGGACGAAGAGCTATCTAGGCTTCTCGGGATCATCCCCGCGCGTGCGGGGAGCAGTCCAAGACGCTCAACCTCTGGCAGCGCAACATGGGATCATCCCCGCGCGTGCGGGGAGCAGTCTGCGGTCGCTGTCACACTGCCCCAGTTGACGGGATCATCCCCGCGCGTGCGGGGAGCAGGTTTCGAGCCTCCTATGATGACCGGCACCACCGGGATCATCCCCGCGCGTGCGGGGAGCAGGCTATCGCAAAGAAGTTCGACGAGACCGTCATGGGATCATCCCCGCGCGTGCGGGGAGCAGTCATACGCCGCACCCCTTCTTTAAGGTGTTGTGGGATCATCCCCGCGCGTGCGGGGAGCAGGACCGCATCGTGCTCGTGCCGTTCAAGGCGACGGGATCATCCCCGCGCGTGCGGGGAGCAGGGCGTGTCTTCGAAATAACCGAGGACGGGGTTGGGATCATCCCCGCGCGTGCGGGGAGCAGGTTATAAGTGACGAACGTTTTTATTGGTAGGGGGGATCATCCCCGCGCGTGCGGGGAGCAGATCACGTACGCCAACGGCATGAAGGTCTCGACGGGATCATCCCCGCGCGTGCGGGGAGCAGCGACCGGGCTCTCCGACAAACAGCTCGATGCGGGATCATCCCCGCGCGTGCGGGGAGCAGGTCGAAGCAGTTTTCGACATTGCCGAGGGCGAGGGATCATCCCCGCGCGTGCGGGGAGCAGGGGTTCGCCGCTATGACGAGCCCTATGTAGTAGGGATCATCCCCGCGCGTGCGGGGAGCAGCAGCCTGTGGCCTTCGGCTTCGAATAGACGGCGGGATCATCCCCGCGCGTGCGGGGAGCAGGGAAAGCCTTTGCCGTTCCGTGGTGGTGCTAAGGGATCATCCCCGCGCGTGCGGGGAGCAGGCTTTGTCCTGCTTCTTTGCATCGTCGGCTAGGGGATCATCCCCGCGCGTGCGGGGAGCAGTCCACGCCATGGGCTACCATCCATTTTTCTATGGGATCATCCCCGCGCGTGCGGGGAGCAGCAGCAATCATCGACTCGGCCATGTCGTGGTTCGGGATCATCCCCGCGCGTGCGGGGAGCAGGCCTAGTTGAACGGGATGGGGCCAGCGTAGACGGGATCATCCCCGCGCGTGCGGGGAGCAGGACCGCATCGTGCTCGTGCCGTTCAAGGCGACGGGATCATCCCCGCGCGTGCGGGGAGCAGCGTGAGATTGAAGATTTCACGCTCGACGTCGCGGGATCATCCCCGCGCGTGCGGGGAGCAGAGCCTATTTGCTACAACAAGAAGAGGTTCACAGGGATCATCCCCGCGCGTGCGGGGAGCAGAGTCGTATCTGCTCTTGCGAAAATAGGCGCATGGGATCATCCCCGCGCGTGCGGGGAGCAGCCACACACCGTGCCTACGATAGCGACAGTCTCGGGATCATCCCCGCGCGTGCGGGGAGCAGCCGTCCATTCTCCTCATCGCCAGCTTTCGACCGGGATCATCCCCGCGCGTGCGGGGAGCAGGAAGCAGCGGCAGCAGCGGTGAAAGACATTACGGGATCATCCCCGCGCGTGCGGGGAGCAGACTTAAAAATCCCAGCTCAAAACACCCTATCCCTTTGATGTGGACCCCATTTTAATCAGTTTGCTAAACAAGCTCAAGGTCGCCTCACAATCAGACTCGGCACGATGGGGTATTTGATTGTCAAGATTCAAAAGGCCGAGCAGGGTCTTCAAGCGATAGTTCGGCGCATCGGGCATCTTCTTCTTTGCCAGTGTAATGGTGTCGATGCACTCATTGTCAAAATCGTCTAGGTCGCATTCTTCGCACGCTGCCTGCACGAAGCCGGTATCGAACGAAGCATTATGCGCAACCACTATGCGGCTCCCGACAAAGGAAAGCAGGTCGCTCACCGCTCGCTCAAGCTCGATCCCCTTTTCGGCAAGCATTTCATCGGTAATGCCTGTTAGCTCGACTATCTTCTTTGGGATGCCTTTCTCGTATCGAATAAGCTCATGGAGCCTGCCCGCCTCAACACCCTGCTCAACTTTGATGGCGGCAATCTCGATAATCGCATCTTTGTCTGGGTCCAGCCCCGTGGTCTCAACATCAAGTACAACGTATTCGCGCGGCTCGTCCGTTTCGGCTGCCACGCTCCCGCGACGCGCCTTCAATCGCATCGCCGCGTAACTCCAACCCACTCTCTTCGTGCCAAGGGCCTTCATGCGCGAAGGCGAAGGCCGCATCATCAGCTTGATGCCATCAAAATCGATAGGTTCCCACGCGGTGTTGTGCACTCGATAGTTGAGGTGTTGCTCGTTGCGTGCAGAAAAAACCATCGTGGCACGACCTGTTTTGCATTCTTTGCAAATACGGCTCCAAAGCTCGTCCCTTACACGCGCGCTCACCCTGCCGACATACACGCCTAGGCTAATCTCCTGCAACCATTTCGTTAGGTCGCCGCGAAGTGCAAGAGGGCATTTTTCCAAAACAACAACAATCACCCGTTATCCTTCCACAAGCACTCCGTTATTCTCTTCGGTGGCATACACCTGAACGTCGTTTTCCTTGCCATAGGAAACTCCAAAAGCAACGGCAGGGCGCCTCTCATCCCAGAGGAACATCGTATCGATATCAGGCTCGTCCTCTGTCTCGAAGTCGCCCAGCAGCAGACCCCTGATATCGCGAGCACAGCGCTCCATTATCTTCCCGTCAAGAAACGCATCACGAGTGCACCGACGCGTTTCCGCCCCGATATCCTCTGGAGGATCGGAAGCCACTTCGAAAGCGATGGGAATCGTCACCTCTGCTTTATACAAATCGGCAATGTCATACACAAACGAGCGCTCATGGCCAACGTGGACAAATCCCAATGCCGGAGAGCACCCCAGCGCTACAATCACGCTGTGAACGACTCCGTAAAGGCATGCATGGGCAGCCGACAGCGCCTGATTGATTGGGCTTGCATCAAGAAAATCATCGGGGTTGTATTCCCTCCCCTCCCATGGGACGTCGTATTGCTTCGACAGCCGCCGATAGAGTGTTCGAATCCGAGCTCCCTCGCGGCCACGGAGCTGCTGCATCGTGTAATTCGATACGTCCTCGCCGGGAAAGCGCATGCCGTACATCGCTCGTGCCACGGCAAGACGCCTTCGAGTGTTCGACACGAGTTCAGCCTGCGCGACAACCAACCGAGAAGAATGGGTGAGCGGGCGGCCGTGCGCATAGTAGCGAACGCCGTGCTCGCCCACCCAAATCACGCTTGTCCCCGAATCGCCGAGCAACTCAACCGCGCGATGAGAGATATTGGTCCCAGGCCCCAGCATAAGCACCCCAAGAGAAGCCGCGGGGACATACGCCGTTCCGCGCGCATCGGTTATGCTCACTGCGCCATCTTGCCTGCTCACAAGACATCGCTCGACATAAAGAAACGTCATTCGCTCCTTTATCGTGGGCAGTGCGCGCAAATCAGGCTTGATCATGCCAGGATTATCGCCCATGCCGCTCACCTATCAAGTGGAACCAGCGTGAGAAGGCCGCATCCGAATCCTTTGGCATGCCCGATGCCACACACAAGCGCATGGCGCAAGGCATCAGCATCGGTCACGCGCAACACGCCATCGTACTGGGCGCGCGTAAAGGTGACTTTGTTTCCTTGGACACCCTTGGTAAACGAGATTCTGTTGGAATTACTAACAATCAAGCTTGGACAGCCCTCATCGTCGCTCAAAACCTCAAAACCATTCCTTTGGGCACGTGATCCCCGCTCGGGCGCAAAAATGCCTGGCACTTCCTTGTCGGCGCCCTTATATGCTTGAGCTCCAACGAGCCAGGCAGTTTGCTCCAGAATGGTCAGGTGGCCAATTCTATTTCTCTTAGGTTCGCCCTCGCTGTTTAGCAGGTCGCTTTTGCCGCCACGCGTGCTTCTGTTGAGCGACGGATTCGCTACCAAGCGAAACGAATAGGTCTGTCCGTTCGAGATGCGCCCCAAAAACGGATCGTATCCGCGCGTGCCCCACTGCGGTTCGCAGTCGGGCCACCCGATTTGTTCATCAAGCCCTACCAAGCTCGGCTTGCCGGGGCTCACGATATAAAGGCGAGAACCCCCATCAGGCATTCTATCCACGCGCCAAAGCACGCGGCCGTCCCCGCTCGTCTGAGAAAAGGGGAAGCTGCCTGCAATCGCCGCATGCATGCGATAGGGCGAGGCGAGCATCGCACGCGACTCCCTCCGCGTCATATTGATGGGAAACTGGGTAAAGAACATCGGCTATACCTCCTTTCCTAGAGCAGACCAAGGGTCATGGTCGGCCTGCGCGCCAACATATTTCGGGTTCCTAACCGTTGCTGTTGTATGGGCAACAGTACGAAAGCTGTATTGGCGATGCTCCTGCGAAAAGCTGATGGGCACGTCGCGCAGCGGAACATCGTAGCCCTCGCCTTCGTCAGAACCCTGCTTATCGTAGAGAATCTCCAGGTCAACGCTTTCTTTACCGCGGAACTTCCAGTTGCCCTGATATCTCTCGCTTGCTTCCCAGGGATGACTGCGCAAAGCTTGGAGCAACGTTACATTCTCAAACAGTCCAATAAGCACTCTGCACGCGGGCGGACAGGAACGGCGACCTAAAAACAGGGGAAACGCCGGAGCGTCAAGCGTCTCGGCGCACCTTTGCAAGAGTCCCAAATCGCCCTCAAGGGCCGCAACAAACACAGCATCGGCCAGATAATGCCGACGAGTTAAAGGCAGGGCATCGCCCGACACCCATCGAGCGCTCTGCGAGTCCCACTTTCGTTTGTGCTCGGTTTGAAAGTCACTTAGAAACGTTCCTGGCTGATCGATACGCACGCCAAAGCGTAGTGCCGCAAGGTCATCAACGGGATCTGTTCGGTAACGACCCAAGGCTGCGGCAAGCAGACCTACAACGCCGCTCTTCGTCGGCTCGTGCTCTGTTCCGCGCTCGGTGAACCTACTCGAAGACCCCCACGATTGTAGCGGACCCGCCAATTTGAGCAGCAGGACCGCCATAGCTAGTCCACCTCTTCGGTTTGGTGGCCATTTTCGGCCAGATAAGCAGCACACGCTTGCGAGATTTGCGCAATTGCGGCGTCAAGATCACATGCCCCTTCGACACCCATGGCACTGGGAAGAGACTGCGCATCCGGAGATGCAGTTATAACGAACGTCTTTTGCGGGGTCGTTCCAAACGCCTTGTCAACCGCCTCTTCCTGCTTGGCCAAACGCTCACAGCCAATTTCAATCTGGTTTTTCCCATGCGATGCCTCAACAGGTTTTTCAAAGGCATTCACCAAGCTCACTGGTTGCGTATCCCTCAGTTGAAGGACAACCGCTCCGGGGAGCGTGCGGTTTGCAAACGAATTCTGCTTTCCCGTGGGCATGGAAGTAATGAATGCCTTCAAAAACGCCTCGATGCCGCGGCAAGCAACCGCAGCCGAACCGAGATTTTTACACAGATGCAACACATCAATAGTTGCATAGCGATACATCGTCGATGACGTGAACTCTGTTGTCTCAATCATTGCTGCGCCCGCATTGTCTTCGGGCGAGCAATCGTCAAGAGCGGTGAAATAATCGAACTCTGGGTTCATCTTCCCAATGCCAATGGCATGGGCGACTTGAACAGAGGCATCGACGTTCAAATCAGGTGCATCCGCCACCATACGACCGAACATTGCCACATCGATGCTGTTAAGCGTCGGTTTCTTCTTGATATCAAGAATTTCCTTAGCAAGCCTCTTGTCGACATCCGCGCCCGCTTCAAAAGCCTGCGCCGCCAACGATGCAAGGGCTTTGATCTGCCCTGAAGAAAGAAACAGCAAGTAGCCCGTTTCGCCATCTTTGACTTTGACGCCCGTTGCCGCCAAAGCCTTCTCGGCAGCAACTTCGGCCTGATCGTCTTCAATGTCCGGCAAAATAGCGGTCACGGCTTCCGCGATCAAGTTTGCTGCGTGCTTCGTACGCCAACCAAGACCGAACTCATCCAACAAATAGGAAAAACTATCGCGCGTGGCCTTCTTCCAAGCCTGGCTTGAGACCCTCGAGCGCTTGACTCCGCCGAAATATGCCGTTTTTGGACTACCCGTGTCATCTCGATTGATGTTGCTCGGGGGGACGGTCTGAAGGATGTGGATATCGATGAACTGAGGCTTTTTCATAGCAGGTCCTTTCTTGGTCATTTCCCCATCAACTACTCTTCCGAAGAGCTGGCATCGATGTCGGACTCGGCCTTTGGTATTCGACTATATTCACGCCCCCACGCAAGACGCACCTTATCTGCTGTATAGGGGCTTTGCAGTGTGTATAGTTGTGCTGCAAAACGCGCGTAATTAACGGGAATCTCGGCCGCTCGCAACTGCTGTATAAGCTGCCTTGCATAGTGAAGTGTCTCTTCCATGGAATCGGCCGTTATAAAAGCCCTGAACCTTCGAGGCATTTCGCCCTCTTCGAGATTCGAGTAACGCCCTTTATCACTCCGTACGAGCTGCCGCAGGGCTGCGCCAAACGAATGTTCATCACCAGGCACATACATTGGCTTGGTTTTGCCCTGTTGATGAACTGCATAGAGTGTAAGCGCGGCATGAACCGCTGTCTCGGCCCACGACGGTTCGGCGCCTCTCCCCACAAGCTCAGCAGGCAGGCCCTCGAACTCAAGCGACCATGCATCTGCATTTGAGCCTATGGGCAAAAGAAGCGCATGGCGCAATGTTGCCAGCTTTCGTGCTCCTCGTGGTTTTCCGCTGGCAGACAGATAGTCGTTTTGGATAGAGCATATGCGCCCGTGCACGAATGCGAGCATAAGCTGCTCTAGCTTTTGCGCGCCGTTTTCCGTCATATCTAAACCTCCTTATCTCTAGGTTCGTCTTCTTCAAGCGGCAGATACTTTTTTAGGGCAGTGTCGAGCATTGCCTTGGCTCGCGATGCCGTCATCCACCCGTTTATCTTGCCTGTTTTCATAGGAGCTCCAACGATTGCCTCTGGGCCAGCCTCGCGAAGAAGGGCGCTGGCATTTGCTTCGATAATCGCGCGGGCAGTGCGGCGCCACCGCTTCCGTTCAACTTCCGCGTTGCTGCTCTCGTTAAGGCCGGCAAGCCATTGACGAAACGGCATATCAATCTCGAAGAAAGTACGCGTCTCCGCTCTCTCTTTCGCGCCCTTAAGCTCATCTGCCCCATTTCCTCCAGACGCTACACAGAGGTTTGCGGCAAAGGTACCCAAAGTAAAAACCGAGTCCGACGTTGAAGAAGCAAGGCTTTTGGCAAGAGCAGCCAAGTCTTTCCCTTCGCTTGACAGGAGAAATGCGCTCAACTTAACCGTGTCATTGATGACATTGGAGACGACTGAGTTTTGTGTACCATATTCCATTCCAATCGCGTGGACTTGAATAAGCGCATCATCGAGCTGACATCCCGCATCTCTGCTCGCAAGATAAGAGACCCAACCTTTCAGCCCGGACCCAAGAACGGTTGAGTCCGCTTCTGGCGAACTGACGCCAAACACGGAATCGAGACCTCGCCAGAGGGCTCTTCTGGGCTGATGCGTCTTGGGCAGGTAAACGAGAGGCAGTTTCAACTGTCTTTCCTGGTTCGGACTACGCCTCCATGCCGTCATGGGTTCATAGTCCTGACGGTTAATCTGCGCCAGCTTGTCGCCGTTCGTCAAAACCACGGCAACCACGTAGCCGCTCTCAGGAATCAAACGAACTCTTCGAGCTTGCCACGTGTATAGATCAAGCCTACCAGTCGGAGCAAGGTCATCGACTCCGGCGGGCGCCGTCGACTTCTCCCAACAGGGCAAATCATCGTCCGAAAACAGCTCGTTTATCTCATCGCCACACAGAATAGAATTAAGCAAGAGGGTTTCTTTAAGCGAAGGGCCCTCAAAACACAACCCTCCTAAACAGCCCGACCATCCGGTACCAATTGGATAGCTCTTCCCTTTCTTAACGCGCGCATCGCCAACCGTTCCGCTTTTAATGCCAGCAGTATCAAAAGCGTGAACGTGAATAAGCCAGCGCGCGGATTCCGAGAAAGTCAGACGATCCGCCCCCTCACCGGATCGAAGCGAAAAGAGCGTATCCCCATCCGGTATGTCAGCGATCACCTTTCTTATTTCAGAGAACTCGTTCTTTGCCGTATGCAGACCAGCGACCTGCATAAAAGGCTGTTCCTCGTCAAACAAATCGAAACGATGGTGCCACTCGTCGAGGTATTCGTGAATCTGGTCGATGGGCAGTTCGTGCGCACGCCATAGGCGCCCCCAAACCTCCGCTGGAACGTCGTCATCGTCGAGCGTCGGAGAAATTGCCCTTTGCAGCACTGCCAGCAAAACGCGCAGAATCGCAAAATCCTGTGTGGGTAGATCGTTAGCCAAGCACTTGATGCTTGACGCTTGCTCAAATAGCTCGAGCAGTGATACCTCGCGCGTCGCCCCGCCCAAATCGCGAACGCAGATCCATGGTTCGTCCACGAGGTTAAAACTCACATTCTGGCTCATTGCGCATCTCCTTTCTTCCTCACTGTTTCAACAAGTTCAAGCCCGGCCTTACGCGAATAGTGCATGCGATAGATAGCATCTTTCGTTTCTATTACCGTATCTAGGTTTGAATCAAACGCCAAGACCAGTTGACCTTGAAGCCATCTTGACTCTTGCCATCTGAGCGCCTGAGATTTTGTCTCCAGGGCATCAATTACCTGCTCAGACGATAGCCAGAATGGCAGGCTCACGGTACAACTCGCCGCAAGGCGGGCAACCTCATCGTCAGGCGCTTCACTTCCATCCCCTAAATAGCCCTGACACGGACGGCTCCCCTTTATGTCGGTGACCCAGGGAAGCAGCGTGAAACCGTCGGTGCCTACTTGGACCGCAATAACCTCAACCGTGTCACCAGAATCGCGAACGGCAGCGCGTGCTTTTGTCTCGTCTGAAAGCGAGAAGGTTTCATTCAGCCAGCCAATAAGACTTTGCGTCCCCTTCTGTGGCTTGCTCAGAAGCCAGGCATTTGCCTTGAACTGCTTGTTCTCTTTTGCCTTCTCCAGCTCTTCTTCTGCGCTTTGCAAAGCATGAACCCATTCCGGTGCTGCGCCCGCATCGCACAACTCTTCCGCCGCAATGCTTCGTGAATACGTCTGCTCGACAAGGCCAGCAATATCGTGAGGCAGATTGACCATAGCCGTCCCCCCATCGGTACTCTTTGCCCTCAGCGAAAGCAAGCTGCGCAAAAGCATCGCAGGGTGATAGACCTTCTCTATACCCCCATTCACCTTAGGCGGAGCAGTCGCCCAGTCCTCGATGCCCGTGATAAAGCAACGTGCTTGCCTGAGCTTCTCCGGACGCTGTCCCTGATTTTCCCCGCGTTCATGGCGGTGAAGGCGTCCCATTCGCTGCAGCAAAAGGTCGATAGGGGCTACATCGGTGATCATTACATCGAAATCAATGTCAAGGGATTGCTCGATCACCTGCGTGCCCACAACGATGAGCTTGCCGGGCCTATTGGCGGGATCGGGACCAAGCAGTCGCAGCAGTTCCGCATCGTTTTCCATGCGATCGACGGCAATGAAGCGCGAATGGACGAGCTTCACGCACGAATCGCCAAAGGCAGTCTTCAACTGCTCGTAGGCGCTTTGGGCACGGGAAACCGTGTCTCGCAACACGCATGCGCAACCGCCATCGGACAATAAGTCCTCCAGTTGCGCAACCAGCGTAGCATCGTCGTCTTCCAATCGTTCGATAATAACGTTTGTTCCGGTCGAAGGGTCATCGCATACTCGGTACATGCTATCGTCTAGCGCTCCATTTCGGGTTGCCGCTGTAACGAGCGGGTACGATGGCTCCCCCGGTGCTTTACGAGGAGCTTCCGGAATATCTTTCCGCTTCGATGCGCGACGAGTGGGTTTTCTATCCCTACCCCGATAGGCGTGGATAAGCTCGTTGCGGCGCTCAGCAGGAAGCGTTGCCGAAAGCAGTATGGTCGGCACGCCGTAAGCGCCAAGCCACGTGAGCACACGGTCAAGATAGACATTCATGTAGGCATCGTAGGCATGAACCTCATCGATTATGACAACCTTGCCGGCAAGGCCCAAGTGCCTAAGCTGCACGTGGCGCGCCTTAAGCGCCGCCATAAGCAGCTGGTCGACCGTGCCCACAACAAATGACGACAGGAGACCGCGCTTCCTTCCGCCAAACCACTGGTGCGCTGTCACATCTTCCTCAACGCTCTTTTTCGCGTCGTCCCCCATCCAAGTGTGTCCCCAGCTTCGCAGGCTGTCGTAGTCCGGGTTCAAAGCCGCCTTGCTATGCAAAAGTTGCATCGACTGCGTACTGCGGCCCCGCGAATCGGGAACGCACTCGAGCCAATCTTTAACGCGCTTGAACATCGCGTTGGAAGTTGCCATTGTCGGTAGAAGATAGGCGATTCCCCCAGCCCCGGTTTTCGGAGCCATAATCTCTGAGCACATCAGTGCGGCCTCTGTTTTGCCGTTGCCCATGGGCGCTTCGATAATGAGTAGCCCTGCGCCGTCCATGTCGGATGCCGCCTGCATCGCCTGCTCCTGCGCGGGTCGCAAGCTCGCATCCTCAGGAAGACCAATAAAGCGGTGATGAAACAGCTCTTGTCCCTCTTCCTTTACCGGCATCGCCTGCCACGCCGGGGGCAACGCCAGCGAAGCCCATGCGACATCGGTGCGCTTGATAAATTCGTCATAAGAGCCGATGCAAGAGTCAAGAGGGAACAGATCTGAATTTGAGGCAATCCAATCGGCAACGATAACCAGCGCAGAGACGAGTGCTTGTTCTGGTTGAGGAACAGGTGACGAGCTAAAGACACTCTCGAACTTCGCCATCCCCGACTCCTCAAACATCCAGTCAAGAAGCTCCTCTTGGACGGCACGCCAATCGTCATCACCCAAGTTCTCGTTAGGAAAATTACGCGATGCGCTCGTTATGCCGTCGAGCACGCTATCGGACGAAGGCGTGGTTCCATGATGCGCTCCCAGAATGCACCCGAATGTCCACGAGCAGTCCCAACCGCGTCCATCGAGCCAATCTTCGAGGATCACCTCACTCATGAAGGCGTGCGATGGAGGGTGGTTCATCATGCGGGGGCTCGGAACCTGAAGCCCCGCTTGTTCAACAAGTTCTGCCCGCTCCGAGACCTTGTACTGGAAGCCTGGCGTCGCCTTGCCAATGTCGTGGATACCAGCAAGCCAGGTAACGAGTGCCGCCGTTGCAGAGTCGTCACAGCCAAATGCGTTCACGATTTGGTACTTGACAGATTCCGGCAGCCATTCGTTCCAAAGCTTGCGCGCAACACCCGCAGAATCGACCATATGAACATAAAGAGGCGACCACAGGTTACGCTCTTCCGCGCCGCCGGTTTTTGCCCATAGTGCACGGGCACGTGAGCTTATGGGAATAGAGTCCATCATGGTCTTTTGCATTACTCTCCCATCCGCTTCTTCCTAGAACCCGAGAGGCTGGAAACGCTTTACGATTAGACTACTACCGCATACGGACATTTTTTAATAGCTATCGGCAGACGTAATGTTGCTCAACGTTCGTGCTATGAGCGTGAGCGTTTAATGGAGTGCCTGCGGGTCCTGCCGCCGCACAAAAACGGGGCGGCCCGCACCCCTGCGAGCCGCCCCGTAGCCCTAACCTTCAAGTTACAGCGCCAACCGGCACTACTCCCCTACTTCCCAAATAGCGCACCCAGCAGACCGCGGCGTTTGGACTTTTCCTCTCGGTAGGAACCATCGGCCGCCGCCACCTGCCGCGGCTGTTCACCGCCTCCATGGCGCACGATCTGGTACAGAAACGGCGATTTAACGTATTTGACCTCGATGGGCGTGGCGTGCACGGTGCTTTCGCTCGACAGCATCACGTTGGGATTGAGCGGTGCCACCACATGCGTCTCGCGCTTGTCGCTAAACACTACCGCGGCCGCGCGGCCCGTCTGGCCGTTTACGGCAATGCGCACCTGTTCGCCATCGCGGCTGTCCGTCGCCGGACGATCGACAAAGTAGACCGGCACCATCACCAAGCCGTCCTTATGCTTGCGGGCCTTGCGCGCCCACGTGCGGATACTCTTTTTATTGAGCCCCAGTACCGCCTCGGCATCGTTGCCGGCAATGTCGAGCGCCAGCTTATCAATGACCACCTGGTCCTTGGTAGACGCATCGACGGAGACAACGCGGAAGTCGCCTTCCTGCATGGCAGGATCGAACGGCCCCACCTTGCCAAAGTCCCACGGCTCCAAAATGCCCATAAGACGAACGTCCAGGTAGTTTGCCCGCGGATATGCCCAGTCGAGCACTTCGTAGTACACCAAGGTCTCCTTGCTCAGGCCCTTGCCCGGGAAGGACGCCATCATGCGCAAATCCGCGAGCGCCATGGGAAAGTAGAAGAGCATCATGTCGTTTTGGATCGCGTCTTCTACATCGTGACCGGCAAAGGCTTCCGCATACTGGCGCACCAGCTGAAGTGCGTTAGCACGTGCCTGCTGCGGCGAGATTTCGCAGGGAATACCCTGATCGGGTACATACTCCGCACCAACGCCCATGGTCAGGCGCTTGCTAAAGGCACCGGGCTTGAGTAGGTCTGCAACGCCGATCTTATTGCCGCAGGACGGGCACTCAAACACGCGCTGCGTTGACTCGCCTTCGAAGGATGCGCCACAGAAGGGGCACGGGATGCTCACGTGCGTGGCCTCCTGGAACTCCTGCGCCGTGCCGCGGTCCTCCCACAGTAGATGCTCCAGAACCGACTGGTTGCGCCAGTGCGCATGAAAGAAATACCAGTCGGGGTCCACCGGGCGCTCGAGCTGCGACACATGGGTGAGCTTAAGCAACCCATCGACAACCGTCAGCGACGCATGGCGAATGCCCAGGGCGCTCCTGGGCTCCCCCGCATCGGCCTGCCACGGAACGACCGTGCCGCAATAGGCGCACTCAAAGCTGCGTTGAGCCTGGTGTGAGTACATGGGACCGCCGCAGTTTTGGCATTTAATGGCAAACATCTCGTCCATGGATACGTCCTCCTTTACGCAGGGGCTGTCGACATTAAGTATGTCGGGCAGGCAGGCACAAGCCCATACCCATGTGGCCCAAAATGGAGCACCCGGTCGGACAAGAAGCCCCGCTCGTTAGCTCCAGCAGACCATTGCTGCATTTTCTGAGCATCGGCGCACGGCGCGCCCATGCGAGCTACACTATCCCCTTAAACGAGGATGCGAGGAGGTCCGCCATGCTATTTGTAAATCGGCTGGTACATACACTTGTTCCTGGCAGCGAGGGCGAGCCGGTCGATGCATCTTGTCGCACCAACGCGGGCTTTGCCGCAAGCCTCATCTGCATTGGCCTCAACATTACCCTGTGCCTGGCCAAGGGCATCGCGGGTCTGCTCGCCGGCTCTGTCTCGCTTGTCGCCGACGCCTTCAACAACCTCTCCGATGCCTCGAGCAACATTGTGAGCTTGCTCGGGTTCCGCCTTGCCAGCCGCCCGGCAGACGAAGGCCACCCCTATGGCCACGGCCGTTACGAATACCTCGCCGGCTTGTTTGTCGCCGTCCTCGTTTGTGCCGTCGGCATCAACCTGGTGCTCGAGTCCATTGCCAAGATCATCAAGCCCTCCCCCACCGCCTACACGCTGGTCTCCCTAGCAGCCCTCGTCTTGTCCATGCTCGTCAAATTATGGATGGCCGCATTCAACCGCGCGCTGGGCGACCGCATCGACTCGGAGACGCTCATCGCCACAGCGCAGGACTCCAAAAACGACGTCATCACCTCGGGCTCGGTCTTGGCGGCGGCGCTTATTTCGCAGACGACCGGCTTTGACCTCGATGGCTGGGCAGGCCTGGGTGTGGGTATCTTCATCTGCATCAGCGGCATGGGCCTGGTGCGCGACGCCATCAGCCCGCTGTTGGGACAAGCGCCCGACCCCAAGCTCGTCCAGGAAATCCGCGACAAGATCATGTCGTACCCCCAGGTCTTGGGCACACACGACCTCATGGTGCACGACTACGGCCCCGGCCGTCAGTTTGCCAGCGCACACGTGGAAATGCCCGGCGAGGGCGATGCCTTTGAGCACCACGAGATCCTGGACACCATCGAACACGATATTAAACGCCAGATGGGCATCGACATCACGCTGCACTGCGACCCCATCGCCACCACCGGCGACGACCTGCGCGGCTGGGTCAAGCGTGGCGTCATGCAGATCGATCCCGCGCTCTCCATCCATGACCTGCACGAGCACGACGGGTTCGTTTCGTTTGACCTGGTGCGTCCCGACGGCTTTCGCATCTCCGACGACGAGCTGTTGGAGCGCGTAACGCATATCGTGCACGAGCGCAGGCCCGATGCATCATGCGTTGTCACGTTTGACTCGGGCTTTAGCTCGCCCGACCGTCCGGCCGAGCAGTTGTAATCGACAGCAAAACGGGACGCAGGACCGCCGACCAACGCGCATATGCGCCCGGTCACGCGATCCTACGTCCCGTTTTTGTTTGCACCGCTAAGGCTCTAGCCGCTCGGCCGCTAGTTTCCCTGCGCGCCCGAAATGCCATTTTGCAGGGCATCCCAGGCGTTCGTTGCCATATCACCCAGATTCTGAGCAGTATCACCGAGGTTCTGGGCTGTGTCGCCCAGCTCTTGGGCCTTATCCCCAAGCTCCTGCGCCTTGTTGCTCAGGTCCTCCAGCGTGTTGGAGCTCGAGCTGTCCGTGGTGCCCTGGTCGCCGGACGCATTGCCCGACGAGCCGTCCTTGCGCGTAAGCTGGACCTCAAGGTTGCCGTCAGCGTTGTAGTAGGCAGATGTGACGACCCAGTTGGCATCGACGACGGGCGTCGAGCCGTCGTCGGTCAGAATCACGGCATTCGAAAGATCGGCCCCGCGCGACTTGAGAATCTTTTTGGCGTTAGACCAATATTGCCCCGGGATATCGCTCAGGTCGACGGTGCCGGACTGGGCAGTCTCGGTCTGCTCGGCCGTAGTATCAGTCGTGGCGCCCCGCTTGTTGAGCATGCCCGACACGATGGCAAACACAACCGACAAGGCAAAGAAGATCGCCAGCACGATGAGGATCTTCTTAATCACGCTCGACGAACGCGAAGGCTTCTTCTCCTCGTCCTCGCCATACTGGGGGATGGACTTGGGATACTCACGATACGGCTCGCGCGCGCATCGGTCGTGCGACTCGTAGCGCGGCTGTGCCGTGCGCGGCATATATGTCGTCTGCTGAGGTTGTGGAATGGGATTTTGCAGCAGGTCATCATAAGGGTCTACCGCCGCGTTGCCGTAGGGGTTCTGCGATGAGACACCATGCGGGTCCTGCGCCGCGTTTCCGTAATTCACAACGCGCGTGGGATCGGCCGGCACCTGCGTCGTATCGGGGGCAGCGTAGCCGGGATTCGGCACGATACGGGTCGTGTCGGCGCTACCGCCGGCCTGTGCGGAGCCATATCCGCCCATCACGGTCGTCTTGTCCTGGTCCATGCAACGTTTCCTTTCCGTCGCCTGTAAGCATCAAGTTATCCATGCATTCTACCCGCGTACAAGCCTATGACAGGCTAAGCCCGTCGGTATCTACAAGACGTGTGCGGGCCTAAGGATCAAAAAAGCCCCGCCGGGCTTTAGGAGCACGGCGGGGCGGGCTAGCGGCTATGAGCAGCAGGCTTAGAACAGGCCGGTGATGTTGCCGTCGTTGTCGACGTCGATGTTCTCGGCCGCGGGAACCTTGGGTAGGCCCGGCATGGTCAGAACGCTGCCGGTCAGCGCGACCACAAAGTGGGCACCGGCGGAAACCTTGAGCTCGCGCACGGTGATGCGGAAGTTCTCGGGCGCGCCCAGAGCCTTGGCGTTATCGCTGAAGCTGTACTGGGTCTTGGCGACGCACACCGGCAGGTTACCAAAGCCGTTCTCGCGCAGCTCGGCGAGCTGGCGCTTGGCAGCCGGCGTAAAGTCGACGCCATCGGCGCGGTAGACCTTGGTGGCAACGGCCTCCAGGGCGTCGGCCACATCGGCGCCGTCCTCGTAGGCAAACTTGAGCTCGCTCGGCTGCTCAATCAGGCGCATGACCTCATCGGCCAGGTCGAGCGCGCCCTCGCCGCCCTTGGCCCAAACCTCGGACAGCTTAACGTTGACGCCGAGCTTCTGGCACTCGGACTCGATGAGCGCAAGTTCGGCCTCGGTGTCCGTCGGGAAGCGGTTGATGGCGACCACGCAGGGAAGACCATAGACGTTCTGGATGTTGTCGACGTGGCGCAGCAGGTTGGGCATGCCGGCCTTAAGGGCCTCGAGGTTCTCCTCGTTGAGGTCGGCCTTGGCGACACCGCCGTTGTACTTAAGCGCGCGGGCAGTGGCGACGACCACAACAGCGCTGGGACGAACGCCCGTCATGCGGCACTTGATATCCAGGAATTTCTCGGCACCCAGGTCGGCACCAAAGCCGGCCTCGGTAATGGCGACATCGCCAAAACGCATAGCCATACGCGTGGCCATGATGGAGTTGCAGCCGTGGGCGATATTGGCGAAGGGACCGCCGTGGACAAACGCAGGCGTGCCCTCGAGTGTCTGAACCAGGTTGGGTTTGAGCGCATCCTTGAGCAGGGCCGCCATGGCACCCTGAGCCTTAAGGTCGCGGGCGCGGACGGGCTCGCCGGCAAAGCTGTAGCCGACAACAATCTCGCCCAGGCGCTCCTTAAGATCGTTGATGCTCGTGGACAGGCACAAGATTGCCATGACCTCGGAGGCAACAGTGATGTCGAAGCCATCCTCGCGCGGCACGCCCTGGGCCTTGCCGCCAATGCCGTCGATAACATGGCGCAGCTGACGGTCGTTCATGTCGACAACGCGCTTCCAGGTGATGCGCTTAACGTCGATGCCGAGCTGGTTGCCCTGCTGAATATGGTTGTCGAGCATGGCGGCCAGCAGGTTGTTGGCGGCACCGATAGCGTGGAAGTCTCCGGTAAAGTGCAGGTTGATGTCCTCCATGGGGATGACCTGGGCCCAGCCGCCGCCGGCGGCACCGCCCTTGACGCCAAAGACGGGGCCGAGCGAAGGCTCGCGCAGGGCCACGGCGCTCTTGACGCCGCGACGGCGCAGGCCATCGGCCAGACCGATGGTCGTGGTGGTCTTGCCCTCGCCCGCAGGCGTGGGATTGATAGCGGTCACAAGGACAAGCTTGGCCTGGTGATCGGTCGGCTCGTTGAGCAGGGAATAGTCGACCTTAGCCTTGTCGAAGCCGTACGGAATCAGGTGCTTAACGTCGACGCCGGCGTTCTTGGCCACCTCGGTAATAGGTAGCGGCGTAACAGAACGTGCGATTTCGATGTCAGTAGGCATGGGCGGTCCTTTCGTTACCGGATGAGAAAAAGACCAATTCAGCATAGCACGGGCGCGCGATAGTAAAACGCCCATAACCGATGAACGGCGATATGTTTATCCAATGCCCAGCGATAGCCTACAGATGCGCTAAAACAAGCCCATTCCTACAGGGTCGGCTCGATACCCAAATGCTCGAATGTGCGAAGGGTTGCCTGACGGCCCTGCGGCGTGCGAATCATCAAGCCGCACTGCAACAGGTAGGGTTCGTAGACATCTTCGAGCGTACCCGGATCCTCGCCCACCGCGCTGGCAAGGGTCGTCAGGCCCACGGCACGGCCGGAGAACGTCTTGGCGAGCGTCTCCAAGATGCGAATGTCCATCCAGTCCAGACCAAGCTCATCAATCTCAAAGAACTCGAGCGCCTGACGGCAGATATCAAGCTCAATAGGACCGTTGCCGCGCACCTGGGCGTAATCGCGCACGCGCTTGAGCAGACGGTTAGCCAAGCGCGGCGTGCCACGCGAGCGTGAGCCGATCTCGAGCGCGCTCGGATGGTCTATTGTCACGCCCAAAATGGTTGCCGAGCGCGTCACGATCTGGGCAAGCTCCTCGATCGTGTAGTAGTCCAAGCGATACGAAATACCAAAACGGTCGCGCAGCGGGCCGGTCAGCATACCCGAGCGGGTCGTTGCCGCCACCAGCGTAAACTTGGGGATATCCAGGCGAATCGAGCGCGCCGCCGGACCTTTGCCAATCACGATATCGAGCGCAAAGTCCTCCATCGCGGGATACAGGACTTCCTCGACCGAACGGTTGAGGCGGTGGATCTCGTCGATAAACAGCACGTCACCCGGCTGCAAGTTGGTAAGGATGGCCGCCAGGTCGCCGGTGCGCGCGATGGCCGGGCCACTCGTCGTCTTAATCTGAGCGCCCAGCTCGTTGGCTATAACGGTGGCCAGCGTGGTCTTGCCCAGACCCGGAGGGCCCGAGAAGATCACGTGGTCGAGCGTCTCGCCACGGCTCTGCGCCGCCTCGATCAGCACGCGAAGGCTCTGCTTGATATGCTCCTGACCGCAGTAGTCGTCCAGGCGCTGGGGACGCAGGGTACGGTCGACATCGAGGTCCTCGGGCGTTAGCTCCGAGCCCACCATGCGCTCGCCATGCGCCATGGATGCCGCCGGCGAGTTGCCGGGCGTCGCCCACAGGTCCTGAGAGTCATCGGCTTCCCACATCACGCATCCATTCCGAGTCGCTTAAGCGCCGCGCCGAGCAGATCCTCGACACGCATATCTTGCCCATCATACCCGCTCAGAGCGACATCGGCCTCCTGCGGGCTAAAGCCCATGGAAAGGAGTGCCGCGCGAGCATCATCGATGGCCGAGGGAGCGGCAGCGGGCACGGGCATCGCAACCTGTCCGGGAATCACGTCGACCGGCACAAAGCCCTTATCCTTGGCAAAGGTACTCTTGAGTTCCAAGATGAGGCGCTGAGCTGTCTTTTTACCCACACCGGGTACCTTGGCCATGCCCTTGTCGTCCTCGGCCATCACCAGCGAATACAGCTGCCCCACGGTATAGGTGGAAAGCACGGCGAGCGCCAAGCGCGGGCCAACGCCCGAGACGGACACGAGCCGGTCGAACATTGTGCGCTCATCCTTTGAGGAAAATCCGAAAAGTGTCATGGCGTCCTCGCGCACCTGCATACGCGTGTAGAGGCGGACCTCGCCGCCGGGCGTCGGCAACGTGGCCGCAGTGCTGCCCGAGATGCCGAGCTCAAAGCCCACGCCCGACACATCGACGACAGCAGAGCTCATCGTGGCCTCGACAAGCGTTCCGTGGAGCTGGGAGATCATCAGTATCCGGTTCCTCTCTGTTGATAGAACTCGCCGCCGGTAAGCGCGCGGGTGCGGCTGAGGTTAACGTGGCAGATGGCGCAGGCCAGGGCATCGGCGGCATGGTCGGGGTGCGGGTCGTGATCGAGCTGCGTGAGCGTGCGCACCATGTAGGCGACCTGTCGCTTATCTGCGGCGCCGGTGCCCACAACAGCCTGCTTAATCTGCATGGGCGTGTATTCGCCAATCTCGAGCGCGCACTCCGAAAGCGCCACAAGCGCAGCGCCGCGGGCATGCGCCGTGGGGATGGCCGAACGAACGTTGGCGCCAAAGTAGATGCTCTCGATAGCAGCGGTATCGGGACGATAGCGTTCGACAACGCCCTTGAGGTCGCGGGCGATATGCGACAGGCGCACCGCGAGCGGACTTCCAGCACTGGTCTCGATGCAGCCATAGGCACGGCAGCGAACCTCGCCACGTCGCTCCTCGATAATCCCCCACCCCGTATGGGCCAAACCAGGGTCGATACCCAAGATAACCAAGCCAACCTCCCCTCGTCACAAGCGCAGCGCGAGGCAAGGCCCCACGCACTATTCACGAACGTCTGTTCTAGAATAACACAACAGCGACCGTATCTGGCAAGCAAGGTCGAACCATAGGTTGAGCATAAGTCAGCGAGCGAGTCCCTGCCGTGGCAAGGTGTCGCGAAAGAGGAGCGCCGCGTACTTCTGTACGCAAGCGACGGTTTGAGCGGCAGATGGCCCGGCAGGGGCTCGCGTAGCGTCGACTCGTTACGCGGTTTGGCAAAACCGCGTAACCTTGGCCCCATCCCCAGTTTAGTTCTGCGAGAAAAAAGGAAACTGACGGGGATCCACCGGCGGATGTGGCATCGGCGTACCCTGGGGACCGCCCTGCGGTCCGCCCTGGCCGCCCATCATCCTTTCGATGGCGTCCTGGACCTCGCCCTCGAACTTTTTCATTCCCTCGTGCAAACGACGCTGACCGTCCTCAGAGCGCAGCTCCTCCATCTGCTCGGGCGAAATACCCAACAGCTCACCCAACAGACCCATCATCTCACCGCGCATGCGATCGCCCGTATCGCTATCGGCAAAGCGGCGCACTTCGGCGCGCGCCAGTGAATCAACCGTCATGCGCTCCTTGCCGTTGAGCCCCAAATCGGACCACGCAAGCATGTACGGCCAAGCGCGCTCGGCAAACGAACGGGCCGAAACGATCGGCGCCGTCGGCAACATGCGACGGGCAGCCTCACCCTGTCGAATGAGCATCAGCAGCAGCGAGCAGGCCTCAGGCTTGCCAGCGGCCATCGGGATGTCGTCGAAAGATCGATTGCGGTCCACGTGCGCCTCGAGCGCGCCATCGACCTCACCCGGCTCAAGCCCGCCGAGCAGCTGTGCCGCGCGGTCGAGCATATCGACCGGACCGTCGAGCGTCGAGAGCGCCTGCGCCAGCACTCGCTCCATACAATCTTCCACCGCGTTGAGCGTCACGAGCTCTTGGGGCACCACGGCAGACGTGCGGTTGCGTACGCGCGCCACAAACTCAAGCGTCGACAGGTACACATCGCCAAAGGGCGCAAAGTCGCCCTGGTAGCCGCCGGACAGTGCGGGCGCCGCTAGCGCGTACTCGGTCTTGGAGATCGGGCTCAACGCCATGGCGCCCAGCTCGAGCGCCGTGTCCTCCAACATCAGGCCCAGCGCACGCGAGCGCAGACGCTCGGCATCGCCCGCCGACACGTCGCGATCGAGCACACGCGCCGCATCCGGTGCATCGCGCTCGACGGTGCGAATGTGCAGGCGCTCGGCAATCGCGCGGACGGCGGCACAGCGGGCAGCCTCGGCCTCTTCCTGAGCCGGCGTAAAGATACGGTTGCGCCCCAGCACAAGGCCAATCACATTACGCGGGCCCAGAGCGTCAACGGCAAGTGCCGCCAGCAGGGACGACGGCAAGTCACCCTCGAGTGCCACCACAGCACGCGACGCGCCGCGAGCGCGGGCGTTGTCGTGCACGGCGAGCACCAGCGCCTGCCACAGCCACTCCTCGGAACGAAACTCGGGCAGTTCGTGATCTTCCAGGGCATCGAGCATCACGCCGCGCTGAATCTCCTGAACCAGCAGGCTCTCCTCAAAACACGGCGCCTGGGCCACCACGCGACCGCAGTCGTCGAGCACAAACGAACCGCCGGTATACACCGACTCGTCGTACGCACCGACCGGCGCCATGCAGGCAAACCACACGCTGCGCTTAGATGCGATCTTGCGGTAGGCACCGCTGCGAACGGCGGCGATGGCGGCAGTCTCGCGGTCGGTCATGTCAAACGCGTTGAATTGGAAATACGCAATGAGGTCAACACCGGTCGGCAACATCTCGAGTTCGCGGTCCAAGTCAAAAATCACGGCGATGCGCACGCCGTCCACGTCGAACACCGGCGGTGCCCAGCGCGTGTCGTTGTTCTCGCCACGCTGCAGGGCAATGCTCGATCGCGCCGGCACCACATGACCGTCCTTGAGCATCATGTAGTCGAGCAGCGGCTGGCCCTCAAACGAAACCGCCGCGGGCACGATGCAGATCATATCGAGCTCTTGGATACGCTCGGCAACACCGGTCAGGCCTGTCAGCATGTCGTGCTCAAAGTCGGCAGTACCCATCAGGCCGCCGGGCAGAGCACCCATAAAGAGCGGAGCCGGGACGCACAGCACGCGCGCCCCGCGCTCGTGGGCCAGACGAGCCTGGTCCTCGATGCGACCGCAAATGCCCTCAATATCACCCAGGCGCATATCGATCTGTGCAAGTGCGAGCTTCATGGCCCAGCCCTTTCCGTCGTAAACCATCGAAACCGTAGTAAAAGCGCCGGCCGCATAATGCAGCCGGCGCTTGCATGTGCATATGCTAGCTATGATACCCCGAGCGGGGGCGCGCTCCTAGAACGTCGCGGACCACAGCCCATGCAGGTTGCAGTAGGCATAGACGGTACCGGTCTTGGAGCCGCCAGCGAAAAACGTCGCGGGCTTCATGCCGGGCTCAAGGTAATGGACCTCCAGGCGGCCCTCGGCCTCAAGCGCGATCCACTCGATGTAGTGCTCGGGCAGCATGGGGTGCTCCGTCGAGCCCACGCGCGCACGAATGACGTGGCCGTCGCGCTCGGTCTCGACAACAGGCACGTGCTTCTCGTGCGCCGCATCCTCGGTGTTTGCCGTCAGCTCCGTGCAGCCGGCAGGGGTCGCAACGTCGTCGCCAAGAGCGGCAACGAGCTTGCCGTCGGAGTCTTTAAAGAATTTCGCCATGATGTTCTCCTTTGCTGATGTGCCAATGTACTCGATAGTTCTTATGCCCAAAGAGCGCCGAACCATCCATGGCATTTCAAATGAACACATAACGGGTGGGATAAACGGTCGGGCTAAGACGAACCGGCGACCTGGCCCAGCCCGGCAGCCCCATCCCGCGCGCAGCTAGCGACCGTCGCCACCGAGCAGCGCCAGAACATCCTCGCGGGTAAACAGCGCCGACGAAATGCCATCGCCGCCGAGCACACTGTTGACCAGGTCGCGCTTGGACTCCTGCATCTGCATGATGCGTTCCTCGATCGTGTCCTTGGCGATGAGCTTGTACACGGTCACGGTGTGCTGCTGGCCAATGCGGTGGGCGCGGTCGGTCGCCTGGTCTTGCGCCGCCACGTTCCACCACGGGTCGTAGTGGATGACCACGTCGGCAGCCGTCAAATTAAGGCCCACGCCGCCCGCCTTGAGCGAAATCAAGAACACCGGCACCTCGCCCGCTTGGAACTGCGCAACCATCTTGGCGCGGCTCTCTTTAGACGATGCGCCCGTAAGCTTAAGGAAGGTGATATCCTCCTTGGCCAGGCGCTTGCCGATGATATCGAGCATGCCCGTAAACTGGCTGAACAGCAAGATGCGATGACCGCCGTCGAGCGCGCCGTGGACGAGCTCCATACACGTATCGAGCTTGGCGCTTCCCGCCTTGTAGTCCGCGTAATGCAGATGAGGATCACAGCAGATCTGGCGCAGCTTGGTGAGCTCGGCAAGTACCTTGAGCTTATCTTTTTTGAACTCCCCGGCCTCGCGGTGCTGCACTTGCTGGGCAATGCGGTCCTGGTTGGCCAGGTAGAGCTTGCGCTGCTCGCCGGTGAGCTGCGCCATCACCGTATCCTCGATCTTCTCGGGCAGGTCGGCCACCACGTCTTCCTTGACGCGGCGCAGCACAAACGGCGACACGAGCGCCTGCAGGCGAGCGGCGCTGTCACCCTCGGCGTGCTCGACCGGGCTTTCGAAGCGCTTGGCAAACGACTCGCGCGTGCCGAGCAGGCCCGGCATCAAAAAATCGAAGATGCTCCAGAGCTCGGACAGGCGGTTTTCGATGGGCGTGCCCGTCAAGGCAAAGCGCACGCCGGCCGGCAGACGCTTGGCGGCGCGAGCCACCTGCGTGAGCGGGTTTTTAATGTACTGGGCTTCGTCCAGCACCACGCGGGCAAAGTCCTGCTCGACGTACTCGTCGATATCGCGACGCATGAGGTCATACGACGTCACGACCACGTTATGCTCGGCCACGCCGGCAATCTGCACGCGGCGTTGAGCCTTGGCACCCACAATGGCGCACACATCAATCGAGGGGGCAAAGCGCTCCAGCTCGGCAGTCCAGTTGTACACGAGCGATGCGGGGCATACCACGAGCGTGGGCTTAGCGTCCCCCTCCTCCACGCGCGCCAGGATATGCGCGATCATCTGGAGCGTTTTGCCCAGGCCCATGTCGTCGGCCAAGATGCCGCCAAGGCCCAGGTGTTCGAGCGAACCGAGCCACTGGTAGCCGTCGACCTGGTAGCCACGCAGCGTGGCCTTGAGCGAAGCGGGCACCGTAAAGTCCATCTTGCCGAGCGTGTCCAGGCGCTCGACGGTGCGACGGAATGCAGCGTCGCGATCGGCTTCGAGCGCGGGCGTGCGCGCAAGCATGCTGTCGACGAACAGGGTACTCGACGCGGGAAGCGACACGCCGTCGAGCAGGTCGACGGCATCGACCCCCAGATCCTCGGCAAGGCCAAACGCGGCACGCGCTCCCTCGTCCAGGCGAATGATGTCGCCCGACGTGAGACGAGCAAACGTCTGGTGACGCTTGTAGGAATCGAGGTAGATGGCAAGGTCTGCCGCCGAAAGGCCGCTCGCGCCCAGTTCGACGTCGAGCAGGTTACTCTTGACGGTGGCGCGCACCGAAAGCTTGGGCGCAGGGCGGACCGAGATCTGGCGCAGACGGTCGCTGAGCATGACCTCGCCCAGCTCGGACAGGGCAGACAGGCCCTCAGTCAGCAAGTGGAACAGGCTCTCGTCATCGCGTTCCTCAAACGCCAGGCCACCCTCGTAAAAGTCGAAATACAGAGCCGCCGTATCCATAACGCGAAACTCTGCCACCTCGTCGCGCGGCGGCACGCCCGGGCGCTGCTCTTCGAAGGGGCTGCCCGGAGCGCCCATGCTAAAGAGATCTGCCGACCAGTCGCCGTAGGTAACCGTAATTTTGCAGGTCACGAGCCCATCGTCGACGCCGATCGCCATGGCAAAGCTCGGCTCGGGCGCCACGGTATCGAGCACAGCGGGCGCGGCAAGGTCGGTGTAGTCGCGCAAGATAGGCAGCGCCATGCGGCAAAACTCACCCACTTGGTCGGCGGCGATATGGACCGGTGTGCGGCAGGGCAACAAGTGCGATAGGAACGGCGCGGCATGTTGGGCAAACGCCGTGTCGGTACGGCGCGCGCGGCGCGTATCGACCAGATAGGCGACGTCGCCCGAGGCAAAGCAGTACGTATCGGCCGGAAGGCGCAAGTCGTAGCTGCCCCCGGCTGCCGGCACAATCTTGGCAGCAATCAGCGGCGGGTGCTTAGCCGGGACTTCGCCCTCCCCTTCCGGCAACGACTCGACCGTCACCTCGTAGGCGCGGTGCGTCGTCGTCCCCCGCGACCAAGCAGGTTCAAAGGACATGGTCCTGCCACGCAGCAGGTCCAACACGGACACGATGGAATACTCGGATACCGGCAGCTGACGCTCGGCGACAAAACCGCTGCGGGCAAAGTCGTATGATGCCGAGCGCGAGCTCGTAATATCGCCTAGGTAGGCGACCGTCATTGCAACAAAGTCGAGCAGCTTTGCCGACACATCATCGAAAGCCTCGGGCACATGGGCAAACGTAAGCTTCTTGCCATAGGAGAACGTACCGCCGCGCGCATAGGCATCGGCCATGCCGTCGATATCCTTAACCACGTAGGACACCGAACCGCAGCGGATGCGAAACTCAAGCGCCCAGCTAAAGCGATCGGCAAACAGCGGATTGTAGTACGGCACCAGCGAGGGCTCCAGCACTGCTTTGGGCGCATCGGGGTCAATGGTGCCAGCGAGCTTGCGGCGCATGGCCACGAGTTTATCCATCCGCGCGTCCGAAAGATCGGAAAGTGCTGCCACAAGGCTCGGGCTCGTGGGCACGGGCGCCGGGAAGGGAAAGTTGGGGTTGACCGCAGATGCGCTGGGCGCGGAGCGTGTGGGCTGCTTGGACTGTGCGGGCGACACCGTAAACGTGCGGACCGGCGTGCGCAAACCCTCGACGGGCTCGGCGCCGCTGGCATCCAGATACGCCAACGCCGTGGCGATGGCGTGCTTGCACATGCCGGAATAGCGGAAGGCGGCGGGGCAATCGCAGTCGTAATCGACAACCTCGTGCTCGTCCATATCGAGCGCCACGTGCGTCTTATACAGGTCGCCGCGCGAACCACGCACCGTACCCTCGATATTCACGTTTTTGGAGAAGCGCGAGCCGGAGTCCTCAAACGACAGCACGGCGCCGTTGAGCATGAGCGAACGCCCCTTCATAAAGGTACTGCTGAGCGCCGCCTCCTTACGAAGCGCCTGCACAAACGTCCCCTGCGCCATCGCTTCCTCCAATCTCACCCGGGGTAGCTAATTTGGGACGGGGCTATTTTAGCTACCCCCATATGTCGGTTGAGATGTGTTCCGACCCCGACTCATTCGCCGTCAGCCAAAGGGTAGCTAAAAAAGCCCCGTCCCAAATTAGCTACCCCGCCAACGGCGTCCTTAGATCACCGTCACTCTGCCTTGGTTACCCACGATGGCCTTGGCCTCGGCCAACAGCGGAATCGAGCGTGCGTTGACCTTAGCAGGTACCTCGGCACGCAGCACGCGCCCGTCCGCCTGCTCGATAAAGATCTCTACGCGGTCGCCGCCCGGGTTGGCGGTGAGCACCGTGGCAAGACGCGCCATGTTGCCCTGGCTAAAGCGACTGTTGGGCACCATGACCTCAAACACCTTGGGCTTGTTGTTCTCCTCGTTGAGCTCAAGCGGCACAATCTCCTGCGCGATGATCTGGTCGCCGCGGTCCGAGCGCTCGAGCTTGCCCTTAATGCGCACAAACGCATCGGACAGCTGCGCGCCGGTCTCGGGGTCGACCTCGCCGTACAGATACCCCTCGGCCTCCTTGAAGGTCTTGGGGAACACCACGACGGTGGCCTCGCCTTCCATGTCCTCGAGCTGCACGATGCCCATGGGGTCGCCGTTTTTGGTCACGCGCTTGGACACGCTCGAGACCATACCGGCCCACCACAGCGCCTTGCCCTCGGGAATTTCCTGGTTGATGGTGCCGCCCGTGGGGTTTTGCACCTCGTAGCCGGTGTCGATCTGCGAGAACGAGAAGTCGCGCGCTTTGCTGAGCGCATACTCAAACGGGCGCAGCGGGTGGTCCGAGACATAGATGCCCAGAACCTCCTTCTCCTGGCTCAGCTTAAGGTGGCGGTCCCATTCCTGGCCATCCGGATCGGGTACGCTCACCTCAAAGCCCGAGCCCTCAACGTCGCCAAACATGTCGAAGAACGACGTCTGGCCGCTCGCGCGATCCTTCTGGCGCTTTGCCGCGGCATCGATGATGTTCTCGGGGTTGTTCTTGTCCACAAAGTGCATCATCTGACGACGCGGATACCCCGTGGAGTCGAAGGCACCTGCCTTGATGAGCGATTCGATCACGCGACGGTTGGCCTGGCTCGAGTCCACGCGCTCGACAAAATCATGCAGCGTCTTAAACGGACCGCCCGCCTCGCGCTCGGCGATAATCGCCTGCGCCACGCCGGTGCCCACGCCGCGGATGCCGGCCAGACCAAAGCGCACACCTTCCTTGGTAGCCGTGAACTCGGTACCGGACTCGTTGACATCTGGCGAAAGCACGGGGATGCCGTCGTGACGGCATGCCGAGACGTAGTGCACGATCTTGTCGGTCTTGCCCGTATAGGACGTCAGGACGGCCGCCATGTACTCGTGCGGATAGTGCGCCTTGAGCCACGCCGTCTGCATAACCAAGATGGCGTAGCCGGCGGAGTGCGACTTGTTAAAGGCGTAGGACGCGAACTCGAGAACATCGTCCCAAATCTTCTGGGCGACCTCGCGCGTGTAGTTGTTCTTGATGGCGCCGTTCATCCAGTGGTCGTAGGTGGTCTCGTCCGAGCCATCCTCCCAGTGGAGCACCGTCGACGTAAGCAGCTTGATCTTCTTCTTAGCCACGGGCTTACGGATACGCGAGTCCGATTCGCCCTTGGAGAAGCCGCACATCTCGACGGAGATGAGCATAACCTGCTCCTGGTAGACCATGGTACCGTAGGTTTCGCCCAAGATGTCGTCCAGACGGTCGTCGTAGGAGACGGCCGGCTCCTTGCCGTTCATACGGTTGATGTAGGACGAAACCATGCCGGCGCCCAGCGGGCCCGGGCGGTACAGGGCGATCAATGCCACGACGTGCTTGTACTCGGTGGGCTTCATGTTCTTGATCGTGGCCGTCATGCCGGCGGACTCGACCTGGAAGACGCCGGCGGTGTGGCCGGAGCCCATGAGCTTAAAGATCTCGGGATCGTCAAAGGGAATCTCTTCCTCTTTGATGTCGATGCCGAAGTTCTTTTTGATGTTTGCCTTGGCCTTGGAGATAACCGTCAGCGTACGCAGGCCCAAGAAGTCCATCTTGAGCAGGCCCATGTCGGCAACGGTATGGCCCTCGTACTGGGTAATCTCGACACCGCCCTTGGTGTCGAGCTTGGTGGGCACGTGCTCGTTGACGGGGTCGCGGCAGATCAGAACGGCGCACGCATGAACGCCCTCGCCACGGGTGAGGCCCTCGATCGAGAGCGCCGTGTCGATGATGCGGCGGGCGTCGTCGTCCTTTTTATAGGCCTCGGCAAAGTCGGGGTTAAACAGATCCTCTTTGCCGGGTTGTTTTTCGAGCACCTGCTTGAGCTTGACCTTGGGGTCGCTCGAGACCATCTTGGACAGGCGCTGGCCCATGTAGACCGGGTAGTCCAGGACGCGCGCGGCGTCGTTGATGGCCTGCTTGGCCTTAATGGTCGAGTAGGTGATGACGTGGGTGACCTTCTCGGGACCGTAGAGCTGGCGAACGTGCTCCACGACCTCGAGACGCCGCTCATCGTCGAAGTCCATATCGATATCGGGCATCTCGGTACGCTGCGGGGACAGGAACCTCTCGAACATCAGACCGTTCTCGAGCGGGTCGAACGCGGTGATGTTCATGGCGTAGGCGACGATAGCGCCGGCGGCCGAGCCACGGCCGGGGCCGACGCCGATGCCGTTGTCCTTGGCCCATTGCACGTACTCGGCGACGATCAAAAAGTAGGCGGCAAAGCCCTTGTCGCAAATGACCTTGTATTCGTACTCAAAGCGCTCTTTGATGTTGACGCCACCGATCTCGCGCGTGGCCCAGTCGTCACCGTAGTGCTGGCGCAGGCCTTTCTCGCACTCGCGGCGGAACTGGCTCTCGTGCGTCTCGCCGGGATCGAGCAGCGGGAAGCGCGGCAGGATGATGGAGTCCCAGTCCAGCTCAACGTAGCACTTGTCGGCGATCTCGAGCGTGTTGTCGCAGGCCTCGGGGCAATACGGGAACATCGCCCGCATCTCCTCCTCGGTCTTCATGTAAAACTCCGAGCCGGTCATGCGCATGCGGTTGGGGTCGTCGACCTTGGCGTTCATGCCGATGCACATGATGACGTCCTGCACGGGCGCGTCCTCGCGGCGCAGGTAGTGGAAGTCGTTGGTGGCGATGACCTTGACGCCCACCTGTTTGGCGATATCAATGAGCGTGCGGTCCATCTGCTCGTCGGTCAGGCCGTTATCGGTGGTGATGCCGTGTTCCTGGATCTCGATGTAGAAGTCACCAGGCTCGAAGGTATCACGGAAGGTCTCGGCCCACTTGATGGCGCCTTCCATGTCACCGCGGTCGATGTATTTGGGGATGATGCCCGCGATGCAGGCGCTGGTGCAGATCATGCCCTTGGCGTGGCGGCGCAGGTTGTCGAGCGTCACGCGCGGCTTGTAGTAAAAGCCCTGCACGGCGGCCTCGGAGACCGTTTGCATCAGGTTGACGTAACCCTCCTGGTCCTTGGCCAGAAGGATCATGTGGTAGAGCTCGGGTTTGTGGTCGCGGGCGAGCGTCTCGTCCGGCGTAAAGTAGACCTCGCAGCCAAAGATGGGCTTGATGACAAGGGGCGGCTTGAGCTCGTCGATATTGCCCTTCTCGTCCCACATGGCCATGTCCTTCACATACTGGGCATGCTCGCGCGGGTTTGCCTCGGGATCGGGCTCCACCAGCTCGTCGCGGCGGTCCTTTTCCAAGAAGGCCTTGTCGTGGCTCCACGTTTTGTACTCGGGCGTGTTGTGGTTGACGGCGTCGCAGGCCAGCGCCAGATCGGGCACGCCATACATGTAGCCGTGGTCGGTAATGGCCACGGCGGGCATGCCCAGCTCTACGGCACGGTTGACCATATCCTGGATACGGGTTGCGCCGTCGAGCATGGAGAAAACAGTGTGGTTGTGCAGATGGACGAATGCCATGTGATGAGCTCCGATGCGGGTTCGTGTTCTGACTGAACGATTTTACCCCACGGCACGGACAGCGCCCGAACCTAGCCAAACCCACACGGGTAGCTAATTTGGGACGGGGCTCTTTTAGCTACCCTTTGACTGACGGCGAACGAGTCGGGGTCGGAATACATCTCAACCGATGTATGGGGGTAGCTAAAAGAGCCCCGTCCCAAATTAGCTACCCCTGAGCTGCAGTGGAATCGAAAAGGATCCCACCGCACGTTATCTGAGGGCTAGAAGTTGTAGGTGACCACCTGGGGCTCGGCGAGCTCGACTAAGACAGCTGGGGCCGTCTGCTCCACGCGGACGAACTTGACGGTCACCGTCTTAAAGCCCGCCTTATGCAGAACATCCGAATAGACGCGCGCCTGCAGGGCGTGCTTCTCGAGCAGCTGGTCGGGTGTCTCATCCGGCGTGCCACCCGTCTTGTAATCGATAACCAGTGCGCGTGACGGATCGGCCGGGTCGGTCGCCAGCGCATCGATGGCGCCCTCGGCATATGCACCGTAGCGGGCAATGTCCTTGTCCTCGCAGCCCAGCGAGAAGAACGGCACTTCGGCACGGACGCACGGCCAGGCAAGAAGCTCGGCACGGACCGACGACCTGAGCCAGCGATTCAGGGCAACGTCAAAACGCTCGCGCTGCTCCGGCGTCAGGCACCACAGGCGCGTCAGCGCATCGGCACGCTCAGCGGGCAGCGCATCGGCACCCATCTCGATGAGCCACTGGCAGGCGGCATGGAACGCCGAGCCCAGCGCCATGGGGTTGCCGGCGGGCTCGACAGCAGCCACGTCTGCATCGGCCATCTCCGAGCCATCCGACTCGGCATCGTCGCCCGCCTCATCCATGGGAACACGCGCCTCGGCGGCACGGTCTTCCGTCTCGGCATGGAGCGCCGCGGCGATCGACGAATAGCTGTACGAATCACGCGCCGGGAACGGACACGTGCCCATGCGCACGCCCGCCGTCTGGGGATATACGAGTTCAAACGAATCGGGCTTGGGGTCGGCAGGACCGGGCACGGTTGAGTGCGCAGCATTATCGGCGACATCGGTATCGCCACGAACGAGCCTGCCCTCGGCATCCAGCGAAGCGTTGGCCTCAAACGCCTGCTCGCCAAAGGTAAAGTCCGAAAGCGAAATGAGCTCGTAGTCGCCCGGCTGGGAGTTGTCGAATACCAGGCGGTCGGCATCGAGCTGCGGCATGTCCAGAGCGTCGGTCGGCAGAATGCGGCGCAGCACGTCGTAGGTCAGATCGGTCTCGACATCGAAGGTCGGCGCCGTCACCTTGCCACGGCTCACGCCGGCATCCATCGCCAAGATCACCAGCTCGCGCGCACGGGTCATGGCAACATAGAGCAAACGGGCCCGCTCCTCGAGCGAAAGCTGCAGGTCGTCGTTGCGCAGGCGAGCAAATGCCTCGGCGGGAGAACCCGTCGCACAGACGTCCTCCATGAGCTCCGGCGGTAGCCACAGCGACGTGCCCTTGCCCTTAAACGCATGCTCAAACTGCTTTTTGACGTCATCGCCCTTTACGAACGTGCCGTCCGCGAGTTTAACGCCGTCGAAGCGTGCCGGCAGCGCCACGACCCGCGCTCCGCCCTCGACGCGACCCATCTGTGCCGCACCCGAGGACTTACGCACGCCAAAGCACTCGGCGACCGCCACGACCGGATATTCCAGACCCTTGGAGGCATGAACCGTCATGATGCGCACCGCGCCGTCGCCCTCCTCGTTGAGGGCGCCCGGGGCCTCCTTGCCCGCCAGGAAGCGATCGAAGGCAAGCGCAATGGAGCGCGGCGAGTTACCGAACTCGGCCTCCGCCTCGGCCACGGCATCGAGCGCCTTGAGCACGTTGGCGGCGATGGCCTTGCCCTCGGGGCCGCGCTGCGCCAGGCGCACGAACCAGCCGGAGGCATTGACCGCGTCGCGCGCGATGGCGGCAAACGAATCACGCCCCACGCGACGCAGTGCGTAGCGCAGCACCTCGCGGGCACGCGTCACGAGCGGCAAGCCCTGCAAGCCCGGCACATCGGAATCGCTCATGATGCCCGCGTCGATGTTGCGGCGCGACGTCTCGCCCGTCTGATCGTCGAGTTTGGTCGCCAGCGCCAGGAACTCCTGGGCGCCCAGCGCAAACATCGGCGAGGCGAGCAGCGGCATAAGGCCCTGCGCCGTATCGGCCGGATTGGCGAGGGCACAAACCAGGGCGCGCACCGTCTGCACCTCGGCAGCTTGGGCAAAGACCGAGCCGCCCGCGATGACGCAGTCGAGCCCCTGGTCACGGAAGGCCTGTGCGTAGACGTCTGCGTTGGTCATGCGGCCCAGCAGCAGCACCATGCCGCCCTGGGGCTGGCCGGCATCGGTAAGCGCGCGGAATCGCTCCGCGATCGCGCGGGCCTTGGCCTGTGTGCGCTCCTGCGTACTGCCGCCGGCAACAAAGAGGGCCTGGCGGCGCGAGGCATCCGCCACCAGCGTGTCCTTGCGGCCGTCGCTCGCCTCAAGATCCAAAAAGCCCTGCATCAGGCCGCCGTCATCGCCGTCGAAGACGCGGGCCACATAGCGCAGCACCTCGTCGTGGCTGCGGAAGTTGCGCACGAGCTTGACGAGCTCGCCGGCGGGGGCATCGGACGTGGCAACCGTCTCCGACGACGCCGCCGATCCCACCTTGCGCTCCTGGCGACGGAACACCTCGACCTCGGCGCCGCGGAAGCGATAGATCGACTGCTGCGCATCGCCCACGGTGCACAGCGCGCGCTCACCCGCACCCGTCAGGTAGCGGATCAGGTCGACCTGCATCTGATCGGTATCCTGAAACTCGTCGATCATGACCATCTTAAAGCGGCCCTCGTACGCAGCACGAATGGCAGGGTAATCGCGCAGGGCCTCGAAGGCCATGCGCAGCAGGTCGTTATTATCGAGGGCGGACTGGGCAGCCTTCAGTGCGCGATACTCGGCCTCTACAGAGCGGGCCAAGCCCACCAGTGCATCGAGCGCGGGGCCACCGCAGGCAAGCACGATATTGATAAATGCATCGGCGGCCTCGGCCTTGAGCAGCTCGACCTGCTCCTTGGGGAACGCCTTGCTCGCGCGCGGCATGGTGCACGACATCATGAGTCGCGCCGCATCGGCCATGGTCTTGCCGCTCGCCTCGAACGCGTCGATGGCGTCGAGCGCCGTCTGCGCCTTCTCGGTCGCCGCCTTGCTTGCGCCCAGCGCCGCGCGATAGGCATCGGCGAGCGCCGAGGTATCGGCCTGGCCGCGCGCCACGCACACGTCGTCCATACCGCCCGGCAGCTGGCTCGAGAGCTCCAGCATCTCGCGCACCAGACCCTTGATGGTCGTGCCGGCGCCAAAGGGACCGCCCTCGCCCGCCATGGGATACCAGGCGTAGAGGGCTTGGAGCGATGCCGCGAGCTCGGGGGCGGCATCGGGTGCCGTCGCGCGACCCAGCACATGCTCAACAGCCTGGTCCATGAGCTCGTCGGTATCGGTGAGCACCGTGAACTCGGGGTCGATGCCCAACTCCAGCGCGTGTGCGCGCAGGATACGCGAGCACATGCCGTGAATGGTCGAGATCCACGCGTCGTCGACGGTCAGCGCTTCCTCGTCCATGCCCTCGTCGATAAGCGCACGGCGCACGCGATCGCGAATCTCGGCCGCGGCATCCTTGGTAAAGGTAATGGCGAGCACCTGGTCCAGATGCTCGACGAACGGACCGGATTCGGGCGAGAGCGCGTAGACGATGCGGCGCGTGAGGGTAAAGGTCTTGCCCGAACCGGCGCCCGCCGAGACAAACAGCGGACGGTCGAGCGTCTTGACGATCTGCAGCTGTTGCGGCATCAAGGTCGAAAGATCCATGGTCTACACGTCCCTCCTTACAAACGTTCCTTCGTGGTTATACGAGCAGCGGGCATGCGCGGCCTGCGTCGACGCCGGGTCGACAGCAGTGACGTTGCCCGCCTCGAGTTCGCGCAAGCGCTCGGCGATGCCGGCCTCCACGCGATCGAGCAGGGCGTCGAAGTCCATGCTGCCACCCTCGCCGGGGAAACCTTTCTTAAGGCCCGGGATGCGACCGTCGCCACGCTCCTCCTCGAGCAGCTCGGCGCTCGCGGCACCGCGCAACGCCGGCTTGCCGCCCTTGGTCGAAAAATAGAGCGCCGCACGGGTATCCAAATCCAGCGCCCGGCGCATGGCCTGGGCGTAGATGAGCGTTTGGGTATGTGGCGGCAACCAGCGCGGATCGTCGATGGGCGCCGTGCCCGATTCCTCGTCGCGCACCGTAGGGTCGGCGAGCTTAAACTCCTCAACGCCCGTGCGATGTTTGTAGTCAATCACCACAGCGCGATTCTCGGCATCCACATCCACGCGGTCGATGCGCCCGCCGAGCGGCCAGCCGGCATACTCGACCTGGAGCTCGTTGAACGCAAACTCCAGGTAGCGCGGAGCGAAGGGGGCAAGCGCCTCGGACTCGTAGGCAAGCACGCCCTCCAGCTGCGGCAAGATCTCGGCCACCTGGCGCTCCTCCACCGCAGAGAGCGGTACCAGCGGGCCCTCGTTGCCACGCTTGCCGGCGTGCTCGGCCAAGGTCTCGGCAAAGACCTCGTGCAGCAGCTCCTGCGCGCGCGGCAGGTTTTCGGGCGTCACACGCTCCATGCCCTCTTGGGGCAAGCGGGCATGCAGATGTTCCAGCACGTCGTGGACAAAGTTGCCCTTCTCCATGTTGCCAAAACCCGCGTCGATAGACTGGGGCTTAACGCGATACGAGACGAACCAGCACAGCGGGCAGGTGGAATAGGCCTCGATCTGCGAGGCAGACGTCAGACGCGGTACAAGCGGCGCGTCCTCGCCCTCGCCGTCCCGACGGCGCAAGACCAGATATGGCACGGCCGCCTCGCTCAAATGCTGAGGAGCCTCGCATGCCACGCGCTCGCGCTTGAGGCCCTTGCCGGCTGCAGGGTCAAAATCACCTACGATATCGCCCTCGCCCACGCATGTCACCTGAGCGGCACCGGTGGCCTCGGCATGCGCCCGCAACTCGGTCCACACGGCAGCCGGATAGCACTCGCGCGCCTGGCGATCGTGCGTCACGCGCGCAAGCGCAACCGGGCCACGTGCCGCCCGCATCGCGTGGCCAAAGCGCACGCGCAACAAGGCCGCAGGCTCAAGCGTCACGCCCTCGCGACCAAGGCTCGCAGCCAACGTGGCCAGCGGTCCTTCCTCGTGTGAGAGCGGATAGCTGTCCAGATCGACATCGGCAAACAGCACGGCATCGTAGCTGCCGGGGCGCAGAGCCGCCACATCGGCAAGCGAGGCAAAGCGAACCTGGGCACGTGGCGCACCGTCAACCTCGTAGGTCTCGTAATCGTAGGCGGTGCTACGCTTGTCCACCTTGGTGCGAATGCCATCGAGCACGGGCACGGTCGCGGCCTGCGACACGTCGAGCGCGCGGGCGTCATTCATAAGGATGTCGATGGCGTGGCGCAGCAGGGCCGCCTCCGCTTGGCGACGAGCTTGGCCATCCAGGCTGCCCAGCGAGCGATCGGGCAACGCCTCGGCAACGGCAAGCATGGCCTTGAGCGCCGTCACGGGCTTGTCGCGCCACAGTGCCTGGAACACGTCCGAGACCACACACGGTACGTTCTTAAACCAGTTTTCGTCGCTCGCCGCCTTGCGTGCGCCCCTCACCTGGCCTTGCACGCTCTGCAGCAGGCTCTTAACGCCCGCGGTAGTCTTGCTACGCGAGAGACGCATATTCTTATCGAAGATACGGGCATTGGCGGCATCAGCGCCCGAAAGCGGGCTGTAGATCCAGTCGGCAAGCTCCGCCGCGGGCCACCACTCGGTCTTTGACGCCACACCCTCATCGGCCGCCTTCATGCGCTCGATCAAGCTGGCAAGCGCCGCAAACTGCCTGCCCGCAATGGATTGGGAAAACGCCGTGAATTCAGTTGTCTCGGCAGCGATATGACGAGCCGCCAGACGAGAGGCGAGCTCACCGAACAGCTGGGGTGCCCGGGCAGAAACAACGAGCACGCGTACGGGGTCGGCGGAGAGGCCGGCGGTATCGTCGGCCCCGAAACCCTGGCACGCTTTTACCAGATCATCAATTGCGTCCGCATAAGCATGAGCACGGGCGTGGGGGCCAGCGACCTCAATAAAGGCAGGCTGAGCGGTAGCTCCACAAGCGGCATCAGACGCGACGGCGTCCTCCCCCAGCGGCGCGACCTCAAACAGCACACCGCTGGCATCAAATGCCGCGGCAAGTTCCTCGCGCATCGCCGCCTGCTCGCGAGCAAGCAGCACGACGACCTCTCCCCCACTGTTCGCCACAGCAGACAGCAGCTCGAGCAGACCGTGCGTAAACGACGTGACGCCGCGTACACAGACGGCACGGGCGCACGCCGGCAGATTATCGGCCAGGGCGCTGGCCATAATGTCAGCCGCCTCGCAGGGCTCGACCATATCTCGACGGTCCAAACCGCCCGCGTAGGCACGCAAAAGCTCGAACACACGAGCCTCGGCATCGCTTTTTGGCTCAGGCCGGCAATTGTTGCCACGGCATCGCTCGGCAGCTGTCCCCGCCACACCTGGCAGCACATCGCGGGCCATGCGCGCAAGCATGCGCACCGTGCCCTGGCTGCGCGAAAGCGGCTGCAGGTCGACATCATCGAGACGCGTGACCATGTCCGAAAACAGCATCTGGCGCTGCAGGTTGTCGACGAAACCGCGCCCGTCGCCCAAAAGCTCCCAAAGCGAGCGAAGCCACGACGCGGGCGTCTTGTAATCGATGCCCAGCGAAACGCCGGCTTCCGCCGCATCATGACGGCACAGGTCGAGCTCGGCAAACGTTGGCGCCAGCAGCACGGCACGCCCGTGGCGGGCAATAAGGTCGGCAAGCAGCGCCGACTCGGCATCGCTCAAATCCGTGCCGGCATTAGTGGTATAGATTCGAACAGGCATGGCCCTCCACTCAAACTGTTCGCAATAATCAATGCATCCATCCTACCCGCCCAAGCGGACACATTGCCACCGCAGCTTCATGTTTTGGTGCAAAGCAACCTGATCCCGACGCACCAGCCGATTGCGGGCATATAAAAACCGCCCCCGGAGGAGCGGTTTTTCACAATTCGTTTTGCCGCGGCCTATTCGCCATCCTCCAGCTTAATGAGGATCTTGCGGTAGCCACCGTACTCGCCGTTGAGCGCCTTGGATACACGGCTCACCGTGGTGGACGAAGCGCCGGTACGGACCTGAACCTCGACATAGGGCTCGCCCTCGTCCAGGTAGCGCGCGACCTGCAGACGCTGCGATAGATCGCAAATCTCGCGCGGCGTGCAGATATCGGTCAAAAACGCTTGAATATCTTTCTCGTCGTCCAAAAGACTAAATGCGTGGACTAGCTGCTTGACATCAGGCTTGTCAAACATGTTCTCGATATTCATCGATCACCGCCAAACCCGCCAAAAGGCATCGAAGTTGATACTGGCACCGGGCATCGTTCGCCCATTCTATGCAATAGGGCAACGCATGTAGCTTTTGCCCGTAGTAGTTTAGCACACCACCAAACTAAAGTGACAAGACTCTCTGTCAGCGGCGCGTTTTTTAGGACGAACGCCGTTTTGAAACCGAATGCGCATGCAAGCTCCACGAATATCTGAGACAATGGGCGCCCAACGCAGAGGCGCACGCCAAGGCAACCATCCGATTCGCCGCGGCAAACGAGCTTACGCGCCACCAACACGTCACGCGCACCGGAAAGGAACCCACCATGCGCTTCTTGCTCAACTGGCTTTTGACCTCAATCGCTATCGCGATCGCCACGTTCCTCGTCCCCGGCATTCAGCCCTTCGGCATGGCCGACGCCTGGGTCTGCTTTGCCTTTGTGGGACTGTTCCTCAACGTCGTCGACTCGCTCGTCAAGCCGCTCCTGACGGTCATCTCGCTGCCGCTCACCATTATCACGCTGGGTATTTTTCAGCTTGTAGTCAACAGCTTTATGCTCGAGCTTGCCAGCTACCTATCGGTAAATCTGCTGGGCGCGGGCATCTCCATTGCCAGCTTTGGGTCGGCCTTTATGGGTAGCATTTTGGTGTCCATCACTCGAAGCATCTTCGACAGCATCGCCAGGAACTAAAGCAACCGGATACGGACCGCCACAACACGCCAAAACGAAGGCCGTCCATCGCAACGATGGACGGCCTTCGCCTTTGTCAAGCCTCAGAGGACAAAAGAATCTACCATTTCTACCCCGTCCCCAAATGGCTGGTGGGGCTAGATGACGTAGTCGTAGCCCCCGTTGGGGGCGACGAGCGCATCGAGCGTCACACCGTCGAGGTAGTCGTTGATGAGCTTGTCCAGGTTCTTCCACACGTCGAGCGTGGGGCACTCGTCAGATCGCGAGCAGCCCTTGCAGTCGCCATCCAGGCAGGCGACCGGCGCCAGGCTGCCCTCGGTCAGGCGCAAGATCTCTCCCACCGTGTACTGCTCGGGCGGGCGCGTGAGCACGTAGCCGCCGCCCTTGCCGCGCATGCCCGAAAGCATGTTGGCGCGCACGAGCGTAGCCAAGATGTTCTCGAGATATTTCTCGGAAATCCCCTGTCGCGCCGCGATCTCTTTGAGCGGGATGCGACCGGCCGCCTGGTGCTCGGCCAGGTCGACCATAACGCGCAGGGCGTACCTGCCCTTAGTAGAAACCAACATATATAGTGCTGCCTTTCGGTCTTTTAATCCGTTGAAATTCTAGCCGAAAAATTGGCTTTGAAAATACCCATTCCAGTCAAGGTGGTTAATCAGCTCGTAATAATCTCCTATTTCCTATTGCATTACTAGGCTTTAGTGTCTACTATGCTTGCCAACAGCTAAACAAACAACCTATAAGGTTTATGGGTTTAGCTACTAGGCCACCGTAAAACTACACGGTATCCAGTCATTTGAACACTTGGAGGTTCACCATGAGCAAGGTTTATACGTCCATCGATCAGCTTATCGGCCACACCCCGCTTTTGGAGCTCACTCACTTTGAGGCCGATGAGGACCTTAAGGCCCGCGTGCTCGTCAAATTGGAATACTTCAACCCCGCCGGGTCCGTCAAAGACCGCGTCGCCAAGAACATGATTGACGAGGCCGAGAAGGCCGGCAAGCTCGTGCGCGGCGGCGACTATACCATCATCGAGCCCACGAGCGGCAACACCGGCGTCGGCATCGCCTCGGTGGCGGCGGCTCGCGGCTACAAGGTGATCATCACCATGCCCGAAACCATGTCCGTCGAGCGCCGCAAGCTTATGCAGGCATACGGCGCACAGCTCGTGCTCACCGACGGCTCCAAGGGCATGAAGGGCGCCATCGCCAGGGCCGAGGAGCTGCAGAAGGAGACCCCCAACAGCATCATCGCCGGCCAGTTTGTGAACCCCGCCAACCCCGCCATCCATAAGGCCACGACCGGCCCAGAGATCTGGGACGACACCGACGGCAAGGTCGACATCTTCGTCGCCGGCGTTGGCACCGGCGGCACCGTGACCGGTGTGGGCGAGTTCCTCAAGGAGCAGAACCCCGAGATTCAGGTTGTCGCCGTCGAGCCCGCCACCTCCCCGGTACTCTCCAAGGGCCAGGCCGGTCCGCACAAGATCCAGGGCATCGGTGCCGGCTTTGTGCCCGACGTCCTCGACACCCAGGTCTATGACGAGATCATCCCCGTCGAGAACGACGACGCCTTTGCCACCGGCCGCGCCGTGGGCCACAAGGAGGGCGTGCTCGTGGGCATTTCGTCCGGTGCCGCCGTGTGGGCCGCGCTGCAGCTAGCCAAGCGCCCCGAGAACGAGGGCAAGACCATCGTCGCACTGCTCGCCGATACCGGTGAGCGCTACCTGTCCACGGCACTGTTCCAGGACTAGAGCCTTTTTTCCCATAGGTTGAGCTCAGGGACGAACCTGCCTCCTCTCTCCCGGCGGTCTGAGCCCATCCCGTCAGGGTGTCCCACGAGACGCCCGAACTTGCTACAATGTCTGCGGCGCGGAACCAGCCTCCCGCGCCGCTTTTCTTTTTTGGCCACATGCCACCAAGGAGAACCTCCCCATGCACAACAAGCGCGTGCTCGTCGCCATGAGCGGCGGCGTCGATTCCAGCGTGACTGCCTATCTGCTCAAGTGCCAAGGCTACGAATGCGTCGGAGCCACTATGCGCCTCACCTGCCCTGCGCCCGATCCCGTCACGGGCATGAGCAAGGTCGACCGTGACATCGCCGATGCAAAGGCCGTCGCCGATCGCCTGGGGATACCTCACCATGTGCTCGACCTGCAGCAGGCCTTCGACCGCAACGTTATCGAGCGCTTTGTGACCGCCTATCAGGAGGGGCTGACGCCCAACCCGTGCATCATCTGCAACCGCCATATTAAGTTTGGCGCGCTGCTCGACGCGGCACTCGATATGGGCTGCGACTACATTGCCACGGGTCACTACGCCAAAACGAGCCAAGCGCCCGATGGCACCTGGCAGCTGCACCGCGGCGAAGACTCCAAGAAGGACCAGAGTTACTTTTTGTATTCGCTCACGCAAGAGCGCCTGGCACGCACAATCTTTCCGCTGGCAGGGTTGGACAAAGAGCGCGACGTGCGCCGCATTGCCGCCGAGCAGGGCTTCATCAACGCCAAGAAGGCCGAGAGCGAGGATATCTGTTTTATCGCGGACGGCGACTACGCGGGCTATATCGAGCGCCGCTGCGGGCATGCCGCCGAGCCGGGCGATATTGTATGGCGCGACGGCAGCGTGGTCGGACGCCACAACGGCGCACTGCGCTATACCGTCGGCCAGCGCAAGGGCTTGGGCGTCGCGATGGCGCGCCCCGTGTATGTAACGGGCGTCGATGCCGCCAACAACATTGTGCATCTGGGCGAGGCTGAGGACCTGACGGCGACAGCACTCACGGCCAACGACTGGATCTGGAGCGCCCCTGCCGACCGCATGGAGGCAGAGCTCACGTCCGGCGACATTCGCGTGGGCACCAAGTACCGCTACCGTCAAAAGGACCAGGCAGCGACCCTTACACGTGGCGCCGACGGACAGATGCTTCTGACCTTTGACGAGCCGCAGCGCGCCGTCGCCCCCGGACAGGCCGTTGTAGTCTACCGCGGCGACGTCGTCCTGGGCGGCGGCACCGTGACCGGCGCACTTAAGTAGCCACGGGTTTATCGCTGCACGTGTCGAAGTACCTCAACAGCGGCATTCACCTCGATTACGCGACGCTCGAGGCCGCGGCAAATGGACTCGAGCCGGCCCTCCGCTGTGGCCCATTCGCTCTGCGAAAGAATCTCGATCGCCTCATCAACAAATCCGTTGAGCCGCGATGAATCGAACCAATCGAGTGAGTCCGCAAGCGCCAGCTGGACGGAAGGGTCGGGCCCAAACGGCTTAGCAGAAAACCCAAACTCCCCAGCTGCGAGCACGGCAGTTGGTACGTTGTACCACAGGCAGTTGCCGCTATCGAACAGCGGAGCAGGCCTTATCTCCAGGGTGTCGACATTGCGGATGATGCCGAAGTTTCGCCAATGGCGATCGCTGTTGGCCAAAAGGGCATCGCAGACAATCATCTGCGACATAGACCTTCTTACGGCAGCCTCGTCTGCTCCATGCTTACCAAGGAAGTGGCAGTACCGGTCGTATGTCGAGTTTCCCCGCTGGCTACCAAGTGCGCCCTTAACGTAAACAGCCGGAACGTATTCCTCGCGGCCGTCAAGAAAGTCGTCGCACAGACACACAGGGCCATCGAACATCCGCTCAACCGTATAAGGAACAAACTCGCCCTCCGACAACAAGCGACGATGTAGAGCCGTTGCAACCGCCTCGTTAAAGGGACGCTGATCGTCCATGCCGCAACCTTTAGCCAAAACGCGAATGCCGTTTCGGATCATCCACGATTTAGGGAGCTCGCCCTCGGACGTGTTATCCGGATTATTAAGACCGATGCCCTCCAGCCAACCCGAACGTCCCTCGGGCGCCGATCGCTCAAAATCATTCTCGAAGTAATTGAGGTTTCGCCATTTGAGCCCGTCGCATTCTGCCGGCCGCAGCCAATAGCAATCCGAAAGCGAGAGGCCCAGGCACTGAACCGGGACCTCGATGCCACTGGCAATTCCCAGTTCACGATAGCGCGAGACGAGTCCGGGGCGAACATCGGGCACCGACCGATGGCTCCACCACACGTTGAGCTCCCGTTTATTCACCGTAGGAGAAGAGCTCGAGCACGTGCCAAACGGCATTCGTTGTGCATCGAGGACCTCCGCGATTTCGAAGGGATATTCGCGCGACGGATCAAATGAGACATGCGCGACCTCATGGTCGGCCGACATCAGCGTAAACTTGCGCCCCACATCGGCCGCAGGACGGCGCCCACGTTTGCGGACCTTTTGATAAGCGACCGCGGAATTGTACTCGACCATCTTCCGTCCGCCCACAATATCGCACGCGAGCGTTCCCGATGCGGCAAGTTGAGATATGCGGGCTTTCGTAACGCCCAGCAGGCGGGCAGCATCACCCATAGACAAGTACTCAGACGTATCCATACACCGCATCACCTCGTTAAGTAATTTACACGTTTAGTTAATAGATTACATATATCATAATACTAAACAAGCCAAAGCGAAAAAAAGCCCGAGAAATCGGGCTTTAGCGATTGGTCAGCCGAGTCGCAAGCTGCTCCCCTAGCGCTGAACGTAGGCGCGAACGAGCTCGTAGGTGTTGCGAACGCCGTCCATGTGGCTGCGCTCGTAGTTGTGGCTCGCGTACACGCCAGGGCCGATCAGGCCGTGACGGATGTCGTAGCCGGCAGAAAGCGTGGCCTCAACGTCTGAGCCGTAATGCGGGTACACGTCGATGGCGTAATCGAGCTCCAGCTCGCGCGCGATATTGGACAGCGTGGTCACCAGATCGTAGTTGTAGGGGCCGCCCGAATCCTTGGCGCAAATCGACACCATGCGCTCGGTGCAGCCCAGATCGTCACCCACGCAACCCATGTCAACGCTGATCATCTCGCGCGTGTCGGCCGGCACAAAGGCACCACCGTGGCCGACCTCCTCGTACACCGTAAAGAGCAGCGACACCTTGCGCGAAAGCGACACCTCGCCAGCGGCGACGGCACGCGCCAAGCCCAGCAAAATGGAGGCCGACAGCTTGTCGTCCAGGAAGCGGCTCTTAATGTAGCCGCTCTCCGTCACCGTGGTACGCGGGTCCATAGCGATGATGTCGCCCGTCTGAATGCCCAGCTCAAGCACGTCATCCTTGCTGTCGACATTCTCATCGAGCAGGATTTCCATGTTCTTCTCGATGGTCTTGACCGGCTCGTCGGCCACGTGCGCCGAAGGCTCGGTATTGAGGACCACACCCGTGTACACATTGCCATCGCGCGTGTAGACGGTGCAGTTCTCGCCATCGGCCGTAGACCACTGATGCCCGCCGAGCGTCGTGGGACGCAGGCGACCATTGTCCTTAATGGAGCGGACCATGGCGCCCAGGGTATCGACATGGCTCGCCAACACAAGCGGCTCGCCCTCGCCGCCAAGCTCAACCAGCACGTTGCCCTTATTGGAACGCTCGGGGCCAAAGCCCATATCGCGCAACGTTTCCATTAGATAATCAGTCGCCGCACGGGTATAGCCCGTAGGCGAAGCAATAGAAGTCAGCGTCTTAAGCTGTCCCGCGATATAGGAGAGCGTCTCCTCTAGAGAAGCATCAATATTAGAAGCCATATGCGTCCTTCCAAGTAAAACTAAGACCGAGTCCCGATTTTAACCGTTCTGCACGGTCAATGCCCTAGGAGCCGAGCCGCCTCCCGACGTCCCCGCACCGGTTTTGTGCACGCGCACGTCTTACAATCCCAATCTTGCATAAATCCTATCGGTATCTGCATAGAAATGAGGAATCTTTTTGCTTCGTCTCAGGGTACCCCACCTTGGGCCGTGCAAAAAACGGAGTATTCAGCACCGTGGGCCCCAACGACCCCATCGCGAACGACAAAACGACGCGGTTACAGCAGTGTTGCAGGTCGTCGCAAAGCAGAAACTCAGTAGCAACCCCCTCCACTCATCGATAGCCCGCCCACAATGGCTGTCGATGGGCGCCTGTGGGCCACTACGGGTCCTTCAAAACGTTATGCATTTTTAAGAGCTTGCTGAATACTCCCAAAAATGCACGCTGGGAAGTGCACCACCTATCCGCAGCGGGCAGCATGCCTTGGTTTTACCCATCTCGGGGCATCGACGAGGCACAAAAAGCCCCGCCGTGCGTAGCGCGGCGGGGCCAGCGGCAAGTCAAAAGACCATACGCCTACAGGCGAAAGAACACCAAACTGGGCTAGGCGGCCGGGCAGATCTTCTTGAAGAGCTCGATGACGTCGTCGAGCGTCGCCTCGCGCGGGTTGCCCGGGAAGCAGGCATCGGCCATGGCGTCCTTGGCCAGGACCTCGATCTCGTCAGCCTTCATGGCCTCGCAGACGTGCGGGATGTTCACGTCAGCGGAGAGCTGCTTAACGGCGGCGATAGCGGCGTCGGCAGCCTCATCGGTGCTCATGCCCGTGGTGTCAACGCCCATGGCGACGGCGACCTTGGCCAGGCGCTCGGCGCAAACCGGCTTGTTGAACTCCATGGCAATCGGCAGCAGCATGGCGCAAGCGACGCCGTGCGGAGTGTCGTAGTGAGCGGACAGGGTGTGAGCCATGGCGTGATCGATGCCCAAGCCAACGTTAGAGAAGCCCATGCCGGCGACATACTGACCAAGAGCCATGCCCTCGCGGCCGGAGCCGGGCTGGCCGGACTTGGCCTCGGCAACGGAGTCGCGCAGGTTCTCGCTGATCAGCTTGATGGCCTCAAAGTGGAACATGTCGGAGAGCTCCCAAGCGCCCTTGGTGGTGTAGCCCTCGATGGCGTGGGTCAGAGCGTCCATGCCGGTGGAAGCGGTCAGGCCGGCGGGCATGGAAGCCATCATGTCGGGGTCGACGACGGCGACCTCGGGGGCATCGTTGGTGTCGACGCACACGAACTTGCGGACCTTCTCGGGGTCGGTGATGACGTAGTTGATGGTCACCTCAGCAGCGGTACCGGCGGTCGTCGGCACGGCGATGGTGAACACGGCGTGGTTCTTAGTGGGAGCAACGCCCTCGAGGCTGCGAACATCGGCGAACTCGGGGTTGTTGATGATGATGCCGATGGCCTTGGCAGTGTCCATAGAGGAGCCGCCACCGACGGTCACGATAGCATCAGCCTCGGCGGCCTTGAAAGCCTCGACGCCGTCCTTGACGTTCTGGATAGTGGGGTTGGGCTTGATCTCGGAGTAGAGGCTCCAAGCGATGCCGGCGGCATCGAGCTCGTCGGTCACCTTAGCGGTAACGCCAAACTTGACCAGATCGGGGTCGGAGCAGACGAAAATCTTCTTGTAGCCGCGACGCTGGAGCTCGCCGGGGATCTCCTTGATGGCGCCGGAACCATGATAAGAAATGGTGTTGAGAACGAAACGATTAGCCATTGATAGCCTCCCATCGTGTGCGGGGCACCCATTGCGCCCCACGCTATGGCTCCCATCCTAACGCTTTTGAAGCGAAAAACGCGTGAGAACGTCAGATTATTTAAAGCGTTTCAACAACTGGTATCGTCACCGCCTGACCACTAAACAAAAAAGGGGCGGCCGAGATGACCGTCCCCTCCCCATTATTGATCAGTGTGGCAAGGGGTCAGCCCCTTGCCACACCCTGCCGCTATTTTTGGCAGGCCTCTTTCCAATCTTCGCAGGCGCGCTTCCAGCGAAAACGCAGGTCGCGCTCGCGGTCGATAAACATGATGGCAAACGCCACGAACAGCAGCACGCTCGCCACCGCAATAGCGTGCAGCCCCATGCGCTCAATACACCAGTTTCCCAGCACAGCGCCAAACACAAAGGTAAAGATCACGCCAAAGTACAGCAGGCCGTTTTCCAAAAAGCCGCGCTTGTGGGTGATGATGTAATCGTCCACGTTTTGCAGCGCATTGCGCAGGTTACCGATGCACATGGTCGTGGCAATGCCGTGACCGTGGATCTTGCGGAAGCTCTCGACCTGCATACCGCAGGCAAACGAGATGAGGCAGTTGGCGAGCAAGTTGTAGCCGCCACCGGGGATAAAGCTCACGCCCAGCAAGATGACGGCTTCAAAGAACACCGTCACCTGGCGCCAGTGAATCACGCTGCCAAACCGCTCGTGTACCAGGTCGGCAAGCATAATGCCCACGGCAAACGACACCACAGGGAAGAAATAGCGCCCCGCGAGCGCCCAATTGCCCTCCGAGATGCTCACGCCCACCAGCAAGATGTTGCCCGTCTGCGCGTTGGCGAAAACATGGTCGCGCCCAATGTACGAATAAACGTCCATAAAGCCACCGGCGAGTGCCAAGATGATGCCCAGCTCAATAGACTCCGATATCTGTTTGGCACGCTGCATCGTCGTGCGCCCTCCTTGTTGACGACTCTCTCGTGCGTTGGCGGAAACATAGCCGCCGTTCATACTGTAACCCATTGACAACATGGCGCGCCCGCGAGACGGACTCCCCAACGCGCAGATACACCGTCTGGAAACAAACGGCGGGCGCGGCATCGACACACGACACCTCGTGTACTCCACCAGTCTTTTTAGCCCCGTCCCAAAAAGACTGGTTACAATTACGTGCAGCATACAAACACCGGGAGGAATCGTGGCAAAAAAGCCCCAGGACGCTCAGCACAACCAGCACGGCAAGCATGCCCAACGCGGCCAGCAGCAAAAGCGTGGAAGCAAAGCCCAGGGCTCGCGCCCCGCGCATGCCCCGGCAGCGCCTGTCCGCCCCTGGCGCCCGGGCCGCGATAAGTTCCTCCCCGTCAGCCGCGCCGACATGGATGCGCGCGGCTGGGACCAGTGCGACTTTGTCTACATCTGCGGCGACGCCTACGTGGACCATCCCAGCTTTGGCATGGCCATCATCAGCCGCGTCCTCGACGCGCACGGCTACAAGGTGGGCATCATCTGCCAACCCGACTGGACCGACCCCGCCAGCATCACCGTGCTCGGCGAGCCGCGCCTGGGCTTTCTCGTCAGCGCCGGCAACATGGACTCCATGGTCAACCACTATTCGGTGACCAAGCACCGCCGCCACACCGACGCCTATACCCCCGGTGGCGAGGAGGGGCACCGCCCCAACCGTGCCGTCACGGTCTACGGCAACCTCATCCGCCAGACATTCAAGGACGCCCCCATCATCATCGGCGGCATCGAGGCAAGCCTGCGTCGCTTGGCCCACTACGACTACTGGCAGGACAAGCTCAAGCGCTCGGTACTGCTCGACTCGGGCGCCGACATCCTCATCTACGGCATGGGCGAGCACGCGATTGTCGAGATCGCCGACGCGCTCGACGCGGGACTGCCCGTCGATCAGATCACCTATATCAACGGCACCGTCTACCGCACGGGTTCGCTCGACGAGGTCTACGACTACGACCTGCTGCCCAGTTGGGACGACCTTACCGCCGACAAGCTCAACTACGCGCGCAGCTTTAACGTGCAGCAGCAGAATATGGACCCCATCACCGGACATCGCCTGGTAGAGCCCTACCCCAACAGCGTCTATGTGGTGCAGAACCCGCCGTCGGCGACGCTCACCACCGACGAGATGGACGAGGTGGCCGAACTCCCCTACGCACGCGATTGGCATCCCGATTACGACGCGGCGGGCGGCGTGCCGGCCTTTGCCGAGATCAAGTTTTCCATTAGCTCCAACCGCGGCTGTTTTGGCGAGTGCTCGTTTTGCGCGCTCACCTTCCACCAGGGTCGCGTGCTGCAGATGCGCAGCCACGACTCGATCATGCGCGAGGCCGAGCTGCTCACGCGCGATCCCGAGTTTAAGGGCTATATCAACGACGTGGGCGGGCCGACGGCCAACTTTAGCCGTCCCGCCTGCGACAAGCAGCTCAAGCACGGCGTATGCAAGAACAAGCGATGCCTGTGGCCGAGCGTGTGCAAGAACATGGTGGTCGACGAGAGCGGCTACACCCAGCTGCTGCGCGACCTGCGCCAGCTGCCGGGCGTCAAGAAGGTCTTTGTCCGCAGCGGCATCCGCTTCGACTACACCATGGCCGATGCCTCGGACGAGTTTTTGCGCGAGCTGCTAGAGCACCACGTCTCGGGCCAGCTGCGCGTAGCACCCGAGCACGTGAGCGACGCGGTGCTGTCCGTGATGGGCAAACCGAGCCGAGCCGTCTACGACGCATTCTGCCGTAAATTTGAACGCTTGAACCGCGAGTACGGACTCAAGCAGTACGTGGTGCCGTATCTGATCTCGAGCCACCCCGGATCGACGATGAAGGAAGCCGTGGACCTTGCCGAGGCCGTGCGAGACATGGGCTACATGCCCGAGCAGGTGCAGGACTTCTACCCCACGCCGTCCACCATGTCGACGTGCATGTACTACACCGGCGTGGACCCGCGCACCATGGAGCCGATCTATGTGGCGCGCGACCCGCACGAGAAGGCCATGCAACGCGCGCTCATCCAGTATCGCAAGCCCGAGAACTACAAGCTCGTGCGCGAGGCGCTAGAGAAAGCCGGGCGTCGCGATTTGATCGGCTACACCAAGCATTGCCTGATCCGCCCCGTGCCGCCACGCCCGGGCGAGACATCTGCCGGCGGAGGACATGGCACCGGCAAGAAGGGCGGCAAGGGCCACGGTGGCGCTGGCGGCGCTGGAGCCAAGGGACCCAAGGGCAGCAAAGGGCACAGCGGCATGTCGCGCGCACAGAACACCGCCGGGCGCAACCGTGCGGCTCAGGGGCGTCAGGGCGCCAACGGAGGCGGTCGCCGCAACTAAGGCAGCAGTGCGCTCGCTGCATCCATCCCACACGCGTGGCACAGCGAGCGCATTGCCTCAACGAGGATGACGCCGGCGATAGCGACCGTAATTACCACGTCGAGCGGCGTGTTCACAAACCAGAGCAGGCCCATGAGATACGACCCGGCATTAAAGGCAAAGTGCAGCAGGATCGTGTAGCGGAGCTTTCCGGTCGTCACGAGCAACCAACCAAAGATGAGGGCGGCGGCACCCGCGTAGCAACCCTGCACCCAATTCATGTGCATAAAACCGAAGATTGCCGCCTGCAGCACAATCGCCGCGGCGACACCCCACGTGCTTGGGGCCGCCCAGGGCACTATGGCGCCGTCTTGCGCACTCGCACGACGCCGGCGCTTCCAGAGCGGACGGCACTGGGGATTAAACGCACGCAGCGAAAACTCAAAGATAACACCGCGCACCAGGAGCTCTTCGCAAAACGGCGCGCCGAGCACCGTGGTCAGGACGGCAAGAGGACTGGTATCGCCCATGCCCGTTTCCTCGACAAGCTCGCTGTAGTCGGCCGCGGCATCGGGCAACAGCGACAGCACGGCGTCGGTCACGTAGCTAACGACCACCTGCAGGGCAAGACCGATCACGATAACGCAGGCGATGCGTTTCCACGCCCCACGCGCTCCCCCGCCGAGCGGATGCTCGCTTTGCGAACGCGCCATAAACGAGCGCGGCCACAGATAACGCCACCACAGCAGCGCCATCAAAAACGACGCCGTCTGAGCGGCGGCCTGAAGCAATTGAATGTCGAGGTCATCGATCGAAAAACCCATGAACACCGATGCGACGCCAAGGGCGGAGAACAAAACGACGCTCAGGGCAATATCGACAGCGACGACGCCAAAACAGGCGAGCGCCCACGCTATCGCATTGAGCATGCCAGCCTCCTCAAAACCCGGTACTTGGGGACGTTCCTTAACTGCCGGCAGAAAATGAACGTCCCCAAGTACCGGCAGTTTGGGACAGTCATTGTTGATGAGAATCGGGTGCAGTGCCAAAGGCCCCGCTGGGCGAAATGTCGAACGGGAAGGTGCCGCAGCGATTGAACGCGGCGATAAACATGCGGATGGCGTTGGACGGCGTGGTGCCCACGAGCTGGGTTGCCGCCGCGAAGGCCGCCTTTTCCTCGGGCAAGACCTTCGCGACAACCGGGGTCATGTGTTCTGCCATGGCGCTTCCTTTTTGAAACAACGGTAGTGCGGATAGATGCGGGCCACGCGGCTGGGCGACGGGCTGTGAAGGCAACCCGATTGGCCCGCATCTGGAGTTTGTTTCTGCGGCGTTGGTATTACTTGGTATTCCTAAGTTATACCCGCCAGATAGAATACCACAACCGGCCCCATGGGGACGGAGAAAAGACGGATTATTATGTTGCTGAGTTAGTATTTAGAGCGTGATGATGTCCGAGATATCGAGGGCCTAAGCGTCGGCGTATGGCGCGCCCAGGCTGGGTATCCGGCGCATGGCGCCCTATTGTCTTGCATAATTTCGCTTATGCTATGCATAAAAAGACGGGGGCACCCCTTCTCGTCCCAACGTACCCCCGCTTGTACCGTGCAAAAACCGGAGTTTTCAGCATCGCGGCCCCCGCAGGCGGTGCCGCGAATCGTGGACGCCGCGCGATTGGCGTCGTTTTGGGGCACGGCGCGACGCGAAACGCGCGTTATCGCCGCGCCGGACGCCGTCAGCCAACCCAAATCGCCTGCCGAAGGATCCCGCTGGCTCAGAAAGACGATTCCGGCGCGTATGCAGTCACCCCGGCTTGCTGAAAACTCCCGAAAATGCACGGCGCGCCCCGGGGGACCCGTGCGCGCCACGAAAAACACGCCCGCATCCAAAAGAATGCGAGCGCGAAAGCCGGATGGCGGCAAGGGCGCCAGGCAGCGGGCGAAATCCCCGGCGTGTCCGCCCGGGCACCGCAGCCGCGGCGCGTCAGCAGAAAACCTCATGCCCTGCGTTGATGTCGGCCCCCTCATACGCGAATCTCCAACTAGGTCGATAGTCCGTATCTCTTGCCACGACCGTCTCCGCGCGTTTCCACGAAGAAGACTCGCCCCACCTAATACTGAGCCCACTAAAAGGGCCCCGAGCATAGTCTGCTCGAGGCCCAAACTCGTGTCGCCTTACCGCGCGACGCGTATGTTACTTGCGCTTGCCGCCGCCGTCGCCGGGACGACGGGAGCTGCCGCTGCGCTTGCCGCCACGGCTGTTGCCATAGCTGCCACGGTTATCGCGACCGCCGGCACGGCCACCACGGGAGCCGGCCTGGTTGCCGCCGCGACCGCCACGGTGGCCGCCGCGACGCTCTTCGCGGGTATCGTCGTAGTTGCGCCAATCATCGCGACGATCTCGACTGGCACGCGGATCGCGACGATCGCGCGACTCGCCAGAACGGCCGGCACCACTGCGGCCGCCATTGCCGCGAGCATCCTCGCGACGCTCACCGCCGCGGCCGCCGCGCTCTTCAAAGCGCTTGCCGCCACGGGACTCGCCGCCGCGGCCACCGCGCTCGTCATCACGACCGGAACGACGGCGGTCGCCCGCGCCGCGCTTGCCGCCGCGCGAACCGCGGCCCTCGTCCTCGCGCTCAACACGGCGACGACCGCCGCGGTCCTCGTCCTCGCGGCGACGGCGATGTGCCTCGCCCTGGAACTGCTTGGCACGACGCTCGGCACGGTTGCCGCGCGGGGCCGGCTCGACGGCACCAGCACCGGCACGCTCCTCGGCAGCCACCTCGCGGGCCACGCTCTCCACGGCCTCGTCCACGCGAGCCTGAACGCCCTCGCGCACGCGGGTCTTGCCGCCGCGCTTGGGACGGCTCGGGCGCTCGCTGTCGCCGCGACGCTCATCGCGACCGCGGTTGGAACGACCGGCCACATCGCCGTAATCGTCGCCGTTGCGCTTGCCGTCGCGACGCGCCTGCTCAAGCTTCTTCTTGCTCTTGGACTTACCGCGCTTGGTCTTCTTCTTCACCTTAAAGGCCGCAGGGTCGCGCTCGGGATCAACCGCGGGCGGATTGGGGCCCACGTGCAAGTCGCCGGCCTCGTAGATGTCGGCAGTCTTGTCCATGAGCTTCTCGATCTCGTAGAACTCATCCACGTCCTGCTCGGTCACAAACGTGATGGCCCAGCCCAGCTCGCCGGCGCGGCCCGTACGGCCAATACGGTGGATGTAGTCGGTCGGCTCGGCCGGCACGTCAAAGTTCACGACGTAGCGCACGTCGCTGATGTCGATGCCGCGGGCGAGCACGTCGGTTGCCACCAGCACGTCGACGGTACCGTCGCGGAAGGCCGAAAGTGCGCGCTCGCGCTGGGCCTGGCTGCGGTTGCCATGAATCGCGGCAGCCTTGATGCCCTTGCGCTCCAGACGACGGCAGCAGCTGTCGGCACGGTGCTTGGTGCGCATAAAGACGATGGTGCGCTCCGGGCCTTCCTTTTTGAGGAACTCGGGCAGCAGGTTGTTCTTGGCCTCGATGGACACCGGGAACACAAACTGGTCGACGGTGTCGGCGGTCGACGTGGCGGGCGCGATCTCCACGCGGGCCGGGTCGCTCACTAGGTCGGTGATCTCGCCCACGGCCTCCTCGTCGAGGGTCGCCGAGAACAGCAGCGTCTGGCGCTCGGCCGGCGTCTCGCGCACAATACGGCGAACGGCGGGCAAAAAGCCCATGTCGAGCATGCGATCGGCTTCGTCGAGCACCAGCACCTTGACCTCGTTCAGGTGGCAGGCACCCTGCTCGATCAGATCGACCAGACGGCCCGGCGTTGCGACCAGGATGTCGCAGCCGTACTTGAGGGCAGCGGTCTGCGGCTTGTAGCTCACGCCGCCCACAACGGTCACGGCAACATGGCCGGTGACGTCGGCGATCTTGCTCGCGACCTCGTCGATTTGCTGGGCGAGCTCGCGCGTAGGGGTGATGACGAGCATCACGGGGCCGCGGCCGTTGCCCTCGGGCTTTTTAGCACCGCGACGACGGTTACGGCCACCGCGCTCGCGCACAGGTTTGGGAGGAGCGATGTGCTCCAGATTGTTCATGGTCGGCAGCAAAAAGGCGGCCGTCTTGCCGGTGCCGGTCTGAGCGGCGGCAAGCAGGTCGCGGCCCTCGAGCACCACGGGGATCGAGCCGGCCTGCACGGGCGTCGGTGCCGTGTAACCCAGGTTCTCGATGGCACGAAGTATCTCGTCCGAAAGACCCAGCTCGTCAAAGGCGGGCAGGTTCTCGGTAGCGGACTCGACGGTCTCGGCGGCGCTGGCCTCGTCGGCCGCATCGAAGGCAGCCTGGGCCATGGCCTCGCGGGTCTCGTCCAGGATCTCGGCGTCGGTGACGTCGGATACAGAATTACGCATATGTTGTTGTTCCTTATCTGCACGCGCAAGGGGCACGGCATGCGGCCGCGCGGGCGTGCTTGGTAGTGCGCTAGTACATACAAAAACGGGTGCGCACAGAGAGGACGTTGCTCAGCACGCTGGCGATCGCTTTGGCAGCCATATCACGCGCCGTCCAGACGCAGCAGCTCTAAGCGATGGAGCAGATTCGCCGCGGGTTAGTATACCCGTACTCCGTATGTCCCCACGTAAACCACAGATGACGGGGCGGACGGGGTGGGTCTGGGCCAATTGTCTCAATCTGTAACAGTTACGAGGCAAAACCAGGTCTACACGTTACGAATCGAGACAAACCAAAACCTCGCAAAACAACATCTCGATCTGTAACAGATAGAGGTCATTTTCCCTGCCAGATGTTACAGATCGAGATGTTAAGCAACCGCCGAATTGTTTGTCTCAATCTGTAACAGTAACTCGGCAAAATCAGGCCTAGATGTTACAGATTGAGACGAAGGGCGAGGATGGTGCGCTAACTTGGCAGTCGACCCCCGTATCGGAATGTCATACATTTCAACTTTTGCCATACACCCCCAGGGGGTATGGGTGTATAGTATCGAGAGGTTAACAATTCCAACACCGAACCACAGAAAGGAGAAGCCATGGCTCAAGATAAGTTCGACGTAGGCGGCATGACATGCGCCGCCTGCCAGGCGCACGTGGACCGTGCCGTGAGCAAGCTCGACGGCGTCCAAAGCGTCGCGGTCAACCTACTCGCCGGTTCCATGATGGTCGACTACGACCCCGCGCAGGTCTCCCCCGACGATATCTGCACCGCCGTCGACCGCGCGGGCTACTCGGCCTCACCCGTCAGCACGGGCACCGGTGCCGCCGGCTCAAACGGCAGCGCGCAAGCCAGGTCCGGCGCCGCCCATATGGAGTCGCCCACCAAAAAGTTGGAGGCCGCCGCCTCTGCCATGCGCACCCGCCTCATCGTCTCGATCGTCTTCCTCATCCCACTGTTCTACATAGGCATGGGACACATGCTCGGCTGGCCGCTGCCCGGCATTTTCACCGACCATATCCACAGCATGACGCTCGCCCTCACCGAGCTTGTCCTGCTCATCCCCATCGTCTACGTCAACGACACGTACTTTATCAACGGGTTTAAATCGCTCGCGCACGGCGCACCCACCATGGATGCCCTTATTGCCGTGGGCGCCACCGCTTCCATTGCCTGGTCGCTCTATGCCATGTTCATCATGGCCGACCAGCTGGCCACGGGGCAGGTGCACGAGGCCATGATGACAGGCATGGACAATCTGTATTTTGAGAGCGCGGGCACGATTCTGTCGCTCGTCACCGTGGGCAAATACCTCGAGACGCGCAGTAAGTCCAAAACCGGCGGCGCCATCGAGGCGCTCATCGATCTGGCGCCTAAAACCGCGACCGTCGTTGCCGACGACGGCAGCGAAACCACCGTCGACGTCGATAACATCCTTCCCGGCCAGGTCCTGCGCGTGCGCCCCGGCGAGTCAATCCCCGTCGATGGCGTGGTGCTCGAGGGTAGCTCGGCCGTGGACGAGAGCGCGCTCACCGGCGAGTCCATCCCCGTGGAAAAGACCGCCGGCGACACCGTCAACGCCGCCACGGTCAACCGCACCGGATCGTTTACCTTCCGCGCCACGCGGGTTGGTGCCGAGACATCACTCGCCAAGATCATCCAGCTCGTCGAGGACGCCAACGCCACCAAGGCGCCCATCGCCCGCATGGCCGACAAGGTCGCCGGCGTGTTCGTGCCCGTGGTGTTCGTGATCTCGGCCGTGACCTTGGCGGTGTGGATGGCACTGACCGGCAGCATAAACGAGGCACTCACCTCCGCCGTGGCCGTGCTGGTGATCAGCTGTCCGTGCGCGCTCGGCCTAGCCACGCCCGTCGCCATTATGGTAGGCACCGGCAAGGGTGCCGAGATGGGCATTCTGTTTAAGAGCGCCGAGGCGCTGGAGAACCTGCGCAGCGTGGGTACCGTGGTGCTCGATAAGACGGGCACGGTCACCCGCGGCAAACCTGCCGTGACCGATATCGTGGTAGCCACGCGCACCGACGGCTCGCCCGCCATGAGTGAAAAGGCGTTACTGAAGCTCGCTGCCGCGCTGGAGCGCTCGAGCGAGCATCCGCTGGCCGAGGCGATTATGACCGAGTGCGAGGCGCGCGGAATCGTGGCGCGCATGGTCGAGGACTTTGCCGCCGTGCCTGGACGAGGCGTTACGGCGCGCGAGGGACAAAACGCCATCGCTGCCGGTAACGTTCGCTTAATGGGCGAGTTGGGTATCACCGTGCCCTCAGGACTTGCGGAGCGATTTGCCGCCGAGGGCAAGACACCGTTGTTCTTTGCCAAGAACGGCGAGCTTGTCGGCACCATTGCCGTAGCTGACGAGGTCAAGGAGACGAGCGCCGAGGCCATCGCTGTAATGCGTTCGCTCGGCGTCGACGTGCACATGCTCACCGGCGACAACCGCGTCACTGCCGAAGCAATCGCCCGCCGCGTGGGACTGAGCAGCAAGCAGGTCATTGCCGATGTGCTTCCCGCCGACAAGGAACGCCACGTGCGCGAACTGCAGGATGCGGGCGGCAAGGTCGCCATGGTGGGCGACGGCATCAACGACTCCCCCGCCCTGGCGCGCGCCGACGTGGGCCTTGCTATCGGCACCGGCGCCGACATCGCCAAGGAAGGGGCAGATGTGGTGCTCATGCGCAGCGACCTCATGGACGTCGCCCGCGCCATCGAGCTTTCGCGCGCCACGATTCGCAACATCAAGCAAGACCTGTTCTGGGCGCTGTTCTACAACGGCATCGGCATTCCGCTCGCGGCGGGTGTGTTCTTCCCGCTCACCGGATGGCAGCTCTCGCCGATGTTTGGCGCCGCGGCGATGAGCCTGTCGAGCGTGTGCGTCGTGTCCAATGCTCTGCGCCTGAAATCCTTTAAGCCTAAAGTGGCAAAATAGGCTCACCATTACGTCCACTTAGAACGGGTTTTCCAGGTGCCCGAGATTGACCTGAAAGAGGAGCGACGCGTACTTTGGTACGCGAGCGACGGCTTGAAGGTCAAGGTCGGGTGCCTGGGAAAGCCAACATAACAGAGAGGAATACCCATGCGTTACACAATTAAGACTTCCGGCCTTATGTGTGGCCACTGCGACGCTACTGTCGAGACGGCACTGCTCAACGTTACCGGCGTGACCGACGCCGATGCCGATCACGAGACTCAGACGGTACAGGTGGAGTGCGCCGACACCGTGGCCGCTGAGCAGCTCGCTGCCGCCGTCGAGAGCGCCGGCGAGAAGTTCCACGCCCTGTCCGTGACCGCAGCCTAGCTGCTACCAGAAGCATTCGACCCCATCGACCAGAAACGAGGACCCGCCATGATGGCAGACCACAAATCGGTGAACCGTATGCTCAAGACGGCGCGCGGCCAGATCGACGGCATCCTGCGGATGGTCGAGGAGGACCGCTACTGCGTCGATATTTCCACGCAGCTCATGGCCACACAGGCACTCCTCGCGCGCATTAACGCCGACGTGCTCAAGGCGCATATCGAGGGCTGCGTGACTTCGGCAATCGAATCGGGCGACGAAGACCTCAAAGCCGCGAAGCTCGCCGAGATCGAACGCGTCGTCGACAAGCTCTCTAAGTAATCGGCGCATTGAGGACAGACCACTTTGCACCGTCTTGATGTTCCGAGGACGGGTATGTTTGCACCACATTGGTGCAGATTAACCTGTCCCCCTTGCTCTAAATCGGGTATAAAGGCGTGCGGCATATCGAACGAAAGGCAATTTGCATGAATGACTTTATGAAGGGCCGCAATGGCGCCGACGAGCTCACCATCGTGATGGGTTTTACCGGCATCGTCATCGCGATGATCGGATCGATGGCCCGCGTCCAGTGGCTCAGTTGGATCGCCATCGCCGTCATCGTGATCGGCGTGCTGCGCGGCCTGTCCAAAAACATCGACGCACGTCGCAAGGAGAACGAGGCCTTTGTCGCCGGCTCGGCTAAGGTCCCCGGCTTGGGCAAGTTTGTCGCCAGCTTGGGTGGCGGCGCTGCAGCGGCCAGCACCTCACGCGCGGCCGGCACCAGTAAGGAAGACTTTGAGCGTGCCAAGCGCACGGCCAAGAAGATGTGGAAGGGTCGCAAGACCACGGCATACCTCAAGTGCCCCAACTGCGGCCAGATGCTCTCCGTCCCCAAGGGCAAAGGCAAGATCCGCGTCACCTGCCCCAAGTGCCACGCCAAGATGGAGACGCGCTCGTAGCCGCCATGCCGCAGGACAAAATAAAAGCCGAGGCCTCGCACTGGGACCTCGGCTTTTTTGAATGCGACAAAGGGCCCGCCCCCGTCACACCTACGCCACGCCGTCGCGGGCAAGCTCCTCGGCAAGCGCCTCGGCTGGCATGGCCATAATCGTGTCGAGCTCGGCGTCCACCTCGGGAATACGCCTCACCTTGAGCTTGCGCACCAGATCGCCACGACACATCACGTGCATCGGCTCGCGCAGAGCGCACAGGTCATCGAGCGGGTTCTCGCGCGTCACCAGGATATCGGCAGCCTTGCCGCACTCGATCGCACCGGTCTCGCCGCCCAGCCCCAGCAGCTCAGCATTGACCTGCGTAGCCGTATGCAGCGCAAACGCATTGCTCACGCCCACGTACTTGGCAAAATAGGCCACCTCGCGCCACATGTCGTACTGGGTCACGAACGGGCAGCTCGAATCCGTACCCAAACCTACCTTGATACCGGCTTCCAGCGCCGCACGAGCGCTCTCGATAATGCCCGAGCACACGATATCGCCGTTCTTCTTTTGCGTGTCAGTCGAATGAGTCTTCTCCGGATCGAGCAGCACAAACGGCAGCGCGGGGCTGATCGTGCAGGTCACACTCGGCGCACGCCCCTCGAGCTGAGTTCCCGCGGCGCCGCGGTACAGCTCCAGGATCTCGGGCGTCAACGGAGCGCCGTGCTCGATCGTATCGACGCCGGCCTCGAGCGCGGCCTTCACGCCCTCGGTGCTCTCGACATGAGCCATAACCGGAAGGCCCATATCGTGTGCTGCCTTGCACGCCGCTGCGGCAACCTCCACCGGCATACGCAGCACGCCCGGATCGCCCACCTCGGTCGCATCGAACACACCGCCCGTTACGAACAGTTTAATGACGTCGGCACCGCGCGCATACAGGTCGCGCACCTGTTCGGCCGCCTCGGAGGGACTGTTGGCCACCTGGGCGAACAAGCCCGCGCCGTGGCCACCCGGCACCGTGACGCCCGTTCCCGGCGCCACCAAACGCGGACCCTGATACTTGCCGGCGGCGATAGCATCGCGCACGGCCAGATCGGCAAACAGCGGGTCGCCCGCGCCGCGCACCGTGGTCACGCCACTTGCCAGTTGTTGTTGGGCGCTGCCCTTAAGAATATGGCGCACGATGGCGCGCCCCACGGGATTATCGAGCTTCTTCATCAGCGCGCCCGCATCGCCCGCCGAAACCGGCTTGCCCGAGCCGCACAGATGCACATGCATATTGATGAGGCCCGGCATGAGATACGCCCCGGCCAGGTCGAGGACCTCGGCACCTGCAGGCGCCTGCGCAACAGCGCTCGGCCCCATCCACGTGATGACACCGCGCTCAACGGCCACGGCCATGTCGGGCTGCGGCTCCATATGCTCCGAACCATCCAGGACGGTCGCATTGATAAACAACGTGGAACGATCGGCAGACGCCATATCGAGCTCCTCCCTCACGATTAACTTGAACATTTGTCCATTATCACCTATTGCAGCAAACTAAAGTCGAACATATCGGTTAGCGGAGGGACGAGAGAGATGTGAGGGCAAACGGAGACAGCACGGCAATGCTCCGGCCGTTCCAGCAAAACGTCTTGATTTGTAACAGGTAGACCAGGTTTTAGCAGCCAGATGTTACAGATCGAGATCTTTCGGCACCGCGTCCAGCCTTTGTCTCAATCTGTAACAGTTGGGTCGAATTTTGGCCGTTAGATGTTACAGATCGAGATCTTTCGGCACCGCGGCCAACCTTTGTCTCAATCTGTAACAGTTGGGTCGATTTTTGGCCGTTAGATGTTACAGATCGAGATATTCTCCAGCCCTGTCGTCAAACATCTAAATCTGTAACATGTAGACAGGTTTTCGGCCTATAGATGTTACAGATTTAGATCTTTTAGCGGCAGCCAACCTTCTGTCTCGATCTGTAACAGTTACGAGGCCAAACGGCCCCTTGTTGTTACAGATCGAGACAAACTCGACAGGAACAACCACATCCGCATTAGTCGTATCCCTCAGCGCCCATACCACTGACGCTTCCATCCCTCAGCCAAATCGGCCCGCTGCGAAATACCCGCCAGCCTCATCTTTTCAGCCAGCTTCCCCGGGTTCTTGAGCTCATCAAACGTGAACCTCAGCACCTTGTGCCCGAGCATTGTCAGATGAGATTCCCGCTGACGCTCTGCTACGAACGGATCGACCGACTCCCGATCCCCACCATCCTGCAGGGTATACTTTTCTCTTCCGTCGAGCTCGCCAATCATGCACGTCCCGTCCTCGAGCCTCCAGAAATAATCGACTCGAAACACCTGGCTCGAATCGAGCGGATCGCGAAACTCCACCTGCAACTCTGGCACCGGAAAACCGTATGCAATAAAGAACGCCCGGAACCGAGACTCGCCACCGTTTTCGGACAGCCCGTCCGCATGCGACGCAATCACCTGAGCTCTGCGATACCCGCGTCTGCCCTCGCAATCGGCCTGGAGCCGTTCGCAGAGGTCGACGCGCGATATGCCCTTCGCCCGCAGCGCAGAATCGGCAATCGCCAGACCATATGAAAACGGCGCACGCAGCAGACAATCCTCCACCGTGCGCCAAAACGGCGTCACTCGCACGCCGTCGACGCGCTCAAGCGCACCCGCCGCCTGCGGACGCAGCAGCCTATATCCCGTACTCAACGCCACCGAACAACCCGTCTTGACCAAGTAACGCGGCCCGAGCAGATCATTCGGCACCTCCAGACCCCATATCAGCGCGGCGTCATACCCCCAAAACGCCCAATCGGGATGAAACTCCGCAAGCCCCTTGATGGTCCGCCGAGCCCGCTCCGGCGGCGTCAACGCATCCCATTCATGCTGAAAACAGAATAGGTGCGATTCGGGCTCCGCAATATCGTCTGTGCCCACATGGCGCCGCAGCCACATGAGCTCGGCATTGTCGTGCGTCGCAAGCAGCACGCCTTGTTCAGCCGCCTCCGTGAGCCTGGCGAGCATCCTATTCCGCGCCAAGGTGCTACGTGCTGCATGTTTGTGTTTGAAAACGGTATTAGACACTTTCATCACCACCACGTCAGACAAATGGACCATCGTCACCGTTGCCTCCGCTGACAAATGTCTTGATCTGTAACAGGAAGACAGTCTTTGAGCCTCTAGTTGTTACAGATTTAGATTGTTCGGCACCGCGGCCAACCTTTGTCTCGATCTGTAACAGTTAGGTCGAATTTTGGCCTGTAGATGTTACAGATTGAGACATTTCCCCAGCTAGGTGCCAAACGTCTCAATCTGTAACAGTTGGATCGAGTTTTGACCTGCAGATGTTACAGATCGAGACATCCCCCCTGCCGGGTGCCAAACGTCTCAATCTGTAACAGTTAGACGTTCTCCAGACCCCTAAACGTTACAGATTTAGACAAACCAGCAACGCCCAAGCAGTCGTCTCGATCTGTAACGGGTAGACCGGTTTTTTGTCCCTAAACGTTACAGATCGAGATATAAAGGCAGAAGGCAAGGCAGGCGGCAGATGCCCATCCCCTACTCCCATTCCTGTTTGTAGATGTTGAGTGACTTTACGTATCGCCCCTGGGCACCCATGATGTCGCGAACCAGCCGTAAGAAGAAGCTGATACACGAGGTATCGAAGCCATCTTCTAGGTCCTCAGGATGCACCGCGCCAGGCCCGTCGACCGCCGTATCGCTCAGGCGCGCAATGTCGTAGAGGTAGAGCTGCCCCGCCGTCAGCCAGACGTCGTCGACGCACGCGAGGCGCACCGCAATCGCGCCATCGCGCCAGTGTTCCTTTTGCACGATATGCGGATCGTAGACGTCAAAGCGACGGTCGGTACGCGTGTCACGCAGCGCGACCATACCGGTCGCGGGATCCTTATCCAAAATGCCAAAGCGCGAGAAATAGTGCGTGTCGCGCACCTGCTCGAGCCGTCTGAGCGAGACGGGCGAAAGCGACGCCGGCGGCTCGTCAACATACAGCTCAAGCAGCGTCTTGCCATGGTAATAGGGACGCTCGAACAGCAGCCAATCGGTAAATGCCATGTTATAGGCCATGATTTCATTTTGCGAGGGCTCCTCGCAATAGCTGAGCCATGGATCGACTATCACTTCGAACTGTGTACGCGCCGCCTCCAAAAACTGAAACTTGCGCAGCATCCAAAACTGGGCCATGCCGGCAATATCGTCACCGACGGCCTCGGCCAGACGTCCCCGGTCCAAAACATGATCAGCCATGGCATCCTCCTCAAACTGATAAACCTCAATTTGAGCTTACGAGGAGGGCGGGTGGTCGCCGCCATCACGGGCGAAATGGGCATCGGGCTGCAAACCAGATGCTGACCAAGCACTTGACGGGATACTTGCAGATTATACAAATTGCCACAAAATCGCGGGTAGAACTAGACGAATCACCCGCGCCGCTGTCCGCAAACAACTAAAGCCGCCACATAAACAGCAGAGCACAACGAGCGCAAACGCCAACGGGTAGGCAGCCAAACGTCGGCAAACGAGCAAAACGCTCGCAGGCCCGCAAGGAGTGTCCCCGGATGCCGGCACGTAAGGAACGTCCCCAGCTGCCGGCACTTGGGGACGTTCCTTATATGCCGGCCGTTGGGGACAGCCCTTGCCGATTCGATTGTTGAGTAACTCCGTGATTGTCTTACAGCCCCAGCGCCTCGGCGACCTCGGCTGCGCAGGCGAGGGCATCGGCCATGGCACTCACCACGAGCGAGCTGCCGTTGCGGGCATCGCCGGCCACATACACCGCCGCGGCATCCGCAGCAACGCCATCCACGCGAGCCGCAAGATGCGAGTCCTCGGAGGCCATCACGGGCAACGGACGGCCCGCCGTGGCAATAGGCACGCCAACAGCGTCGAACACGCCGTGCTCCGGACCCGTAAAGCCACAGGCGATCAGCACCAGCTGGGCCGGCACCTCGTGCTCGGAGCCCGCAATGCGTTCGGGCTTGCCGGCCGACCAGTCCAGATCGACCACGCGCAGGCCCGCGGCAGCGCCCTTCTTGTCCAGCAATACCTCGAGCGTATCCACGCCCCAAGCACGCATCTCGCCGCCCATGGCAGCGATAGCCTCCTGCTGACCGTAGTCGGTCTTCTTAACGTTGGGCCACTGCGGCCAGGAATTGCTCGCCGCACGCTTATCGGGTGCGGCCGGCAAGAACTCAAACTGACGCACACTGCGTGCACCCTGGCGCACCGCGGTACCCACGCAGTCGTTGCCGGTATCGCCGCCGCCAATGACCACAACGTCCAGGCCGCGCGCGTTCACCGCGGGCTCACCGCCATCGAGCACCGAGACGGTCGAAGCCGTCAGGTAGTCCACGGCATACACCACGCCCGGGGCATCCACATTCGTAGCCAAAAGACCGCGGGGCGTACGAGCACCGGCAGCCACCACAACGGCGTCAAAACCATTGAGCTTGGCCGCCACCGCAGGGTTCGTAACGTCAGTACCCAGCTCAAAGACAATGCCCAGCTCGCGCATGAGCGCCACGCGGCGCTCGACCACGGACTTCTCGAGCTTCATGTTGGGAATGCCGTACATGAGCAGACCGCCTGGGCGGTCGTCGCGCTCAAACACCGTCACGCGGGCACCGCGACGCGCAAGTTCCCATGCAGCCACCAGGCCAGCCGGGCCGGAACCAACCACGGCGACCGAGGGCGCGTCCTCCCCTGCCGGCTCAAAGCGACGCGGGCCGCCGTTTGCCCATTCGTGGTCGCTGATCGCGCGCTCGTTATCGTGAATCGTTGTGGGCTGGCCGTCGACCGAACCCAGGTTGCACGCAGCCTCGCACAGTGCCGGGCACACGCGGCTCGTAAACTCGGGCATGGGCGAGGTGAGCGACAGGCGCTCGGCCGCCTCGTCCCAGCGACCGCGATACACCAGCTCGTTCCACTCGGGAATCAGGTTGTGCAGCGGACAGCCACTCGGACGCGCCTTGCCAAAGCTCGCACCCATCTGGCAAAACGCCACACCGCACATCATGCAGCGGCTCGCCTGGGCGCGGCGCGCATCGTCGTCGAGCTCCACGTACAGCGGATCGAAATCGCGGCTGCGCTCCTCCACGGGGCGCAGCTCGTGGGCCACGCGATCGATATCAAGAAAAGCACCGGGCTTACCCATGGCACTTACGCCTCCTTCTTGGTCGAAGCAACAGAGCTGACAGCCACGGGCGCAGCACCGCCCGCGACATCAAAGCGAGCGACATCCGCGTTGCTCGCGCGGCCGGTCACGATGTCAAACGCCAACTCCTCGGCCTGCGCATGCGTCTTGCCCACGGCCTCGGCCGCAGCGACAATCGCCAGCACGCGCTCGTACTCGGTCGGAATGACCTTCACAAAGTGCTTGCTCATCGTCTCGAAGCTGTAGAGCAGCTTAATGCCGCGCGGGCTCTGCGTCGCGTCCACGTGTTCCTGGATGAGCGCGCGAATCTGCGCCAGCTCGCCAGCCGTCGGGGCCTTGAGTTCCACGCTCTCGTGGTTCACACGGGCCTCGAGCGTGCCGTACTGGTCAAAGACATAGGCCACGCCACCCGTCATACCGGCGGCGAAGTTCTGCCCGACCTCGCCCAAGATGAGCGCCAGGCCGCCCGTCATGTACTCGCAGCCATGGTTGCCGCAGCCCTCGACCACCACGGTGGCACCGGAGTTACGCACGCCAAAGCGCTGGCCTGCCAGGCCGTTAATAAAGCCGCGGCCGCTCGTGGCGCCAAAGAACGCCACGTTGCCCACGATGATGTTCTCGTCGAACTTGTAGGTCGCATGCGGGTTGGGGCGCACCGACACCTCGCCGCCCGAAAGGCCCTTGCCAAAGTAGTCGTTGGCGTCGCCGCACACGTTGAGCGTAATGCCGCGCGGCAGAAAGGCGCCAAAGCTCTGACCGGCCGAACCATCGCAATCGATGGTGATGGAGCCGGCGGGCAGGCCCTCGGGATGCGCCTTGGTCACCGCATTGCCCAGGATGGTGCCCACGCAACGGTTGACGTTGGCGATATCGGCGCGGAACCGAATCGGGCGCAGGTGCGCACGGGCATCGGCCGTATAGGGCACGAACAACGTGGAGTCGAGCGTCTTGTCGAGCTCGCTGTCCGCAGCCATCTGCGGCAGGAAGTGGCGACCGTCGGCGCCCGGGATATGGGCACCGAACTCGCAGGTCGCGCTCGCCAGCACGGGCGACAGATCAAGCAGGTTGGCCTTGCGGTTGCCCGGTACCTCGATCTGGCGCAGGCACTCGGGATGGCCGACCATCTCGTCGACGGTGCGGAAGCCCAGGCTCGCCATGACCTCACGCAGCTGCTCGGCAACAAAGAGCATAAAGTGCTCAACGTGCTCGGGCTTGCCGCGGAAGCCGCGACGCAGGCGACAGTTTTGCGTGGCGATGCCGGCCGGGCAGGTGTCCTGCTGGCAGTCGCGCTGCATGAGGCAGCCCATGGAGATGAGCGGCATGGTCGCAAAGCCAAACTCCTCGGCGCCCAGCAGGCAGGCGACGGCAACATCGGTGCCGTCCATGAGCTTGCCGTCGGCCTCGAGCACCACGCGGGAGCGCAGGCCGTTTTGCAGCAACGTCTGCTGAGCCTCGGCAAGGCCGAGCTCCAGCGGCAGGCCGGCGTGCCAAATGGAATCGCGCGCCGCGGCACCCGAGCCGCCATTGTGGCCGCTGATCAAGATCTTGTCGGCGGCACCCTTGGCCACACCGGTGGCGATGGTGCCGACGCCGGCCTCGCTGACCAGCTTGACCGACACGCGCGCACCGGGGTTGGCGTTCTTAAGATCAAAGATCAGCTCTGCCAGGTCCTCGATGGAGTAGATGTCGTGGTGCGGCGGAGGCGAGATCAGGCCGATGCCGGGCGTGGACTGACGGACCTCGGCGATCCAGGGGTAGACCTTCTTGCCGGGCAGGTGGCCACCCTCGCCGGGCTTGGCGCCCTGGGCCATCTTGATCTGAATCTCGAAGGCGCTGCACAGGTAGCGGCTCGTTACGCCAAAGCGCGCACTTGCCACCTGCTTGATGGCGGAGTTCTTGGAGTCACCGTTAGCCAGCGGGGTCTCGCGACGCGGATCCTCGCCGCCCTCGCCCGAGTTAGAGCGTCCATGCAGGCGGTTCATGGCGATGGCCATGCACTCGTGCGCCTCTTTGCTGATAGAACCGTACGACATGGCACCGGTGTTAAAGCGGCGGACGATGTTGCGCGCGGGCTCCACCTCGTCGAGCGAAACCGGCGTGCGGCCGTTGGCATTAAAGTCGAGCAAGTCACGCAGGCGCACGGCACGGCCGGTGCGGTGCAGGCGGGCGCTGTACTCCTTAAAGGTGTCGTAGCTGTCCTCACGACAGGCGGTCTGCAGTAAGTAGACAGTCTGCGGATCGATAAGGTGATCCTCGCCGCTGAGCGGGCGCCACTTGGTCAGACCCAGCGTGGGCAGCTGATCGGGAGCCGGGCTCTTAAGGATAGCGAGCGCGGCGTCGTAGCGCTCGTTTTGCTCGCGCTCAACATCCTCGACACCCATACCGCCCACACGGCTCACCGTGCCGGCGAAGTACGCGTTGACGAACTCCGGCGTAAAGCCCACGGCCTCGAAGATCTGCGCCGAATGGTAGCTCTGCACCGTGGAGATGCCCATCTTGGACATGATGGAAACGATGCCGGCGGTCGCAGCCTTATTGTAGTTGGCGATGCCCTGCTCGGCTGTCACGTCCAGATCGCCGTGCGCCGCCAAGTCGCGAATGCACGCATGCGCGTTGTACGGATAGATGCCGCTCGCGGAGTAGCCCACCAGCGCCGCAAAGTCGTGCGGAGACACGGCGTCGCCACACTCCACCACGATGTCGGCAAAGGTACGCACGCCGGCGCGGATCAGGTGGTTGTGCACGCAGCCCACGGCGAGCAGCGACGGCACGGGTACCTCGTCCGCTCCGGCGCGATCGCTCAACACCACGATGTTCACGCCGTCGCGGACCGCAGCCTCAACGTCCTCTGCAAGCTGCTTGAGCGCAGCCTGCAGCGCGCCCTCGCCGGCATCGCGGCGGTAAACGGCACGGAAACGGCGGGTCTTAAAGCCAACACGGTCAATCGCGCAAATGCGGTCGAACTCCTCCTCGCTCAGCAGCGGGCGCTCCAGACGCACCAGCTGGCAGGCCGTACGAGAGTCCTCGAGCAGGTTGCCGTGGTTGCCCAGGTAGAGCGTGGTCGAGGTGACCATATGCTCGCGCAGGGCGTCGATCGGCGGGTTCGTGACCTGGGCGAACAGTTGATAGAAGTAGTCAAAGAACGAGCGTGTCTTCTTGGACAGGCAGGCCAGCGGCGCATCGATACCCATCGAGGCGAGCGGGGCCTTGCCCTGCTGGGCCATGGGGCGCACGACCTCGTCAACATCATCCCAGTGATACCCGAGCTTGGCCATACGCACGGCGGCGGGCACCTCGGCATCCTCGGCGGGCGTTGCCGCGGCGGGCTTGTCGAGCGCGTCAACGGTCAGCGTCTCCTCGGCAATCCAATCGCGGTAGGGCTTTTCCTTGGCATAGCGGGCGCGCAGCTCGTCATTGTAGATCACACGGCCGCGGGCAAAATCGACCTCGAGCATCTGGCCCGGTCCCAAACAACCGCTTGTCAGGATATTCTCGGGGCGCACCTCGATGGTGCCCACCTCGCTTGCCAGCATAAAGCGGCCGTCGCGCGTCACGTAGTAGCGAGCCGGGCGCAGGCCGTTGCGGTCAAGGGCGGCACCCAGCGTACGGCCGTCGGTAAAGGCGATGGCCGCCGGGCCGTCCCAGGGCTCCATGAGCATGGACTGGTAGGCATCGTAGGCGCGACGCTCCTCGCTCAGATTGTCGTTGTGGTCCCAAGGCTCGGGCAGCAACATGGACGCGGCACGCGTGAGCGGACGGCCGTTCATGACCAAAAACTCGAGCACATTATCCAGAATCGCGGAGTCGGAACCCTCGCGGTTGATGATGGGCATCACACGCTCAAGATCATGCTGCAGCACGGGGCTGTACAGGTTAGGTTCACGGGCGCGAATCCAGTTGACGTTGCCCTTGAGGGTGTTGATCTCGCCGTTGTGGATAATAAAGCGGTTGGGATGTGCGCGCTCCCAGCTAGGCGTGGTATTGGTGGAGTAGCGCGAGTGGACGAGCGCCACGGCCGTCTTGACGGCGGCGTCGTTGAGATCGATAAAGAAGCGGCGCATCTGCGTGGCGACCAGCATGCCCTTGTACACGATGGTGCGCGAGCTCATGGAGCACACATAGAAGATCTTGTCGCGCAGGGCAAACTCGGCGTCGGCCTTCTTTTCGATGGTACGGCGGCACACGTACAGGCGACGCTCAAAGGCATCGCCGGCGGGCGTGTCGTCCGGACGGCCCAGGAAGGCCTGCAGGATGGTGGGCATGCAGGCGCGGGCCGTCTCGCCCAGATCGTGAGGGTCGACCGGCACCTCGCGCCAAAAGAGCAGCGGCACGCCGGCCTCGGCACAGCCTTCCTCAAACACGCGGCGGGCATCCTCTACGCCCTTGTCGTCTTGCGGGAAGAACAGCATGGCCACGCCATAGTCGCCCTCTGCCGGCAGAATCTGGCCGCACTTTTGAGCCTCTTTGCGGAAAAAGTGATGCGGAACCTGGAACAGGATGCCGGCGCCGTCGCCGGTATTCTTCTCGAGTCCCGTGCCACCGCGGTGCTCCAGGTTGACCAGAATGGACAGCGCATCGTCCAGAATCTGGTGGTGGCGCTCACCGTTGATATCGGCAAGCGCGCCGATGCCACATGCATCGTGGTCGAATTCGGGGCGATAAAGGCCCTGCTGCTGAGCGGAATCTGCCTGCATCGCGATCCTCCCCTAGATATTTAGACAGTCAGTTGAATAGGCATACTAGAAGCATCGCCGGCCCATTGTGTTTCCCGCCCGTTTCGAAACAATTGCGTAACGCACGCCCTACGAGTGGACACCGCCGACCTCAAGGGCAACAACAAGGGCCCCAGGTTCGGCCTGTAAGCTCACCGCTTCAAACATCTCAATCTGTAACAGGAAGACCCAATTTCGACGACTAACGGTTACAGATTGAGATGTTCTCGAGAGACGGTTCCGAATGTCTCAATCTGTAACATGAAGGGCCGGTTTTGGCGGTCAGCTGTTACGGATCGAGATTTTCCATAGGACCATTTCTTCCTGTCTCGATCTGTAACACCTAGGCCCAATTTCCATCCCTAGTTGTTACAGATCAAGACATTTCGGCAACCCCCTTTTACCATCACAACAATTTTGTTAGTCATGGTCAAATTTTGAGCCTAAAACGGGTATCCTTTGCGGCGTCAAACAAACGGCACGCAGGAGTGCACCATGATCGACCATCTCAAACATCACTTTGGCTCCCCGCGCACCGGCGGCCACGGCGGACTCGACATCGCACGGCATATCGGCCCCGGGCTGCTCGTGACCGTCGGCTTTATCGACCCGGGCAATTGGGCCTCCAATATGGCCGCCGGCTCGCAGTTTGGCTACGCGCTGCTGTGGATCGTCACGCTGTCCACGATCATGCTCATCGTGCTGCAACACAACGCGGCTCACTTGGGCATCGCCACGGGCATGTGTCTTGCCGAGGCCACGACGCGCCACCTGCCCCGCCTCGTCGGGCGTGCGATACTCGGCAGCGCGTATCTAGCCACGGTCGCCACCGCCATGGCCGAAGTCCTGGGCGGTGCGATCGCACTTCAAATGCTCTTTGGCCTGCCCGTACGTGCCGGCTGCATCATCGTGGCGGCGGCATCGATTGTCATGCTCATGACAAGCTCCTACAAACGCGCCGAACGCTGGATCATCGCCTTCGTGGGCGTGGTGGGACTTTCGTTTTTAGCCGAGCTTCTGCTGGTCAAGGTCGACTGGCCGCAAGCCGCCACAAGCTGGATCACACCCAGTATGCCCACCGGCTCAGTCGCGATTATCGTAAGTGTCCTAGGCGCGGTCGTTATGCCCCACAACCTCTTCCTGCACTCCGAGGTCATCCAATCCATGCACTTCGAAGGCCAAGGCGAGCAGGTTATCGAAGAACGCCTGCACTACGAGCTCTTCGACACGCTCTTTTCGATGGGTGTGGGCTGGGCAATCAACTCGGCCATGGTCATCCTGGCCGCAACGACCTTCTTTGCGCACGGCATTGTCGTAGACGACCTCGCCGTCGCAGCGGCCACGCTCTCCCCCATTCTGGGCCCGGCAAGCTCGACCATCTTTGCGGTGGCACTGCTGTTTGCGGGCATATCGAGTAGCGTGACGGCGGGCATGGCGGCGGGCACCATCACCGCGGGCATATTCGACGAGGAATACGACATCCACGACCGACATTCCTCGATCGGAGTGGCGGCCTGTTTCGTCGGCGCCGTGGCGGCGTGCCTGATCGTCCCGAATCCTTTTGAGGGTCTCATTTGGAGTCAGGCACTGTTGTCGCTTCAGCTGCCGATTACGGTCTTTGTGCTCATACGACTCACCAGCTCGCCCCGCGTCATGGGCAAATACGCCAACTCGCGCCCGCTCAACGCGTTGCTCGTAGGGATCGGTGTCATCGTGACGATTCTCGACATCGTGCTGCTAACGGGGATGTAATGGGATGGCGTGACTGTCCAGATATAACGTCTCAATCTGTAACACGTGAACCCTTTTTGAGCCCTTAGATGTTACAGATTGAGATTTTCTGAGAGATAGTTTCAGTTTGTCTCGATCTGTAACAAGTGGACCCAATTTCCGCGCCCAGATGTTACAGATCGAGATATTTCTTCAGCCCCAACCTTTTGTCTCGATCTGTAACAAGTAGAGGGGGTTTACGTGCCTAAATGTTATAGATTGAGATTTTGAGAATGATGGTTTTGGTTTGTCTCGTTCTGTAACAGGAAGACCCGTTTTGAGCCGTTAGATGTTGCAGGTTAAGACAAAAGGTCGGCCGGACTCACAACAGACAGGATCGGCTAATAGCAGCCGTGATCCCTTGGGGACGGAGGAAAAGGGCCCCGGCCGGGATATCCGACCGGGGCCCTTGGACAGAGCTATATGTTGCTGCAAGTCGTGTGTCTACGAGCTACTCCTCGACGAGCTCAAACTGATCGGGACCGACGCCACACACCGGGCACACGTAATCCTCGGGCAGTTCGGGCGTGTCGACCTCTACCTCGTAACCGCAAACGGTGCACACGAACTTGTACGTCTTCTTTTCCTCGGCCATGATGTTCTCCTCTCGAACGTGGCTGCTGGTGTACTTTGCTTATTAGTATACATTCTTAATAATATAATGCAAGCGGTTTTACCGCATTTCTACCCTTGGTACGAAGACGCCTTGGGCGGCGTCTTGCCCTTCAGGACCTTATGGTAGTAATCGTAGGTGAGCGGCGTCTCGTCGCTCAGGCGCTCGGCATCCTCGACCTCGCCGATAAACAGTAGATGCGTGCCCACATCCACTGTGTCGATCAAACGGCAGCTAAACAAGGCCGCCGCATGCTCGGGAACATAGGGCATGCCCAGTGCGGTCTCGCGCGTCTCGTACTTGGCAAATTTGTCATAGTTGCTGCTGGTACGGAATCCAAAGTTACCAATGTAGGGCATATCGGCCGTCTGATCGATCACGGTCAGCGCAAAGGCCTTGGCAGACGAGATAACGCTAGACGTGACATTTTCCTTGTTCACGGCAACCGAAATGCGCGGCGGCGTGGACGTCACCTGCACCGCGGTGTTGATAATGCAGCCGGCGCGCGACCCATCTGCCGCGGCACTCACCACATACAGCCCGCACGGCATCGTAAAGAACGCAGTTTTATCCAAAACGATCACTCCCCTAACTCGGAATTGAGCCTTGCAGACGTATATACCCACAATGAGACATATGTGTCAGAACGGTAAGAAAAATGAGCCACACGCAGTTGCGGTGAAAAAGCCCCTGTTTAAGCCTGGATACCCAACAAACAGGAACTATTCCACCGCAACTTGCGAGGAGCAGACCGGGAGTACGACAACAGTGATGGATGAACATCCCCGCCCGCCCGGATATCAACCCTTAGCGATTACGCTCCTTAAGCGCGCGATCGATTTCGCGCTGAACGTCACGTTTGGCCATGTCCTCGCGTTTGTCGTAGAGCTTTTTGCCACGGCCCAGGCCCAACAGCAGCTTAACGCGACCATCGGTATTAAAGTAGAGCTCGAGCGGCACCAGTGCATAGCCGCGGTTGCGTAGTTTGCCGTCAAGAAAATCAATCTCCTTGCGATGCAGCAGCAGACGGCGCCGGCGATCGGGATCACGGTTCCACACGCCACCGTGACTATAGGGATGGATGTGCAAACCCACCAGCCAGCACTCGCCGCCGCGAATCAGCGCAAAAGTATCGGTAATCTGACAGGCGCGCTCGCGAATCGACTTGACCTCGGTACCGCTCAACTCAATGCCGCATTCGAATGTCTCGTCGATAAAGTATTCGTGATGCGCCGAACGATTCTTGGAGATGAGCTTGCGCTCGCGCTTACTGGGCATCGCCGGCCTCCTCGGCGTCATCGGCTTTCCCGCTCGCAGCCTCGCGTTTGGCCTTGCGCTCGGCGTTGAGCTCGGCATCGCTTTCGCGCACCAGCTTAATGATCGCCGCGCATGCCTCCTCGCCCACCAGGTCGCGGGCACGGACCGTCAGGCGTGTAGCCTCCTGCTTGTCACCGTCGCCCGCAGCGTCGGTCGCACACATAATCAGACAAATGGCAATCTCGGCCGAAGGCGAGGTCGGTACGCCCTGCAACGCCAGCTCGCCCATCACATGCTCATCACTCTCGTCGGCGGCATCCGGATAGGTGGCATGGATCTTGCTGAGCAAGCGCGTCGTATGTGAATCGCCAGGGGCCAAGCGCAGCGCCAGACGTGCGCAACCCACGGCCGCCGAGACGTTCTCGGTCTCGGGCTCCAAAAAGTACTGGCCCAAGTTGGCGTAGGCGCGGGCGGCGCACCTGCCGTCACTCGCACGCTCCAGCACCGAAAACGAAAGCGAAGCCCACTCCTGCTTGTCCTCGAGCGCACGGAACAGCTCGGCCAGATCCAGTCGGTAGTTGCAGTTCATGGGGTCCCAGCGCACGGCCTGCATCAAGGCATTGCGGGCGCTCACATAATCCTGCTGACGGATGTAGGCAAACGCCATGTCGGAGTACAGGCGGTCAAAGGGCACCTCGACCTGCACCAGCTCGCGTGGATCCTTTTCCACGCGGCGGTAGGCCAGGCGCTCAAACTTGCTATCGAAGCTAAAGTACTGGCGGTTCTCCTCCGTTTTGCACTCGGCATCGATATACTCCTCGGCGAGCTCCACCAAACGCTCCAGCAGCGGCGTCGCCGTGGCCAGGTCTCCCTGCGCCAGGTAATTCTCGGCATACGTAATGTCTTGTAGGCTGATGGGCAGGTCCATGGCAACTCCTCGGTCCAGGTGAAACGCGGCTCATTCCACACATGCGGTGTATACACAAAACCCGGGTCTCTTGCGAGGCCCGGGCATTCAATTTGTGGTAGCCCGTACCAGATTCGAACTGGTGATCTCCGCCTTGAGAGGGCGGCGTCCTAAACCGCTAGACGAACGGGCCATATGTAGCAAATGCAATGGCTGGGATGGAGGGAGTCGAACCCCCATTGACGGAACCAGAATCCGCTGTCCTGCCATTAGACGACATCCCAATGACTGCATCGCTGCGCTCGGCTGTGCCTTTGCGCAAGAAAGAAATATACGGGAAGCATCGCGATGACGCAAGTCTTAATTTTGACTTTTTTAAAATTCGGTCAAATTGGCCTAATTTCGTCCAACCCGTGAAGGACCTGTGATGCCGACCGCTGTACACGAAGGGCAAAACGCCGCGAGCGGTAGCCGTCAACCGTTGGCAGATACTAACGCGAAAACGATAGCACCAGTCAACACAATCGAAGTATCTTTTGATCATGCGGACGTCATGGCATGCGGCGCTCCCCGACCTCAAGCGCATCCAGGCAAGTCTCGTCGAGCTGTCCGGCATGCCGACCGTCATATCCGAGACGAACCTGGAGCGGCGGCAGCGCGAGCGGCGGCAGCGGCAACGAATTCCGTTTATCTGCCCCGGCATTCAGGCATACCTGCCCTTTATGGACGAAGAGTACTGGAGCGACACGCCCGACAAGCACGTAAAGACCTACGACCCACACGAATGGGCGCAGCTGAAGGACTGACTGGGGCAGGCCCGCCCTGGAGTAGGCCCGCCGGCAGAAAGCGCATCCCAGATTTCAAGCTCAAACTGGTCCCCACTTTCCCGTCGAGCCCTCAACCGGAAACCGTGTCCCAGAATCAGCGCTCGAAACGGGACGCACTTTCCGAAGCCGCTACAGCAACGCCTCGGTCCAAGCCGCTTCCCTAAAGCCGGGGATCGCAAAGTCGTCGCCCACCAGCAGCGGGCGCTTAACCAGCATGCCGTCAGTCGCGAGTAGCTCAAAGCACTCCTGGTCCGTCATACCCGCATCCAGGCGCGCTTTCAGACCAAGCTCTCGATATTTGATGCCCGACGAGTTAAAGAAGCGTCGCACCGGCAGCCCCGAACGAGCAATCCAGGTCGCAAGTTCCTCAGCCGAAGGATTGTCTGTAACAATATCGCGATCGACGTACTCAACCCCATGCTCGTCCAACCAGGCCTTGGCCTTTTTACACGTCGAGCATTTGGGGTATTCAACAAACAGCACTGCCATGGGGATTCCCTTCTTAGAAAAGACAAGTGTCTGGCAAACAGCGCATCGATGGCCATCTGCGACCGATGCCGATATTGTAACCAGCGCCGACGTACAGGCGGTCGCGATTTTCCATCTTGAGGTTAGCGCCTCGCATGGGCGCCAATGAGACAGGTCGCGCGCTGAACCAGCGCGGCGGCCAACAGCACCAACAGCATGGCGACAACGTAACCCGCGGCATCGAAGCCCAGGTCGATCATGTCGAAATGACGACCAGGAACAAAGATCTTGTGCACTTGGTCACCGACAGAGCAGACGGCGCAAAAGAGCAGAGCGAGTACGTACCGGAATCGCGCGCATGGCAGGCACTCGCCCAGGCATGCCACTGTCGCCGAAGCAAACAGTCCTACAAAGAAGAACTCAACGGTATGTGCGACGCGACGAATGTTGGCACCCATCCACAGACGAACGGGCGCAAGCGGGTCGGGATGAACAGTGGCAGTCGTTGAATCCGTGCCCTCGACGGCATCCCCCGCCTGGAACTCCTGCGTGGCGTCGGGCCGCACGTCCGCGGCCCGTCCTTCCACCGCGCGCGGTGGACTCGCTGAGCGACGACGTCTGCTCCACGTTTTGCTCCGTCAGCATCCAAATACTTGCCAGCGTCACGACCAGCAGGACAATCGAAATCCATCCGACCATGTGCTTCACACGCGCTAAGGGCTAACCTCCGTCATTTTTTGAGCAGCAGCGAGTGTACCCCCAAATGCAGTTGTCGCCGTAGCGAAATCCAAAATGTTCGAATCGGGGCGCCAGAGGACCGTGGCGCCCCTACTCCATCTCGCGCATCCAGCGATCGAACGTCCCCACGCACACGCCTAGCCGCTTTGCCGCCTGACTCCGCGTGATATCACCCGCCTCGTAGGCATCGCGTACCAGCTCGAATTGCGGGGGACAGGGCTTGCGGGGCCGGCCAAAGCGCACGCCGCGCGCTCGCGCCGCCGCAATGCCCTCGGCTTGGCGCCGGTGGATGTTCTCGCGCTCCACCTGCGCCACATAGCTCAGCAGCTGCAAAACAATATCGGCAATCAACGTACTCGTCACGTCCGACCCACCACAGTCTCTGGCGCGCGTGTCGAGCAATGGCATGTCCAGCACCACGATGGCGGCGCCGAGCTCTTTGGTTATGCACCGCCATTCCTCGAGGATCTCGCTGTAGTTACGGCCCAGCCGATCAATGGAAAGTACCACCAGCACATCGCCGGAATCCAACGCGCACAGCAGCTCGCGATACCGCGGTCGATCGAAGTCCTTGCCACTCGCATGGTCGGCAAAGATATTCGCCGGTTCCACGCCATAGGCGCCCAGCGCATCCAGCTGCCGATTCAGATTTTGATCACGCGAGCTCACCCGCGCATACCCGTACACCGTTGTCATCTCATCCCCGCTCTCTCGTAAACCTCCCAAAAAGGGACAGGTTTATTTTGGTAGGTTTTATCTCCCCTATAGCAGGCGGAAGACGCAAGCGCGCGAGCGGCAAGACGATTGAACCGCCACGAAAAAGGCAGCCCCAAAAGACCGCCCCGTTCTCTATCAATCACCAAATTCCGGCTAATGAATAAGCCTGAAATCCAAGTGCCCGCGGGTCGTGTTGACACGCGAGACCTCGATGATCACGCGTTGCCCCAACTCAAAACGGCGCCCCGTGTCGGCACCCGTCAACGTGAGCGCGTCCTCGTCAAACTCGAACCACTCGCTTCCCAAACTCTTAATCGAGACCAAGCCCTCGACCTGTGTCAGGTCGAGGCGCACAAAGAGGCCCATGCTGCTGACCCACGAAATGGTTCCGGCATAGCGCTCGCCCAGACGATCCTCGTAATACTGGGCGATCTTGATCTTTTGCGTCGCATGGCTGGCGGCGTCGGCCGCACGCTCGGCATCGCTGCATGCACGGCAAATCTGCGGCAAGATGCGCGGCAGCGACTCGCGACCCCTGCCGATCAGCCGCGGCGTGCGCGCCAAGGCATCCTTGCCGCCCAGCTGCTCATACGCCAGCTGCAATTTGAGCACACGATGGACAACAAGGTCCGGATAGCGTCGGATAGGGCTCGTAAAGTGGCAGTAGCACGGCGCGGCGAGCGCAAAGTGGCCCTCGTTGCGCGGCTTGTACAGCGCGCGCTGCATGCTGCGCAATAGCAACGTGTTGACAAGCGGGGCATTTGCCGTGCCAGCGGCAGCGTCAACCGCCGCCTGCAGCTCATCGGGACTTCCCAGGGCAATGCCGGCCGCGCGGCGATCGTCGATGATACCCAGCTGCGCCAGCGCCACAGCGGCCCCGTGCAAGCTGTCGGGGCTGGGATCCTCATGCACGCGATAGCATGCCTCAATATCGCGGTCTGCCAGCCACTCGGCAACGCACTCGTTGGCAAGCAGCATAGCTTCCTCGATGAGCGACGTGGCACACGAGCGCTCGCGGGCCACGATCTGCACGGGAATGCCGTCCTCGTCCAGCAAAGCGCGAATCTCCGCCGTGTCAAAGTCGACCGAGCCGCGCGCACGGCGAATGCGACGGCGTCGCTCGGCAAGCTCGTTGGCAGCGACTAGGAAATCGCTCAGATCCACGTCGTAGTCGCGGGCAGTCTCTTCGCAAGTCAAACCGCGCTCAAGCGCCTCCTCGCGCGACGCCTCGGCTGCAGCAACATCCTCGGCGGCACCTTTCAACACGGAGTACTCCACCGCACCGGCACGCACCAGCAGTGCCTCGGCACCGTCATAGTCCATGCGCACGCGCGAGCGAATCACGCTGGGATACGGATCGTAGTGACGGACGCGCCCCTGCGCATCGAGCTCGATGTCGACGGTAAACGCCAGGCGATCCTCGTCGGGGCGCAAGGAACACAGATCATTCGACAGGCGCTCGGGCAACATGGGGAGCACGCGATCGGCAAGGTACACCGACGTCGTGCGATGGCGAGCCTCTAGGTCGATGTGTCCATCCCAGGCCACATAATGCGATACATCGGCGATATGGACACCCAGCTTGTAGCCGCCCTGCGTCGTGCGCTCCAAAGAGATGGCGTCGTCAAAGTCGCGCGCGTCGACCGGATCAATCGTGATGATAAAACGGTCGCGCAGATCACGGCGAAGTGGGTCCTTAAGAGCTGTCGCCACGTCGAGCGATAGCTCCTCGGCCTCGGCAAGGGCGGTCTCGGGATAACTATCGGTATAGCCGTAACGAGCCATGACATATTGAACGCCCAAGTCGGGCGCATCGTCGCCGCCAATGCGGCGCTCAAGAGTCACGGTGCCCGATTCCAAGCGTGTCGGATAGGTCAAGATGCGTGCGACGACTGCATCGCCCGGATGCACGCCCAAACGCTCCGCCGAAGTATCCTCGGGCAAAATAAAGAAATCGGCCTTGAGACGCGAATCAAGCGGCTCGATCACACCGAGCGGGCCTGCCGTCTGATACGTGCCCACCACGCTTATGGCCGCGCGCTCGACAACGCCCTCGATCACGGCACGGCGATCGCCGCGCGGTCCGGTCTTAATGCTCACGGCCACGATGTCGCCGTCCATAATCTCGCGCTTGCCGCGACCCATAACCTTATAGTCGCCATTATCGGTGACAACATAGGCGCTGTGCTCATGGAGCTGCACGCGGCCCGTCAGGCTGGGACGCCGCTCGCTACGCACCGGCGCGCGCTTGTTGCGAGCGCTACGCTTATGTTTGTTATTGCGCCCCATGGCGCCTCCTTACTATCTGTTGCGGGGCCCGCAGGCGCAACCGCATCATGTCAAAACACCGTGCTGGCCTAAACCGCACGCATCAATGAGTCTACCCAATCAACAACAGGGCACGCACCTCGCGTCATGATCCCTATGTGACGGAGAAAATCGAATTATCGAGACAAGCCGAACTGCCAGTGAGCCCTTTTCCTCCGTCGCACGGGAATCAAAAAACGGGCCGCCCCAGAGCGGGACGGCCCGTTAGCAAAACTAATTCCAGCTGTGTCTACACGCGCAGGTAGCGACGCATGGCAATGGCGGAACCAAAGAGACCGATGATCACGCCGACCAGGATCAGTGCGGCATACGTCACCAGGTAGTATTGCATCGGCAGCGCAAACGACATCCAGCCAATGCTCTCCTGAAGACGCGGAACCAACAGGTTGCGAAGCAGCTCCAAAACACCGATGGAAAGCAGCGAGCCCAAAACGGCCTGCAGCACGCCCTCGGTGATAAACGGACCGCGAATAAAGCCATTGCTGGCGCCCACCAGGCGCATGATAGCAATCTCGCGGCGGCGAGCCGTAATCGACAGGCGAATCGTGTTGTTGATAAAGATGAACGCAATAAACGTCAGCAAACCAACAAGCACAACGGCAGCGATGCGGATGTAGTTCGTCACCTGGAACAGGCGGCTCACTTCCTCCTGACCGTACAGAACGCTCGCGTCAACGTCACCGTCATCCGCGATCTTCTGGAAATCGGAGTTCTTCTTGAGCTTCTTGGCCGTGCTCTCGACCTGGGACGGATCGTCCATCTCGATCGCGAACGAAGCAGGCAGCGGATTCTGGCCGTCAAGCGCGCTCAGAGTGGCGTCGGCGTTACCCGACATCTTGCTCGTGTACTCGGCCAGCGCGTCGTCCTTGTCCTTATAGGTCACGGACTTAACATTGTTCCACGTCTTGAGCTCACTCTCGAAAGCCTGGACGTCGGCCTGGTCGGCGTCATCGCTAATAAACGCGTTGATAACAACCTGGTCCTCAACGGTGCCGATCACGGAGTTCAGCATCGCGGAACCCATGATGAACAGGCCGATGATAAACAGCGAAAGGAAAATCGTGATGACGGCGCCGAGCGAGGTGGTCCAGTTACGGAAGAAGTGGCTCATTGCCTCTTTGAGCGAATAGCCCACGTTAGTTGGTGCCATAGTTGCCGTAACCTCCCCTCTCCTGGTCGCGGATTACGTGGCCGCCCTCGAGGGCGATCACCCGACGATGCATGCTATCGACCATCTCGCGATCGTGGGTAGCCACGATCACGGTCGTACCGGTGCGGTTAATGCGCTCGAGCAGCTTCATGATGCCGAGCGAAATTGCCGGGTCGAGGTTGCCCGTTGGCTCGTCGCAAATCAGCAGTGGCGGACGGTTGACCATGGCGCGGGCGACGGCCACGCGCTGTTGCTCGCCGCCGGAAAGCTGATCGGGCAGCGAGTCCATCTGATCGGCCAAACCGACCAGACGCAGTACCTCGGGCACCTGGCTGCGAATGACGCCCTTGGGCTTGCCTATGCACTGCAGGGCAAACGCCACGTTTTCATAGGCGGTCTTTTGCGGCAGAAGCTTAAAGTCCTGGAACACGGCGCCAATCTGGCGGCGCAGGAAGGGAACCTTGCGGTTCTTGATTTTCATGAGATCCTGACCGGCGACCAAAATGCGACCGCTCGTAGGCCTGACATCACGGTTGAGCGTGGAAAGCAGCGTGGTCTTACCCGATCCGGAATGACCGACCAAGAAGACGAACTCACCCGGATAGATCTCGATGTTGATGTCGTCGAGTGCGGGCTTGTTGGGCTGTGCCGGGTAGATCTTGGTGACATGCTCCATCAGAATGACGGGCTCGACACCGGCCTGCTTGGCCATCTTCTTGCGACTTGCCTGCGGATCGATAGGCGCGAACACCGACGTAAAATCGGGGTTGTTGAGCGCATTGTCAAGACTTGCGACCTCGGCAGCCTGATCATTCTCGACCATGGGCGCAGCGGGCTGCGTAGGATCGGGAATGCCGGCAAAGAGGCCGGACTGCGCCGGTTGCGGCGCGGGCGTAGCAGGAACCATGGGATCGGGAATGCCCGCCATGGTCGGCTGAGGCTCGGCTGACGTCTGAGGCTGGTTCACGCGAGCAGTCACCTTTTGGACGGGCTCAAAGCCCGCAGCGGCGGAAAGCTCGACATCGCTGGTGGGATTGTAGGCAAAGGGATCGGATGCCGGCCGTGCCTGATCTGCCGGCTGTGCGGGGGCCTGGGCAATATGCTGGCCCTCTGAATCCGGAGTGGCGAAACGTGTGCCCGGGACACCTTGCCGTGTCTTGGGGGCCTCATCGCCCGCACCGGAGGTACGGAAGTGGTTACCCACTGGTGCTCCTTATCATCGTGCGTTTAAACTACATGAGCGCTTTGTATTTTAGCAGCATTAGCTTCACTGCACATAAGAAGCATGGCAGGGTTTTGGTCTCACCGGCCGCGCACAGGGCTACCTCCCAAATCGTCCTCGGACATGTCGGAGTCCCCGCTGCGCGCTTCGCGCTGCGGGGACTCCTCCGTCCTGCGGAATGATTTGGGAGGTAGCCCTGTGCGCGGCCTGCGGCTACTAAGGAGTCGCCGCGTTTTTCTTGGGGTGCTGCATATACAAAGTTGGGAGGGCTGAGCTGCACTTTGCTGGCCTGGGCCCGCTTCCCGGAGGAAGCCCTTGCTTGGTGCGGGCCTAATTTGTTTGTTACCGACAAAAACAGGGGCGCCCTCTTTGGGGGCGCCCCTGTTCTGGCTTGCTTACGGTTGCTGAAGCGATACTTCGCCTCGTCTTGCCCTAGGCCAAGAACTCCTTGGTGGTTGCCACGATGTTGGCGGCATCCAGGCCGTACTTGTGCAGGAGCTCGGCGCCCGGGCCGGACTCGCCAAAGGTGTCGTTGACGCCAATCTTCTTGAGCGGCGTCGGGCACTGCTCGCAGAGCACGTCGGCAACGGCGCTGCCCAGGCCACCGATCACGGAGTGCTCCTCGACGGTCACGACGTGGCCGGTCTTGGCGGCGCTCTTGACGATCAGATCGGCGTCGATGGGCTTAATGGTGTGCATGTTGATGACCTCGGCGTCGATGCCCTCGGCAGCGAGCTGCTCGGCAGCCTCGAGAGCCTCGCCAACCATCAGGCCGCAGGCGATGATGGTCACATCGGCGCCCTCACGCATGACGATGCCGCGGCCCGGCTCGAACTTGTAGGTCTCGGGGTCGTTGATGACCGGCGAGGCCAAACGGGCAAAGCGCATGTACACGGGGCCGTCGCACTCGTAGGCGGCGCGGACCACGGCGCGGGCCTCCACGTCGTCGGCCGGGACAATCACGGTCATGCCAGGGATAACACGCATAAGGGCGATATCCTCGCAGCACTGGTGCGTGGCACCGTCCTCGCCCACCGAAATACCGGCGTGCGTGGCGCCGATCTTGACGTTGAGGTGCGGATAGCCGATGGAGTTACGGACCTGCTCAAAAGCGCGGCCGGCGGCAAACATGGCAAAGGTGCTCGCAAAGGCGGTACGACCGGTGGTCGCGATACCGGCGGCGACACCCATCAGGTTGCTCTCGGCAATGCCCACATCGAAGAAGCGGTCGGGGCAGGCGGCCTTAAACTTACCGGTCTGCGTGGCGGCAGCCAGGTCGGCGTCGAGGACCACAAAGTCGTCGTGCTCGGCAGCGAGCTCAACGAGGGCCTCGCCGTAGCTTACACGCGTGGCGATTTTCTTGACGTCTGCCATCCTAGAGCTCCTCTCCGGCGGCCGTGAGCTCTGCCATGGCCTGCTCAAACTGTTCATCGTTGGGGGCCTTGCCGTGCCAACCAACCTGGTTCTCCATAAAGGAAACGCCCTTGCCCTTCATGGTCTCGGCGATAATGGCGGTAGGCTGACCCTTGGTGGCGCGAGCCTCGGCAAAGGCGGCGCGAATCTGACCGAAGTCGTTGCCGTCGGCGAGCTCCACCACGTGGAACTTAAAGGCGCGGAACTTGTCGGCGAGCGGCATGGGATCGTTAACCTCCTCGACGGGACCGTCAATCTGCAGACCGTTGTGGTCAACGATCACGCAGAGGTTGTCGAGCTGCTGATTGCCGGCAAACATGGCGGCCTCCCAGACCTGGCCCTCCTCGCTCTCGCCGTCGCCCAGCAGGGCGTACGTGCGGTAAGTATCGCCCCAGTGCTTGGCGGCGACGGCCATGCCCACGGCGGCGGAGATGCCCTGGCCCAGCGAGCCAGTGGACATGTCGACGCCCGGGGTATCGTTCATGTTGGGGTGGCCCTGCAGGTGGCTGCCGATATGGCGCAGCGTCTCGAGGTCCTCCTTGGGGAAGAATCCGCGCTCGGCGAGCACGGCGTACAGACCCGGAGCGCAATGGCCCTTGGAGAGCACAAAGCGGTCGCGGTCGGCCTTGCGAGGATCGGCCGGGTCGACATTCATCTCCTCAAAGTACAGATAAGTCATGATGTCGGCAGAGCCGAGCGAACCGCCCGGATGGCCGGACTTGGCAGCGTGCACGCCGGTGACGATGCCCTTCCTTACCTCGTTGGCAACCTTTTTGAGCTCTTCGTCGCTCATTGTGCCTTCCTTTCATCCTCTTTAGACAAGATGCGCACGGCGCAGAAGGTAATCCCAACCCAGCCGCAATGCACGTGCGCCATTCATTATGCTGGAAACTGAAGGCTTTACCAGAGTTTTTATCATTATTTGAATAATTTAGCTGGCAGACCCGCTGATGAATCGGTTTATCAATGTGAACGTCTTTTGGATGGAGCGCAGTCTGCCCTACGCGTTAATGTCCTTGAACCCCTCGCCGAAGGCTTCCGTAACGTCGGCGACCGTCACGATAGCTTGAGGATCGCGCTCGCGCACGATGGTCTTGAGTGTATTGAGCTCGCGGCGGCTAACGATCACCATAATCACCGGCTTCTCAGCGCCCGAATACATGCCGGTCGCCTTAAACTTAGTGCAGCCGCGACCCAGGCCATACATGATATCGGCCGCGATATCGGGGAAATTCTCCGAGATGATGAGCACCATACGGCGCTTGTTGCCGCCATCGACCACAGCGTCGATCACATAGCCGCTCATTACCATCGAAAGCCCTGCATACAGCGCGTTCTCTAGAGAGAAAACGGGGGCCGATGCCGCGCATACGGCGACATCGATCGCCATGACGGTCGAACCCACCGGCAGCGAGGTATTACGCGAGATAATCTGGCCGATGGTGTCGGAGCCGCCGGTGTTGGCGCCGGCGCGTAACACCATGCCGTAACCAATGCCCGTGATAATGCCGCCCCACATAGCGGGAAGCATCAGGTCTGCATCTGCCAGAGGCGCTACAAACGGGGCAAACAGGTCGGTAAAGAAGCCCAGTAGCACAAAGCCTGTCGCCGTCTGTACCACATAGAACATGCCGCCCTCGCGCATGACGACCAGCAACAGCAAGGCGTTCACCACGATGGTTTGGATACCGACGGGCAGCGACACGCCCCGCGCGGCACCGACCGCCTGGATAATAGTCGCAAGGCCCGTAACGCCACCGGCGGCAAGACCGTTGGGAATCAAAAACAGGTCGGTCGCGATGGCCGCCAAAGCGCACCCAAGCATGATCTGGGGCAGATCGCGGAAGAAGTTCATTGAAAGAATGCGCTTGATATCCAGACGATATGCCATGCTACCTCCCTCAAAAAAGCGCACCCCATTGGGTGCGCTTTGAACTTCTTACCGTATTTGATTCTACCGATTCGCCGAGCAAAAGCCACCCCGCGGCGGGTTTGCTCTGGATATAAAACCGCCCTGGTCAGAGTTTAGTGTCGGTCCGTGACTCACCCGGGGCTTAAGCGGACGGAGACTCCGCATCGGCATTGCCGGTAGCCCAGCGATGGTAGCCGATCACAAACGGATCCAAGTCGCCATCGTCGAGAACGGCGTCGACGTTGCTGGTCTCCACGCCCGAGCGCAGGTCCTTGACCATCTGATACGGATAGAGCACGTAGCTGCGGATCTGGTTACCAAAGCCAATCGTGGTCTTGGGACCGCGGATCTCGTCGAGCGCCTCGGCGCGCTTCTCGAGCTCAATCTCGTACAGGCGGGCCTTGAGAATCTGCATACACGCGGCCTTGTTCTGAATCTGGCTTCGCTCATTTTGGCAGGTCACTACAATGCCGCTGGGAAAATGCGTCACGCGCACGGCGGAGTCGGTGGTGTTGACGCCCTGGCCGCCCGGGCCGCTTGCGTGGTACACGTCGACGCGGATATCGTCGGGGTTGATCTCGATATCGATATCGTCGGGCAGCACCGGAATGACCTCGACGCCGGCAAACGTAGTCTGTCGACGCTTCTTGTCATCGGTGGGGCTAATGCGCACCAAACGGTGAACGCCGGCCTCGGCACGAAGCATACCGAAGGCATCCTTGCCCTCAACGGTAAAGGTCGCGCGATCAATGCCAATGACCTCGGCAGCGGGGCAATCGTTGATGGTGACCTTCCAGCCGCGGCGCTGGCAGTACTTCATGTACATCTTAAAGAGCATGAAGGTCCAGTCCTGCGCCTCCAAGCCGCCCTGTCCGGGCTTGATGGTCACAATCGCGTCACCGTGATCGAACTCGCCGGTAAACCAGCTCGAAAGTTCGAGCTCATCGATGGCGCGTGCCAGACGATCAGCCGTGGCGGCAGCCTCCTCACGCAGTGCAGCGGCATCGGGGTCATCGCCCATTTCCTCGGCAAGTTCCAGCGCCGCGCGGGCATCGGAGAGCTCGCCGCGCGCGGTATCCACGGCGGCGATATCCTCCTTGGCGCGCGCAATCTCTTCCATCGTGGCGCGAGCGGCATCGGCGTCGTCCCAAAAGCCGGGAGCGACGCTCTTGGCCTCAAGCTCGGTCACGTGGGTGCGCTTCTCGTCCAAATGAAGATACGACTCAACCTCGCCGAGCCGGTCCGCAAACTTGTCCAGCTCGGCGGGCGTTACCTCTAAAGCATCCGCCATTAACGATTCCTGCCGTGGCAGTACTTGAACTTCTTGCCGCTGCCGCAAGGGCACGGTTCGTTGCGACCCACGTTGACATACGGGTCGTCGCTCTCGGACTTGCGGTAGGTGGTCACCTTAGCGCCGTTGTTGACAGCTGCCGGTCCGCCCTGGACGGCCGTGCGAGCCTGTGCCCGTGCCTCCTTGCGCAGGACCGAGTTGCCGTTGTCGCCATCGACGTCGGCGGGGCCGGAGAAGCGCGCACCCTCGAGCGCGGGGTCCTCCTTGCGCTCCACAGCCTGCGGGGCGGCCTTGATCTCGATGCGCAGGACGGTGCGCAGGTAATCCTCGTACATGGTGTCAACGAGCATCTGGAAGGCGCCATAGGCCTCAGTCTTGTACTCGACCAGCGGGTCGCGCTGACCAAAGCCGCGCAGTCCGATACCGGTCTTGAGATAGTCCATCTCCTGCAGGTAGTTCATCCAGCGGGTATCGATGACGCGCAGCATGACCTGAGTATTGAGCTCGCGCATGAGGTCCTCGCCCAAGCGCTCGGCCTTCATGTTGTAGCACTTCTCAACGTAGGCCAGGACATCGGCGGCCAGGGCCTCGTAATCCTCGTCGGGGAACTTGGGCGTATCGATATGGCCGGTCAGCTCCACAACCCACTTGCGCAGGCCATCGAGGTCACGCTCGCCGTCGTGGCTGTCCTTAGCGCAAAACTCCTGCACGCAGCGGTACACGGTGTCGTGCATGACCTCGGTGATGTGGTCGGTCAGGTCCTTACCGTCCAGAATCTTGTTGCGCTCGGCGTAGATAACCTGGCGCTGCTTGTTCATCACGTCGTCGTACTCAAGAACGCTCTTGCGCATGGAGAAGTTGATGCTCTCGACCTTGTGCTGGGCGCTCTCGACGGCCTTGGAGATGATCTTGTGCTGGATGGGCATGTCGTCGCCCATTTCTGCCGTGACCATCATCTTGGAGACGCGGTCCATCTTGTCTCCACCGAACAGGCGCATCAGATCGTCCTCGAGCGACAGGTAGAACTGGGTCTCGCCCGGATCGCCCTGACGGCCAGAACGGCCACGCAGCTGATTGTCGATACGGCGGGACTCATGGCGCTCGGTGCCGATGACGGTCAGACCGCCGGCCGCAAGCACGCGCTCGCGCTCGGCCTTGCAGGTCTCCTTGGCCTCGGCGTTAAACTGCTCGAGCTGCTCGGGCGTCACGTCCTCCATGGTCAGGCCCTCGTACTCCAGGCGCTCGCGCACCAGCTCGTCGGGGTTGCCGCCCAGCAAGATGTCCGTACCACGACCGGCCATGTTGGTGGCGATGGTCACGGCGCCGTAACGACCGGCCTGGGCAACGATATGAGCCTCGCGCTCGTGATGCTTAGCGTTGAGGACCTCGTGCGCGATGCCGCGCTTGGTAAGGGCGGCCGACAGCTTCTCGGAGCTTTCGATGGAGACGGTGCCCACCAGGACCGGCTGGCCCTTGGCGTGACGTCGCTCGACGTCGTCGGCAACGGCGTTGTACTTGGCCTGGATGGTGCGGTACACCAGGTCCTCGTGATCGACACGCTGCACGGGCTTGTTGGAGGGGATGACCTCGACGGGCAGCTTGTAGATCTCGCGGAACTCGGCGTCCTCGGTAAGCGCCGTACCGGTCATGCCGGAAAGCTTGTCATACAGACGGAAGTAATTCTGCAGGGTGATGGTGGCCAGCGTCTGGTTTTCCTCGCGCACGAGCACGCCCTCTTTGGCCTCGATAGCCTGGTGCAAGCCCTCGGAGTAGCGACGGCCCTCCATGATGCGGCCGGTGAACTCATCGACAATCTTGACCTCGCCGTTGGTAACGACGTACTGCTTGTCGCGGTGGAACATGTATTGGGCCTTCAACGCCTGCTGCAGGTGGTTGACCAGCTGGCCCGAAAGGTCGGCGTAGATGTCCTCGATACCCAGGCGGCGCTCGATCTTCTTGAGGCCGCGCTCGGTGGCGGCAATGGTGTGCTTGGCCTCGTCCATGACGTAGTCGCCCGTGGGCTCCACATCCTCGGTGGCGGTGAGCATATCGTGCGACACGTCCTCGCCGCGCTCCAGACCGCGCACGGCGCGCGCGAAGTCCTTGTAGGTGCTGGCCGACTTGGTGCCGGCGCCCGAGATGATCAGCGGGGTCCTGGCCTCGTCGATCAGGATGGAGTCGACCTCGTCGACGATGGCGTAGCTGTGGCCGCGCTGGACGCGCTGCTCGGGGCGGGTGACCATGTTGTCGCGCAGGTAGTCAAAGCCAAACTCGGAGTTGGTGCCGTAGGTGACATCGGCCTGGTAGGCCGGGCGCTTAAGCTCGAGCGGCATGTTGTTCTGCAGCAGGCCGACGGTCATGCCCAAGTACTTGTAGATGCGGCCCATCCACTCGGAGTCGCGCTTTGCCAGGTAGTCGTTGACGGTAACGACATGCACGCCCTTGCCGGCGATGGCGTTAAGATAGCCGGCCAGGGTGGAGACGAGTGTCTTGCCTTCGCCGGTCTTCATCTCGGCGATATGACCTTCGTGCAGCGCCATGGCGCCGATGAGCTGTACGTCAAAGTGACGCATGCCCGTGATGCGCTTTGAAGCCTCGCGCACGGTGGCAAAGGCCTCGGGGAGCATGTCGTCAAGCGACTCGCCGTTAGCATAACGCTCGCGGAACTTATCGGTCTGGCCGCGAAGCTCCTCCTCGGTCATCTTCTCAAACTGAGGCTCAAGCCCGTTGATCTGGTCAACGATCTTGTAGTAGCGCTTAAGGTCCTTATCGGATCCAAAGGACAGCAGCTTTGACATGAATCCCATGTGGTTTTCCTTTTTTGGCCATCGCCCGTAGCGCACTGCACTGGGCGAGTTAAACACAGATAGTTGTACTTTAGCCAAACGGGGCGCACGCTATACGCTCGACCTCATCCCCCACGTAATAACTACGACCGACCTGCCAAAAAGGGACGTTTTATTTTAGTGGCTACGGCCCAGATAGGCGCCGATAACTTTGCGCTGCTCGGCGCTCGCCCGATAGTAGACGCGAAGCTCGCCTTCGGCATCCAAATCAAAGCGCGTCTCGTCAATCAGGCCATTCTTGTGCGCGGTCATGAGCGCCTCCTGCATGCGCGGCCTTGCAAAGGCGGCAAACGATGCATACTCGGCCGCGAGATCGGCCATCACATCGTCGACGCAAGCCTCGTCATGGCAAACAAAATAATCGAGCATGGCATAGTTAAGCGGAAGCATCCCGATCACCGTCCTTTTTAACCATGTCGAGGGGATTCACGGCAATCAGGCAAATGCCGACGAGGTTGACGACGGCCGCCACCCATGCAACGGACGGAAGCGCGTAGCCGTCAAAGCCCAAGACCAGGCCGACGATAATCCACGTAAACAGCGGCGCTGTAAAGGTATAGGTGCCGTTGATGGCCATGCCCAGCGCCGTGCCGCACATGGAGTTGGCGCGATACCAGCTCATAAACGAAAAGTAGGCGGCAAAACCGGAGCAGGCGAAAAACACGACGGAGGATTTGTCGGTGAGCGCTTGGGCGACAAGGACGTAACTCTGACCAAGGGGCTCTCCGCATGCCAAGGTTAGGGCCGGCAGTACCAAGCACAGGTTGCCGACGCCCGAGACAAGCTGACGGATGTTGATGGCGATCTGAGGATCGATCATGCAGGTGGCGCGGCCGCCCACGCATCCCTCGACGCCCCAGCACAGGGCGGCTAACAGCGCCAGGCCCAGGCCAAGCGCCATGCCGGAAGATGCCTGCCCGCTCAGGCCGGCGCTACCGATCATGGCACCGGCGACCACGCAGACAACGATGCCGGTGACGACACGGGGGCTAAGCGGCTGTCGGTAGAGCACGCGGGCGAGCACCGCACCGATCGCGGGGTTGAGCGCGGCGATGGGCACGGCAAGCGTGCCTGCCTGCGAAAGCGCGATAACGTAGGCGGCAGAAGCGATGGGCCCGCCAATGAAGGCGGCGGCGATAACGATGACGCCGGGCTTTGAGGCGATGCAGCGGCCTAGGTCGGCGAGTTTGCCCTGACCGGCAGTGAAAAACGTGGCCCAGACGGCACTCAGCACGTCATTGACGCCCGAGGCGATCGTGGGCAAGATGAATACCGCCAAAAGGCCGGAGGGAGCAAATGCATCGAACCAACCGGCCCAAACGCCAAAGAGCTGACCGGCGGTAACAAAGGCCGTGTACAGCGCATACATGCAGCTCGAAAGCGCCGCGACAGCGATACCCTTCCTAAAATAGGCAGCATCGAGCGCACGCTTCTTTGCCACCGCGAGCTCGCGATTGCCCAAGGACGTCGATGTGTCCACGTAGCCTCCTATCGGTTACCTGCCAAAAAGGGACAGGTTTATTTTGGCAGGTTTTATCTGGGCAAACGAAAAATCCCCACCGTTCGGTGCAAAGAGGACGTGCTACTTTGCGTCGATAAGAAAAGGGCCGTGCACCCAATTGGATGCACGGCCCTTTTGCCATGAATGCGAGCGATTCCTCGGCGAGCTATTTACTCAGCAGCCTCGGTGGTCTCGGCCTCGGCAGCGGCCTCCTCGACGGGAGCCTCTGCGGGAGCCTCGGCGGCCTGCTTGGCAGCCTCCTCGGCAAACTTAGCGGCACGCTTGGCCTTCTCGGCAGCCTTAGCCTCAGCGGCGGCCTTGCGAGCGGCCTCGGCCTCAGCAGCCTTGGCGGCCTTGGCAGCCTTGGCCTCCTCGGCCTTCTTGAGCTGGGCGGCAGCGGCGCCACCAAACTTGTCGGCGAAGCGCTGGACGCGTCCACCGGTGTCGACGAACTTCTGCTGGCCGGTGTAGAACGGGTGGCACTCGTTGCAAAGCTCGACCTTCATCTCGGACACGGTAGCGTGCGTCTTGAAGGTGTTGCCGCAGGAGCACGTCACCGTGCACTCGACATACTGGGGATGGATACCCTGCTTCATGGTAGGACTCCTTATTGGTCAGGCGCTGGTTACCGATCAGCGCATAAGGCGTCTTGGTTTCCGACCAAGACAACAAACTCGGCTATGTTACCACGGCGTCGAGCGTCCCACAAAAGGTTCACGGTCTTTACGCCGGAGTGCACAGGCGAATCTGCCCGATCGCGGCGCCAACAGAGCCGCCCGAGCTGTCCAGGGTGCCAAAAATACACCCTACGAGACAAGCGCTCCATGTTGCAGACGTGTAACGCCGCAGCAAAGGTGCCCCTTTTTGCACGGGACAGGTACAATGATGAACACTGTACCGTAGCGGAGCGCCGCCGCGCGCCGCTAACACGCGAAAGGGTTTCCCATGGCCGAGATCTCGTCCTCCCGTATCGTCATCACCGTCCTTGGCAAGAACCGCCCCGGCATTGTCGCCGGCGTCACCCGCGTCCTGGGCGAAGCCAATGTCGACATCCGCGACATTACGCAGTCCATTATCGAGGACATCTTCACCATGACCATGCTGGCCGACACCGCCGAGTCCAAGCTCGACTTCGCCGAGCTGCAGAAGGCCCTGGCCGAGGCCGGCGAGCTTTCGGGCGTCAACGTGTCCATCCAGCGCGAGGACGTCTTTAACTTTATGTACCGCCTGTAGCGAACAGGCTGCGTGACGACGGCCCAACGTGCGCCCAGGCGCAACGTCGCCACATAGCCCGGAGAGGAGCGCGCATGGCCTACGACGCCAAGAAAATCTATTACCGCTTCGACGACCACCTGAGCCGCCTGGTCTTGGACTACGAAGCAAGCCGCCAGATTTCGCCCGAAAGCGAAAATCTATACTACGGCATGCCCACCGAGCCTTATGACGAGGGCCTGTTTGTCGAGCACAATGTTAAGCGCGGTCTTCGCAATGCCGACGGATCGGGCGTGGTCGCGGGCCTCACCCGTATCTCGGACGTGCACGGCTACAACAAGGTCGACGGCCAGGTCGTGCCCGACAAGGGTCGACTCACGCTGCGTGGTTACAACATCGAGGACCTCGTCAACAATGCCCAGGCCGAGGACCGCTATGGCTACGAAGAGGTCGCCTACCTGCTCATTACGGGCTCGCTGCCCAACAAGGATGAGCTCGACGGCTTTTGCGGGCGTCTGGGCGCGTTTAGGCACCTGAGCGACGAGTACGTTAAGGAATTCCCGATGACCACGGTGTCGTCGAGCATCATGAACGTGCTTCAGCGCGCCGTGCTGCTGCTCTATGCCTTCGACGCCGAGCCCGACGTGATCACCCCCGAGCACGAGATCGATGTTGCCATCTCCATGCTCGCCCGTCTGCCCCGTATTGCCGCCTTCGCGCACATGGCTTCGGTCGCCAAGCGTCGCGGCTCCGAGGTGCATGTGCCGCACCCCACGCCCGGCCTGTCCACGGCCGAGACCATTTTGCAGGTGCTGCGCGGCGGCATGGCGTTTACCCGCGACGAGGCGATGCTGCTCGACGTGATGCTTATGCTCCATGCCGAGCACGGCGGCGGCAACAATTCCACGTTCGCCTGCCGCGTGCTGTCGTCTTCGGCCACCGACCCGTATTCCGCCTACGCCGCGGCTATCGGCTCGCTCAAGGGCCCGCGTCACGGCGGTGCCAACGCCAAGGTCGTATCCATGCACGAGGACATTCGCGCGCATGTTTCCAACTGGGAAGACGATGACGAGGTCGCTGCATATCTGAGCAAGATTCTCGACAAGCAGGCCTTTGACGGCACGGGGCTCATCTACGGCATGGGGCACGCCGTCTACACGCTCAGCGACCCGCGTGCCGAGGTCTGCCGCCACTACGCACGTTCGCTCGCCGCCAAGAAAGATCTGGGCGAGGAATTCGCGCTGATCGAGCGCATCGAGCGCCTGGCGCCCCAGGTCATGCGCGACCACGGCATGACCAAGCCTATCTGCGCCAATATTGACCTGTACACGGGCTTTATCTACAAGATGCTCGGCGTACCCGAGACGCTCTTTACGCCGATGTTCGCCGTGGCCCGCATGGCAGGCTGGTCGGCACACCGCATGGAAGAGCTCTTCTGCGCACACCGTATTATTCGCCCGGCATACCGTCCGGTGATCGAGCCACTGGAGTACAAGCCACTCGCCGACCGTTAGGACGCGCACCGTTATAGAACACGAGCGTGGCCAGGGCATCACCGCCCTCGGCCACGCTTTTTATGCCAGCAGAAAGGGCTGTATCGAATGATTGTTTTTTCCGATATGGATGGAACACTGTTGACGAGTGACAAGCAGATGAGCGACGCCACCTGGGCGATGCTCGACGAGCTCGCACGTCGCGGCATTGAGTTTGTACCGTGCACGGGGCGTCCGCTGTCGGGCGTCTTTGAGGCCATCCTCGCCCATCCTGCCGTGCACTACGCGGTCTGCGCCAATGGCGCTAGCGTCTGGCAGCTCGACGAGGATGTGCCCACCGATGCCTCACGCGCCACGCGCATATTGAGCCGACCGCTCGACCGCGCCATCGCCCACCGCGTCCATAGCATTGCCGCCGGCCACGATGTGACCTTCGATATCTTCGCGGACGGGCAGTGCTTCCTCCCCCGCTCGCTCTACACGCGCCTGGACGAATTCTGCGGCGGAGATCCTCACATCGCGGCTTCGCTCAAGCGCACGCGAACGCCGATCGACATGGATATCGACAGCAAAATCGACGAGGTCGAGGTGCTCGAACGCATCGCCATGTACTGGCACGACTCAGCCGACCGCGATGCTATCGTGGCGGCGCTCGACACACTCGAAGGCATTGAGGTCACGCGTTCGTACGCCATGAATATCGAGGTCATGGGCGGGGGCGCCACCAAGGGAACGGCATTGGCTTGGCTATGTGGGCATCTGGGCGAGCCTCTCGCCGACGCCTGGGCGTTCGGCGACAACATCAACGACATCCCCATGCTGCAGGCAGCGGGCCACGGTACGGCGATGATCAATGCCGAGCCCGAGGACCGCGAAGCCGCCGGCGCCATCACCGAATACGACAACGACCACGACGGCGTCGCCCGCGCCATCATGGCCGCCCTCGCCTAGCAGCAGCAACCCGGCAGGGTAGCTAATTTGGGACGGGGCTTTTTTAGCTACCCTGGTCACAGTAGTCGTTGGGGGCACTCTTCGCGGGGCGCTGCAAGGACTGTCCCCATCTGCCGAATTAGGCGAGACTCTCCAGCACGCGACGGAGCTCCTGCTGAACGGCGTGGTCGCTGTTGCAGCCTACGACGCGATCAGCAACCGCCTTGAGCGCGGGGCGCGCGTTTTCCATCGCGCAGCCCGTGCCGACAAAGCGAATGATCTCGTAGTCGTTCATCGAGTCGCCAAATGCCATGATCTCATCGCGCCCAATGCCGTAATGCTCCGCGAGCTGCGCGATGCCAGAGGCCTTCGACACGCCGGGCTGCATGGCATCGATCCACGCGTTGCCCGAAGGCGCAAAGGTAAAGAACTGGCCGAGCTCGCGCTGCAGTACGTAAGCGCTGTCCATAACGGCACCATCATCGCAAAAGATACTCGCCTTGATGATATTTACGCTGGGATCGGGCAGCTCCCAAATGCGCTCGGCATTGGGAAGGTCCTTATCCACCTCGCGCACGAACTTACTCTCGTCATCGAGCAAGAAGGACTTGGTTCGGTCAAAGAGTGCAAGATGCAGATTGGGAAACGTCGCGACGGCCTGGGCTAGCTTTCGAATCGCCAGGTGCGAATACACCTCACGGCCTACCATTTTGCCGTCGGCGTAGACCTGGGCACCGTTAGCTGCGACAAAGTCCATTTTGTCGCGAACGGGCGCAAAGAACTCGCACAGGCGATCGTAGCGGCGGCCTGACGACGCGGCAAAATGCACGCCATGCTCGCGCAGTGCCAGGATCAGTTCGTAGGTCTCGGGAGGCACCTGGCCATTTTCGTCAAGCAGTGTGCCGTCCATATCGGATGCAATCAGCTTAAACATAGAAAAGCTCCCTTCGGGCTTGCTGGAATCGAACGTGTATCCGATTCCAACGTACCCAAAGGGAGCTCAAATAAGACCCCGCAGTCATAAACGTTACATAGACCTGGCAAATAGCTCACGCGCACCAGAGAGCCCACGGTCGCGGCGTCAGGCGACACGCCAAAGAGTGTCCCCAGCGACTAGTCGTTTAAGAACGTCCCCGATGATTAGTCGGCGTAGGTGAAGGTCGTGACGTCGAACATGCCCTCGGGGCGGATGCGGAGCGTCGGGATGACCGGCAGGGGCAGGAAGATGATGCCCATGATGGGGTCGAGCGGCGGCTCAATACCCATGGCGCGCGCCTTGACCATAAAGTCGTCGTGCTGCGCTGCGACATCCTCGGCCGTGCCCTCGCTCATCAGGCCACCGAGCGCCAGCGGAATGCGCGCCACGACCTCGCCGTTGCGCACCAGCACGTGACCGCCCTGGCCCACGGCCTCAACAGCAGCCATCATATCGGCGGCGTTGTCGCCCACCACGCACACGTTGTGCGAGTCGTGGCCGATCGTGGAGGCAATGGCACCACCGGTGATGGTGAAACCGCGCACCCAGCCGCGACCGATATGCTTGCCGACCAGGCCCAGGCCAGCGGGGCCGTCGCCGTCGACGCCCTCGGCTTGCAGCGACACGCCGCGGCCATGGCGCTCAATCAGCATAATGCGGCGCAGGCCCTCGGCGCTCTCGGGGCGAGCCATACCCGTGATTGCCTTACCCGGCACCACGTCAATCACAGCCTCGCCCGGCTTAAAGGCATAGTCGAAAACGTCGAGCGAAAGCTTCGGCAGCTTAACAGAGGCGCGCAGCTCGTCGGCAAGGGCCGCAACCTCAGCCATCTCGGGTGCGATCTCGCCCACAAAGGTGCCATCCTGCGCCACCAGAGCACCGGCGGCATATACGCGATGCGGCGCCGTGGCAAACGTCAGATCGTTGAGTACCAGCAGGTCGGCACGCTTGCCCGGAGCGATGGCGCCGCGGAGCTCATGCGGATCGCGGCAACCGTGGTCCAGGCCAAAGGCCTCGGCCGTGGAAAGGGACGCCATGGAGATGGCGACCACCGGGTCGATGCCGGCCTCGATGGCCACGCGGCAGGCGTTGTCGATCATGCCGGTCGAAAGCGCGTCGGAGGGAGCGCGGTCGTCGGTCGCAAAGCAGCAGCGGCGAGCACGGGCGGGGTTTTCCAGCAGCATAGGCGACAGGTTGGCAAGATCATGGCTGCAGGTGCCCTCGCGCAGCATGACATACATGCCGCGGGATAGCTTGTCGAGCGCTTCCTCGGGAATCGTCGACTCGTGGTCGGCGATAATACCCGCCGCGGCATAGGCGTTGAGATCCTTGCCGGCAACAAGCGGAGCATGACCGTCGACCTGCTTGGACGGCGTCTGGTTGGCAGCATCGATGCGAGCGCAGGTCTCGGGGTCGGCCATAAAGACACCCGGCAGGTTCATCATTTCGCCCAGACCAAAGACGTCGCCCGGATGCTCGGCAAAAAACGCCTGCATATCGGCAGCGGTGATGACGGCACCGGCCTGCTCGTCGGGCAGTGCGGGCACGCACGAAGGCATCATGTACTTGATGGAGATGGGTGCGCGACAACCGTCCTCGATCATAAAGCGCAGGCCGTCTAGGCCGGAAACGTTAGCGATCTCGTGGCTGTCGGCAATAGCGGTGGTGGTGCCACGCGTCGCCGCCATGCGCGCATACTCGGCGGGACGGATGTTCGAAGACTCGATATGCAAGTGTCCGTCAATAAAACCGGGTGCGAGATAGCGACCCTGACAGTCGATAACCTCAGCTGCCTCGTACGTGCCAGCAGCGTCATCTCGACCATCGTAGAGAACACCGACGATCACGCCGTCCTTGACGGCGACGCTACCGGGCGCCACGCGCTGACCGTACACATCAACGATCTGTGCGTTGGCAAACAACGTGTCGACGGGCACGCGGCCCTCGGCGGCATCGATCACAGACCTCATGACCTCAACGGACATACATACTCCTTTAACCGTAGAAAAAAAGCTGCGGAGCGGACAGACCTTCACCGCAGCAAGCCAATAGCCATTGTATGCCCAAACGATGGGCCAGCAATACGCCCCTCTGCTTAACGGCACACACCACTTGGCGCAATGGGGACAGGCTGCTTTGCACCACTGACAAGGAGTGTCCCAAAGTGCCGGCACAAAAGGATCATCCCTAAGTGCCAAAAAGGCCGCAGTCGGAAATCCCGGCTGCGGCCTTGTTGCACTTGTGAGGTCAACTTGCTCGTTAGACCAACTTAAAGCCCTTGCGCTTGCCCACGGAGAGGGTGTCGCCCAGCTTGAGGGCACTGGGGTCGATGTTGTAGCTCTTGGGAGCCACGGCCTTGCCGTTGATCTTGACACCGCCGCCATCGATGTCGCGGCGGGCCTGGCCGGCGCTGGCCGAAAGACCCAGGTCCTTGAGCAGGCCGGCAAGGTAAATCTGGCCCTCGTCGTTTACGGTCAGCTCAATATGCTTCTCGGGGAAGTCGGCGAGCTGGCCCTCCTTGAACACGCGGTCGAACTCGGCCTGGGCCTCGTCGCCGGCACCGGCGCCGTGGTAGGTGTCACACAGGTCGCGGCCCAGAGCGCGCTTGAGCTCATAGGGATCGGCAGAGCCATCGGCCAGGGCAGCGTCGATCTTGTCGACCTCGGCCGGGGTGAGCGAGCTCGCCAGGCGGTAGTACTTGCCGATCATCTCGTCGGGGATGGACATGGTCTTGCCGAACATATCCTTGGGCGCGTCGGTCAGACCGATGTAGTTGCCATAGGACTTGGACATCTTACGGACGCCATCGGTGCCCTCGAGCAGCGGCATGGTGAGCGCGATCTGCGGCTCCATGCCCATCTTCTCCATGAGCTCACGGCCGGCGAGCAGGTTGAAAAGCTGGTCGGTGCCGCCCATCTCCACGTCAGCCTTGATCATGACCGAATCGTATGCCTGCATCACGGGATACAGGAACTCGTGCAGGGCGATCGGCGTCTGGGACTGATAGCGCTTGGTAAAGTCATCGCGCTCAAGAATGCGGGCGACGGTGAACTTGGAGCACACCTGCAGCAGACCGGCAAGGTCCATCGACAAGATCCAGTCGCCGTTGTGCACGATGGTGGTCTTCTCGGGGTCCAAGATCTTCATGGCCTGGCTCACGTAGGTCTCGGCGTTAGCCTCGATCTGCTCCTGAGAAAGCTGCGGGCGGGTGGAGTTCTTGCCCGAAGGATCGCCGATCAGCGCGGTACCGTTGCCGATGATCAGGGTGACGTTATGGCCCAGGTCCTGGAACTGGCGCATCTTGCGCAGGGGCACGGCGTGGCCCAGGTGCAGGTCGGGGCTGGTGGGATCGACGCCGAGCTTGATGTTGAGGGGCTCACCCTTCTCAAGCTTCTTACGAAGGTCGGCCTCGGGGACGATCTTCGCGGCGCCCGAGGTGATGATACGCATTTGCTCGTCAACAGACAGCATTGGGTATTCTCCTTTTGCTATAGCACCCTCGCCGAAAACGGCGGTGCTGGAAGTCCATAAACTCTCATATGATAACAAACTGACGCGACGCAGCACCTACGACAGGAAAATCCTCGTCCTGCCGCATGCGTCGATGGCAACTGGCAGACGTGTACCGTCACGATCGACCAGATAGCGCGTCTGCCGGCGACGCAAGCAGTCGCGGCAACAGGCCTGTCCCGTCGCATCGGTGGCACAGACGCCCTCGGCGGTCAGCAGGCAGTGCTCGCACACCATGAGCTCGGGACAATCGGTATCGACGGGGCCCAGGACGCCAGGACAGGCGGCAAGCTCGGCAATGCGTTTCGCATCGTGAGCGACAAGTTCGGCAGGCAAAAACACGCGCTGCGCCCCAAGCCCTCGCAACCAGGCGAGCGTTGCCCGGTTCGCACAGAACACCGGCGCTGCCACGTCAAAGACGACGCGCAGTTCGCGAGCTATCGCCACTTGTCCCAGATTACGACAGACGATGCGGCCGGCGCGCTGCATGAGCGACCGAGTCCGCTCGATATCGCCCACACGGCAGACCTCGTCGAGCACAACAGTCGCACCGGACAGGTCGAGCTCTTCGTTCGGGTCCTGGTCCATCAGCTGCCAGGCAAAGACCAAGCGAGCGGCGACAGACTCTGCAGGTTCTTCCGGCTGCGTTCCGCTATCCATCAGAACGCCCGCAAACGGCAGCGTCTCGACAGCGCGTTTCGCAAGCACGACCGCATCGGCCTCGGCCCGCATGCGATCCAGCGCCGCCGCCGTTTGCTCAAGCACGCCAGCGCTGCGAATCAGATACACTTCGCAGCCCGCGTCGACCTTGCGCTTGCAATGGACAACGATGCGCTCCCCCACCTCGGCATCCACCGGGCAGGGAAGTTGCGGCCAGCGTTTAGGTACATCGGGCCGAGCGTCGGCGCCCGGGTAAAACCTGATCTCGAGCGTATCGCCCGCCGCCACGGCGGCATCGAGCTCGACGGTCACCTCCTCGTGTCCCACGGCAACCAAACGGCCCACACGCACGCCCTGGTTGATCGCGCGTTCAAAACTCATAAGCTCCGCGCCCGAGCGGCCTCGCAGATACGCGTCGGTAAACCCGCGGTTAAACGACCTTCCCAGCTCACGTTCGAGCGCCTGCACGGCATCGGGATCCCACGCGCCATCACGCAGCATATCGAGCGCCCGGCGCCACGCCCGCACCACGTTGTAGACGTAGTCGGGGTTCTTCATACGCCCCTCGATCTTGAGCGACGCCACCCCGGCAGCAACAAGCTCGGGTAAATGAGCAATGCCCAGATAGTCACGCGGGCAGAGCAGACGATCGCCTTCGACGGCAACGACGCTCTCCCCAGCCTCATCCACCAAATCGTATGCCAGGCGGCACGGCTGCGTGCAGTCGCCACGCATCGCCGACCGTCCGCGCCGCAGGGCCGAAAACTCGCACGCGCCCGAATAGCCAATGCATATGGCGCCATGGCAGAACACCTCGATGGGCACACCGGTAGCGCAGAGCGTCGCAATCTCTGCCACGGTCAGCTCGCGCGCCGTCGTCACGCGCTCGACCCCCAGCTCGTCAGCCGCCAAACGCACGGCCCCCTTGCTATGGACGCCCGCTTGGGTGGACAGATGAATCTCGACCCCCGGAATTGCCGCATGCAGCGCGCGGGCTAGGCCCGCATCTGCCACGATCAGTGCATCGGCGCCCAGCGCATGCGCATGTGCCCCCAGTGCCACGGCTTCGGACAGCTCGTCGTCGAACACGAATACGTTGAGCGTCACGTACACGCGCACACCATGGGCGTGCGCCACGGCACACCCGCGCGCAAATTCGTCGTCACTAAACCCGTGCGCACTCACGCGGGCGTTAAATCCGCTCAACCCGGCATAAATGGCATCGGCACCTGCCGCGATCGCGGCGAGCATCTGATTGAGCCCGCCAGCAGGAGCCAACAGCTCGGGCAGTGCCAGCCCCGATGTTGGCGTCCCATTCCCGCATTGTCTGCTAGGCTCCGTCGCCCAAATCGCCATCGGCAAACTCCTTACCAAGGTATGCAATCGCTCTGTTAATTGCCGTCAACCAGCATACACGAGGCTTCGCGCGGCTCGATTGGTTTATCGTGTAATAACTTATGTCCATCCTGCCCGACGCATACCCGCCGCCTGGCACGACATACTTGGAGGTCAACATATGGGTCCTCGCCAACGACAGGGACACGGTCGCTCTAAGACGCACGTCCTGCCCGTCATCCTGCTTTCGCTTTTGGGCTTTTTGCTCATCGCGGGCGTAGCATTTGGCATCGGCATGATCGGCAACGTCAACCGCTGGCTGTCCGACCTGCCCGACTACACCGACGCCAACGCCTATCTGGTCAGCGAGCCCACCGAGATTGTTGACTGCAACGGCAACAAGATCGCCAGCTTCTATACCCAAAACCGCAAGTCCATCACCAAGGACCAGGTCTCCCCGTACGTCCTGCAGGGCACGATCGACGTCGAGGACGAGCGTTTCTACGAGCACGGCGGCATCGACCTCTTGGGCATCGCGCGCGCCTCGGTGGCAACCCTTGCCGGCGGCCACGAAGGAGCCTCGACCATCACCCAGCAGCTGGTGCGCAACACCATCCTGCAGGAGGAGCAGTTCGACTCGACCATCGAGCGTAAGGTACGCGAGGCCTATATCGCCATCAAGATGGAGGACATGTACTCCAAAGACGAGATCCTCATGATGTACCTCAACACCATTTACTATGGCCACGGCGCCTATGGCATCGAGGCCGCCGCCGAGACCTACCTCTCCAAGAGTGCTTCCGACCTCACCCTGAGCGAGGCCGCGCTGCTCATCGGTCTGCCCAACTCGCCCTCACAGTACGACCCCACGGTCAATCCCGACCTGGCGCTTTCCCGCCGCAATAAGGTACTCGACAACATGCTTCGCCTGGGCCACATCACGCAGGAAGAGCACGATGCCGCGCAGGCCGAGCCCATCACCCTCAACGTGACCGAGATCTCGGGCAGCGGCGTCGACGTATACTCACAGCCCTACTTTGTCTCCTATGTCAAACAGCTGCTCGAGCAGGAGTTCTCCACCGACGTGCTCTTTAAGGGTGGTCTGACTGTTAAGACCACCATCGACCCCACCATGCAGCAGGTGGCCGAGGAGGCTGTGCGCTCACAGCTCGACACGCTTTCGCTCGATGGCCTGGACATGGGCATGGTTGTCGTTGACCCCAAGACCGGCTACATCAAGTGCATGGTGGGCGGCTACGACTACAACGCCGACGAGAATCACGTGAACCACGCTACGGCAAAGCGCCCCGTGGGCTCCACGTTTAAGGCCTTTACGCTGGCAACTGCCATCCAAAACGGCATGAACCCCAACGTCATTCTCAACTGCAACTCGCCACTCAAGGCCAAGGGCACCACGACCGAGGTGCAAAACTATGGCAACCAGAGCTATGGCAACATCACGCTTAAGCAGGCAACGGCATACTCATCCAACACCGGCTATATTCAGGTGGCCGAAGCCATCGGCAATGAAAAGATCATGTCGCTCGTCAAAAAGCTCGGCATCGATCCCGCCAAGGACAATATCGAGGACGTTCCCGTCATGACGCTCGGCACCGGGTCCATCTCACCGCTCGAGATGGCATCGGCCTACGCCGCTTTTGCCAACGGCGGCTATTATCGCCAGCCGATCGCCATCACCGAGATCGACTCGCGTACCGGCTCGGTTCTGTACCAGCACACCGACAATCCCACGCGGGTGCTCACCGAAGGTGAGGCTGCCGCGGTTACCGGCGTTCTATCCGGCGTCATGCAGGGCAGCGGCACGGGTGCCGCCGGCGCGCTGAGCGTCAACCAGCCCTATGCCGGCAAGACGGGCACCACTGACAACACCACCAACCTGTGGTTCTGCGGCTACACGCCGCAACTGGCATGCGCCCTGTGGACCGGTTATTCCGCAGGCGAGATTCCCATCCAAAAGTACGGTTCGGACCTGCTGGGCGACAGCACCAACCTGCCCGTCTTTAAGAAGTTCATGAACACCGTTCTTGCGGGCGCCGAGCGCGAGGAGTTCCCGACCGGAACGGCTCCCACGTACAAGAACAATAACGTCTGGAAGTTCTACGGCACCAACAACAAGAAGAAGGAAGAGGACGAGGATAAGGACGAAGACGAGGAAGAAGAGGAGGAGACCACCGGCGGGAGCGGCAACGAGGGCGGTAACACCGGCGGCGAAGGCGATGGCGGCAGTACCACCCCTACTCCCGACCCCAGCCCCAGCCCCGATCCCAGCCCCAGCCCCAGCCCCGACCCTGGCCCGACCCCCGATCCCAGCCCTAGCCCGACCCCCGATCCTTCCACAGGTCAGTAGATAGCAAAGCGCCCGAGCTGCTCAAATGCTCGGGCGCTTTTTGCTGGGACATACATGGCATATCGCGCGCAATCGAGATGCCACGACAGGAGCGTCACAAAAAGGGCGTCGGCTCAAAACCGACGCCCCTGTATTTCCACCGTCTTAGCTGGCGTTGTTTACGCGCGTAAAGCTATTTACGCGCGGCACTGAGCTTGTTAATCAGCGCTTCGAGGCGTTCGCCATCCTCGGCAGTCTGAGCGATAACCAAAATCGTGTCATTGCCGGCAAGCGATCCGAGCACATCGGGCAGCTCGGCCGCATCGACAGCCGCGGCAATGCCCGAGGCGGTGCCGGGCTGAGCCTTAATCATAACCAGGTTGTCGGTGCGCAACACACCGGTAACCAGCTCGGAGACCATGCGCTGCAGGTGCAGGTCCTCAGCCAGAACATAGATGCCCTCGGGCAGTTTGCGCAGCCCCATATCGGCGATGTCACGCGAAACCGTCGCCTGCGTGCAATCAAAGCCCATGGCGCGGAGTTCGTCCACCAGCACGCGCTGCGTACGCACGTCTTTATTGCGCACGATATCTCTGATGGCATCCTGGCGCCCGTTGCGTTTTTTAGCCATATAAAACCTCACTCCATAGATGGCGAAGACAATCTATCAGTGATTGAATAGTTTAGCGCTATTTGAGGCTATTTGTGAATAAGAACGCATTTCGAAACAATTCTATGCAAATTATTTTCGAATATGAAACAGCTAGGCTATCCTTGCGCCCGTTCTGTTCAAAAAAGCAGCCAGATGCGCATACATAACGCAGCGCATAGGCTTAACGTTGGCAATCGGCCCAAACAAAAGCCCAAGGCCTCGGCGCTCTCCCTTAAGGGCCACCGCCATCTGGCGGGTCCGCACGTCGTTGAGCATATCACGCAATCGTGCCGTACGCTCAATTGAAGACACCCCATGGGGGCTCAGGCACAAATTCTCGATACAAGCAACCAAGCGGCCATAGTAAAACCGTTGGCAGGCCAGCTTTAGATGGTTATCGTCATCTATTGCGTCAAATGGCACGCAAAGCTCTTCAAGCGCCTTGGCGTCATCGGAAAGTCGCGAGAACATGGTGGGGTCGAATGAATCCGCAACCGATGGCGCGGCCGTATGGAAACAAGCTTCGGCGCACCCAAATACGCGTTCCGCATGCGAAAGGGCAGGCGCCAAAAAGGCGATCGCACGATACGACTCGGCATGCTGCAGACACAACTCAAACAGGGAGCGTTCATACATCACACCGGAATGTTGACAAACCAGACCGCTCTCGACCAGCTTGGCCAGGCCTGAAGCCCGGTCTCCATCGTCGGCAAGGGCAATGGATTGCGCATCCAACATACGAGAATGGCGTTCCCGATGCGTATCGTAGCGATCGAGCGACACCGAGGGAAACACGATATCTGCCGAGGTCTCACAAGCGACATCGAGCATTGCCAAAAACGCGCGCGGCGCAAACCACTCATCGGCGCTCATTGCGATAATGTGGGCCCCGCGCGAAGCGGCAAAACCCTCGCGAAGGCAAGCTCCGCTCGACGGATCGTCAACGTCTATCAGATCGATGTGAATATCTCTGCCCGCGGCAACATCGAGCGAATGACGAACGCCCGGCGCAGCGTTGCGACATGCAACGACAATCTGCATATCGTAGAGGTCTTGGTTTTGGACGCTTTCGAGTGCACGCATCGCGTAGCTGGGCGAACCCTCCACAACAAGGATCACCGAAAGTCGCGGAAGCGAGCCACGTCGAAGCAAGTTATCCATCCTCTCGACAGCAATAATCAACTGCCGTTCATGGTACACCCCGGCAATAAACGCAATGAGTCGCCTGATGCGCTGCACGCCAAGAACAGATGTTGCACACGGCTCGCCCACACGAGCAGCATACTTAGATGGCTCTCGTTTCTCCCCTATTCGAGCGCGACGATCTCGGTGGGGTCATAATCTACGCCCATAAAGGTAAGGCCGCACGCCGGCGCCGTGGGACCCGCAGCAGTACGATCGCAAGCGTCAATCACCTCGCGCATCCACTCGGGATCGCGGCGATGCATGCCGATCTCGACGAGCGTTCCCACGATGGTGCGCACCATCGAATGCAAAAACGCATTGCCCTCGATGGTAAACGTGAGGATATCCTCGCCAAAGGCGACCTCGTGGCCAAACTCGGCACGCATCACGCAACGATGCGTTGGCTTGCCCACGGCAGAAGCGACCTTACAAAAGCTCTTAAAGTCCTGTTCGCCCAAAAGCGCTGGGCAGGCGGCTGCCATCGCATCCACGTCCAAAGGATAACGATGCCACCATACCGCACCACGCGATAGCACCGGACGCGCATCGCGATCGGCAATGCGGTAGGTATAGGTCCGAGAACGTGCGTCAAAACGCGCAGAAAAGCCCTTACGGGCCTTGTAGACCTCATTAACGGCGATATCTTTGGGCAGCAGCGCATCCATAGCTCGCAGCCACCTGCGGCGCGTTAAAGCGAGCTCAGCGTCCGTAACGGGCACGCTGATGTATTGGGCCACCGCATGCACCCCTGCATCGGTGCGCCCGGCACACGTCAAATCGACTGAGCGGCGCAAGAGCGTCTCTATGGCAAGACGCAGCTCTCCGGCAACCGTCGTCTGCCCCGGCTGCTCGGCAAATCCGCTATAGGACGAGCCGTCATAGGCAACACGAAACACCAACGTGGCATCGAGCTCTGGAGTCAAATTGAAATCAGACGGCGCGGTCATGGGCGCTCCCAACAAACAAACAACGATATCGCGACAAAAAAAGAGGGGTACGCGAACGTACCCCTCGAATATAGCCTATGCAGACGAATTGTCTACTCAGCGGTCTCCTCAGCAGGAGCCTCCTCGGCAGCGGTCTCCTCGACAGCCTCGACCTTCTTGGGAGCAGCGGCCTTCTTGGGGGCCGGAGCAGCTTTCTTGGCCTTGGGCGTGCAAGGCTCGGTGACGAGCTCCATGATAACGATGGGAGCGTTGTCGCCCTTACGGTTACCGAGCTTCATGATGCGGGTGTAACCACCGTTGCGATCCTGCCACATGCCCTGAGCAGCCTTGTCGAAGATCTCGGCAACGAGCTGCTTATCGCCGAGCTTGGCGATAGCCAGACGACGAGAGTGCAGGTCGCCCTTCTTGGCCCAGGTGATGATCGGCTCGACAACCGAACGCAGCGCCTTAGCGCGGGTCTCGGTGGTCTTGATGCGGTCGTTCTCGAAGAGGGCCTTGGCCAGGCTCTTCTTCATGGCCTTGGTGTGGCTCGCATCGGTGCCGAGCTTCAGGCCCTTCTTAACGTTGTGACGCATGGTCTAGTTTCTCCTCAAATATGCGAAGCATTAAGCCTTCAGGCTCAGGCCCATGGACTCAAGCTTGTCCTTCACTTCCTCGATCGACTTAACACCGAAGTTACGGATGTTCAGAAGATCGTTCTCCGAGAACTCAACGAGCTGACGGACCGAGTGAATGCTGGCACGCTTAAGGCAGTTGTAGGAACGGACAGAAAGGTCCAGATCCTCGATCTGCTTGTCCAGCTCGGCGTTGTCGTTGGTGACCTCGGGAGCGAAGATCGAAACCTCCTCCTCGACCTCGGGGGTCTCGGCAAGGTTCATAAAGGCAGCCATATGCTGGTTGATGATATTGGCAGCCTGGACCACGGCGTCGCGCGGGGCGATGGAGCCGTTGGTCTCGATCTCGAGGACAAGGCGGTCGTAGTCGGTGTGCTGACCGACACGGCAAGCCTCAACGAGCTTGGCGCAACGGGATACCGGCGAGTACAGCGAGTCGACGTGGATCACACCGATGGGATCGTTGTCGCGCTTGTTGGCCTCGCCAGAGACATAGCCGCGGCCATAGCCGATGCGCATGCTCATGGTGAGATGGCCACCCTCGGTGAGCGTAGCGATGTGCTGCTCGGGGTTGACCAACTCAAACTCGGACGGAATAAAGAAGTCCGCACCGGTGACCTCGCAGGGGCCGTCAACCGAGATGGTGGCGGTCGCCTCGTCGGTCGTGCCGAGAGCCCTGAAGACAAGACCCTTGACATTCAGGACGATGTCAGTGACATCCTCGACCATGTTAGGGATGGTCATGAACTCGTGCTGCGCACCATCGATCTGAATAGCCTCGACGGCGGCACCCTCGAGCGAGGACAGAAGAACGCGACGCAGGGAGTTGCCCAGCGTATCACCGTAACCGCGCTCGAGCGGCTCGACGGAGACACGAGCAGACGTCTCGTTGATCTCTTCGACCTGAACCTGAGGCCTAATGAATTCTGACATGTATTACCTCCAGCCTCAGCAGCCCGGATGGACTACTTAGAGTAGAGCTCGACGATGAGCTGCTCGTTGATATCACCGCTGATCTGCTCACGCGTCGGCAGAGCGAGCACGTTACCAGACAGCTTCTCGATATCGACCTCAAGCCAGCCAGGGACCTCAAAGCGCTCGGAGGAAATCAGAGCCTCCTTGATGGGGAGGAGGTCACGGAACTTCTCGCCGACAGCGACGACGTCGCCGGCCTTGACGCGGTAGGACGGGATGTCCACGCGCTTGCCGTTCACGGTGAAGTGACCGTGGCGGACGGACTGACGAGCCTCTTTACGGGTGCGAGCGAAGCCAAGACGGAAAACAACGTTGTCGAGGCGAGACTCAAGGATGATCATGAGGTTCTCACCGGTGACGCCGTTCATCTTACGGGCCTTGTTGAAGTAGCCGTGGAACTGCTTCTCCAGAACGCCATAGATGAACTTGACCTTCTGCTTCTCGCGCAGCTGCATGCCGTACTCAGATTCCTTGCGACGGCGCTTGGGCTGACGGATAGATTCCTTCTTGCTGCTGTAACCGAGCTCAGCGGGATCGATCCCGAGCTGACGGCAGCGCTTAAGAACAGGAGTCCTGTCGATTGCCATATTGATACGATCCTTTCAGTTACACGCGGCGACGCTTCTTGGGGCGGCAGCCGTTGTGCGGGATGGGGGTCTTGTCCTGAATGCTCGAGACCTCGAGGCCAGCAGCCTGGAGGGAGCGGATGGCGGTCTCACGACCGGAGCCGGGGCCCTTGACGAAGACGGAAACCTTCTTCATACCGTGCTCCATGGCCTGCTTGGCAGCAGCCTCGGCAGCCATCTGGGCAGCGAACGGCGTGGACTTACGGGAGCCCTTGAAGCCCACCTGGCCAGCCGACTTCCAGGAAATGACGTTGCCCTGGGGATCGGTGATCGAAACGATCGTGTTATTGAACGTAGAACGGATGTGAGCCTGGCCCACGGAAATGTTCTTACGGTCCGCGCGCTTCAGACGGGCAGCGCGAACGTTCTTCTTAGCAGTAGCCATCTATCTAGCGCTCCTTATTTCTTCTTCTTAGCACCGATCTGACGCTTCGGGCCCTTGCGGGTACGAGCGTTAGTGTGGGTGCGCTGGCCGCGGACCGGGAGGCCCTTGCGGTGACGAAGGCCGCGGTTGCAGCCGATGTCCATAAGGCGCTTGACGTTCTGGTTGCGCTCACGGCGGAGGTCGCCCTCAACCATGATCTGGTTCTTGTCGATATACTCGCGGATGGCGTTAACCTCATCCTCGGTGAGGTCCTTGACGCGCGTATCCACGTTAACGTTGCACTCGACGCAAATCTTCGTCGCAGTGGTGCGGCCGATGCCGTAAATGTAGGTCAGACCGATCTCAACGCGCTTCTCACGCGGGAGGTCGACACCATTAATACGGGCCAACGTAGTCTCCTCTCTTAACCCTGACGCTGCTTATGACGGGGGTTCTCGCAAATGACGAGGACCTTGCCATGGCGCCTAATGATTTTGCACTTATCGCACATCTTCTTGACCGAAGGACGTACCTTCATCGTTCTTCCTTTCGGTAGCGCTCAAACTACTTCCCTACTATCTACTCGCCCAGCCGCAGGCGTTTAAAACTATGGCTGGTCTTCACACACAATCCGACCGTAGGTTGAGCTAAGCCTGCAGTCGGAAATAGAGTGCGTGTATGCGTGCCGCTATTTGTAGCGATAGGTGATGCGGCCGCGGGTCAGGTCGTACGGGGAAAGCTCCACGACAACCCTGTCACCGGGGAGAATACGGATGTAATTCATTCGAATCTTGCCAGAAATGTTGCACAGAACCGAATGACCGTTCTCGAGCTCGACCTTAAACATGGCATTAGGCAACGGTTCCTTTACCGTACCCTCGAGCTCAATTGCGTCTTCCTTCTTCACAAGCAATCATCTTTCTCTAGAAAACGACAGCGATTGAGTATTCTACAACACGTATACACGCATCGTAATAACTTCGTAATGGCTCCACAACTACGTGGAACTTGTTACATTTGAAATGTAAAACAAAGCCGTTCCCTGATGCCCAAGATCGCCTTGAAATGAGAAGGCATAGACCTTGGGGTCATGCCTTCGAAATTGAAAGGCGAGGTTGGGCATCAGGGGGCGGCGACTTTTACATTTCTCCGCCTTGGAGCGAACACCAGGATCCTTGCGCATCGGTGGTGAGAATCACCGGACCGTCATTGGTGATGGCGACGGTGTTCTCGTAGTGCGCGGCGGGCAGGTGGTCGTTGGTGGTGACGATCCAACCGTCGGAGCCCGTGCTCACATGGTTGGAACCCATCGTTACCATCGGCTCGATGGCAATGACCATACCGGCCTGGAGGCGAACGCCCCTCCCCTTCTTTCCATAGTTAGGAACGTTGGGGTCCTCGTGCATCACGCGGCCAATGCCATGACCCACATAGTCACGAAGCACGCCATAACCGTGAGACTCGGCGAGGGACTGGACGGCATAACCAACATCCCCGATATGGTTACCGGGAACAGCCTGCTCAATGGCAGCCTTAAGACAATCGCGCGTAACCTCGCACAGGGCCTTGGCCTCGGGCGTAGGGGTGCCGACGAAAAACGTCCATGCGTTATCGCCAACCCAACCGTCGACAACGGCTCCCGTATCGATAGAGATGATATCGCCATCGCGCAGGATCATATCGGGGTTGGGAATACCGTGGACCACGGCATCGTTGATCGATGCGCAAATGGTCCCCGGGAACCCGCCGTAACCCTTAAAGGCCGGGGTGCCGCCATGCATGCGGATAATCTGCTCCGCGAGCTGATCGAGCTCAAAAGTCGAAACGCCGGGGCGCACCATGGCTCCAACGTGGCGGAGCGCCATCTTAGATAGCGCTCCTGCCTTCTTCATCTGCTCGATTTGCGTTGCAGACTTAATCTTAATCATAGACCGAGGGCCTCTTTGACATCCCCGTATACGGTCTCGCGAGCCTGGTCACCGTTGACCGACTTGAGCAGACCCTGGCCACGATAGTAATCGACAAGCGGGCTCGTGGACTTCTCGTAGACGTCGAGACGGTTCTTGATGGTCTCGGGCTTATCGTCGTCGCGCTGATACATCTCGCCGCCGCATTTTGGGCAGGTAACATCGGCAGCAGTGCCGGTGTAACCGCAGGCGCGGCAGGTGCGACGCGAAGACAGACGATCGATGATGACCTCGGGGGCAACGTCGACCAGAAGGGCGCAGTCGATCTCGCGACCCATGGCGGAGAGCTCGGAATCGAGCGTCACAGCCTGGGCGGTGTTGCGCGGGAAGCCGTCGAGGATGAAGCCCTGCTGGGCGTCATCGGCGGCAAGGCGCTCCTTGACAAGGTCGATCACGAGCTGGTCGGGAACGAGCTCGCCAGCGTCCATGTACTTCTTAGCCTGAATACCAAGCTCGGTGCCGCCCTTGACGGCAGCACGCAGCAGGTCGCCCGTGGAGATGTGGGCGACGCCAAACTCGGCGACGAGCTCCTGTGCAACGGTGCCCTTACCGGCACCCGGAGCTCCGAGCAATACGAGGTTCATGAGCAATCCTCCTCTAGCCTATTTAAAGAATCCATCGTAATCATACATCTTGATCTGGCCTTCGAGCTTGTCGACCGTGTCGAGCACGACGCCTACCATGATGAGGATGGACGTGCCGCCAAATGCCTGGATCAGCTGATTGCCCGTGAAGGAGAAGATGATCGAAGGCACGATGGCGATGAGCGCCAAAAAGACAGCGCTGGGAAGCGTAATCTTGTTGAGCGCGTTCTTGATGTAGGCCGCGGTAGCCCTACCCGGACGAACGCCCGGAATAAAGCCGCCCTGCTTCTTAAGGTTGTCGGCCGTGTCATCGGGATTGAACACCATGGAGGTGTAGAAGTACGCGAAGAACACGATAAGGACAACGTTAAGCACCCAGTTGAGCCAACCGGTCGAAAGCGCAGAGGCAACTGCCTGAATCCAGCCGATGCCGGGGAAGAACACGGCAACCTGAGCCGGGAAGTACAGCAGCGCCGAAGCGAAGATGATCGGCACGACGCCCGCGGTGTTGACCTTGATGGGCAGGTAGGTGGTCTGGCCACCCATCATGCGACGGCCCACGACGCGCTTAGCGTAGGAGACCGGAATGCGGCGCTGGCCGCGCTCAAGGAAAACAATCAGCGGGATAACCAGCAGGATGATGGCGCAGATGATCACCATAGTGATGATGCCACCGCCATTGCCCTCGGTGCTGGAGAAGATCGCCTGCGGCAGACCGGCCATGATGTTCGCAAAGATGATCAGCGACATGCCATTGCCGATACCGCGCTGGGTAATGAGCTCACCAATCCACATGATCAGCATGGCGCCCGCGGTGAGCGTGCCGACGATCATGAGGTCGAAGATGATCTCGGGAGCGGCGGCGCCATTAAAGCTGATGCCGAAGCTCTTAAAGAGGAAGAGGTAACCCACGGAGTTGAGGATTGCCAGAGCCAGGGTGAGGTAACGCGAATACTGCGTAATCTTGGTCTGACCGACCTCGCCCTCGCGGGCAAGCTCATGCAGGGAAGGCACAACGGCCTGGAGCATCTGGAGGATGATCGAGCTGGTGATGTAAGGCATGATGCCCAGCGAAAACACCGACACATAGCTCAACGCGCCGCCAGAGAAAAGATTCAGGAGGGCCATAGCACCTGCGGCGACCGAATTGTTATCGGTCGAGAAAAGGCCCAGCATCCCCTGGAAGGGAATGCCGGGCACAGGAACGTGCGCACCAATGCGGTACACGACGAGCATAGCTATGGTAAAAAGAATCTTTTCGCGCAGTTCTTTGATGCGGAAAGCATTCTTAAGACCATTTAGCACGGCAGCTCGACCTTTCCGCCGGCGGCCTCGATCTTGGCCTGCGCAGAAGCGCTGACCTTGTCGACCTTGACCGTGAACTTCTTGGTAAGCTCACCATTGCCGAGCACCTTGACGGGCTCGAACTCGCTCTTGGTGATGCGAGCGGCCTTAAGAGCGGCACCGTCGATCACAGCGCCATCCTCGAACTTACGCTCGAGACGCTCAACGTTAACAGCGGTGTACTCGATACGACGGGGGTTGCGGAAGCCCGGAAGCTTGGGCAGGCGCATAGCCAGCGGAGTCTGGCCACCCTCGAAGCCGGCACCCTTGGTGCCGCCAGAGCGAGAGCCCTGGCCCTTCTGGCCGCGGCCAGAAGTGGTGCCGTGACCCGAAGAATTGCCACGGCCAACGCGCTTGCGGTTCTTGGTGGAACCGGGCGCGGGAGTAAGATCGTGAAGCTGCATTTGCTACTCCTCTACAATCTCGACAAGGTGCTTGACCTTGAAGATCATGCCGCGGACGGACTCGTTGTCAGTAATCTCGCGAACCTCGCGGATCCTGTGGAGACCGAGGGCACGGACAGTACGGACCTGGTCCTGCTTGCAACCGTTGGTGCTGCGGACCTGCTTGATCTTGATGGTGTCAGCCATGCTTAGTTCTCCTTACCGACGAACATCTCGGAGACCGTCAGGCCACGGCGAGCCGCGACGTCCTCAGGGCTGGAGAGCTCCTTGAGGCCCTCGACGGCAGCCTTGATGATGTTGAGGCCGTTGTCGGTACCGAGGGACTTGGACAGGACGTTCTTGATGCCAGCAAGCTCAAAGAGGGGACGCACAGCGCCGCCGGCGATAACGCCGGTACCCTCGACAGCGGGCTTGATGATGATGCGGCCGGCACCAAAGTGGCCGATAACCTCGTGCGGAATGGTGCCCTCTTCGGTCACCGGCACGTGGAACATGTTCTTCTTGGCATCGAGAGACGCCTTGGAGATGGCCATGGGCACCTCAGCGGACTTGCCCATGCCAACGCCGACGTTGCCCTTGCCGTCGCCAACGACGACGAGAGCGACGAGGCTCATGCGACGGCCGCCCTTGACGGTCTTCGACACGCGGTTGATGTAAACGACGCGCTCCTCGAACTCGGAGGCCTCGCGCTGCTGCTTCTGATTACGAGCCATGTGCTACATACCTCCTAGAACTCGAGACCGGCGGCACGAGCACCGTCGGCGAGGGCCTTGACGCGGCCATGGTAGATACGGCCACCGCGATCGAAGGCGACCTTGGTGATGCCGGCCTCGATGGCGCGCTTGCCAACGAGCTGACCGACCTTCTCCGCAGCCTCCTTGTTCGAGGTGTGGGTGCCCTTGAACTCGGCCTCGAGGGTCGAGGCAGAGACGAGCGTCAGGCTGGAGCCCTTGCTGTCGTCGATGATCTGGGCATAGATGTTGGCGTTAGTACGGGTCACGCGAAGACGCGGACGCTCGGCGGTACCCGAGATCTTGCCGCGAACACGACGCTGACGACGCTTGAGGCCTTCCAGCTTCGCCTTATGCTTGTTCATACGTAAACTCCTAAAAAGGTTGATCTTGCCAGCACCTAACGGGGTGCTGGTCTTATGCGAGTGAGTCGGTTACGACTACTTGGCGGCCTTACCCAGCTTGCGGCGGATGTGCTCGCCAACGTAGTGGATACCCTTGCCCTTGTAAGGCTCGGGAGGACGATGGCCGCGGATCTCAGCGGCGATCTGACCGACCTGCTGCTTGTTGATACCCTTGACGTTCACGTGGGTGTTGTCGGGAACCTCGAAGGTGATACCCTCGGGAGCCTCGACGATCACGGGGTGCGAGAAGCCCAGGGAGAACTCGAGGTTCTTGCCCTTCTGCTGCACGCGGTAACCGACGCCGGCGAGCTCGAGCTTCTTCTCGAAGCCCTCGGAAACGCCAACAACCATGTTGTGGATGAGGGCGCGGGTGAGGCCGTGGCAGGCACGGGTCTCACGCTCGTCGTCGGGACGGGAAACGGTGAGGACGTTGTCCTCGATGTTGATAGCGAGCTTCTCATAGACATCGAGCTCGAGCTGGCCCTTGGGGCCCTTGACGACAACGTTGTTGCCGTTGACTGCCACTTCGACTCCGGCGGGAATCTGGACAGGCTTATTACCGATACGAGACACGGTGATCTCCTTTCCTTCTACCTACCGAGCGAATTACCAGACGTAAGCGATGATCTCGCCGCCGACGTTGTGCTTGCGAGCATCGCGGTCGGTCATGACGCCATGGCTGGTGGAAATAATGGCGGTACCAAGGCCACCGCGGACGCGGGGCATGTCGGCAACGCCGGTGTACTTACGCAGGCCCGGCTTGGAAATGCGGCGGATGCCGTTGATGACCTTAGCCTTCTTGGGACCATACTTAAGCGTGATGTGCAGAGTCTTCTGGGGAACGGTGTCCTCGACATCGTAGCCCTCGATGTAGCCCTCCTCGTGCAGAACACGAGCGATCTCGACGAGCTTCTTGCTGCTCGGCATGGAGACCGTGGCCTTGTTCACAGAGTTAGCGTTACGAATGCGCGTAAGCATATCTGCGATCGGGTCTGTAAGGTTCATACAGATTCTCCTTCGTTCTTGATGAACACGTGCTCTTGGTTCTTCGCCGCCCTTAACGGCAAAGCCTAACTAGCACGTTTTCCCTGTTCCAAACGGATGCTTGAAACGCTGGTAGTGACTTACCAGCTGGCCTTCTTAACGCCGGGAAGCTCGCCCTTGAGTGCAAGCTCGCGGAAGCAGACACGGCACAGGCCAAACTTGCGGTACACAGAGTGCGGACGGCCGCAGCGCTGGCAGCGCGTGTACTCACGAGTAGAGAACTTCTGCTTGCGATTGCACTTGACGATCATCGATGTCTTAGCCACTTATATCCTCCTCACATAGAGTATTGTTCGCCCCAAGCGCCGCCCCCTTGTGGGAACGGCGCTTATAGGGCAGGTGAACCTATTTCTTGAACGGGAAACCAAAGGCGTCCAGAAGGGCCTTGGCCTCCTCATCGGTGTTGGCGGTGGTCACGAAAGTGATGTCCATACCACGCTGGTGGTCGACAGAGTCAAAGTCGATCTCGGGGAAGATGAGCTGCTCGGTGACGCCCATGGAGAAGTTACCACGGCCGTCGAAGCTCTTGGCGGAGATGCCGCGGAAGTCGCGGATACGGGGGATAGCGACGGAGGTCAGACGATCGAAGAACTCCCACATACGGTCGCCACGCAGGGTAACCTTGCAGCCGATCGGCATACCAGCGCGGAGGCGGAAGGTAGCGATGGACTTGCGGGCACGGGTGATCATCGGCTGCTGGCCGGTGATGGCGCGCAGGTCGCGCACGGCACCGTCGATGGCCTTGGAATCGGTAGCGGCCTCGCCGACACCCATGTTCACGACGATCTTCTCAAACTTGGGGATCATCATGACGTTCTCGTACTGGAACTTGTCCTGAAGCTGCTGCTTGACCTCGTTGTTGTACTTGGCCTTCAGACGCGGCACATACTTCTCTTCTGCCATTGTTCACTCCTTCTTGGGGTTTTAAGCACGGGGCGTGGCCACGGTGGGTTGTCCTCGTGCCTCCTGACTGCATCCGCGCCGCTCATGGCATTTCGCGGTTTGGACTCGACGCAGCAGGAGCCGACAAAACAATCGGTACTATACGCGCATTGGGTGCGTATTTCCAGAAAAACCTCGTCTGCCTGCACAACTCCACAACTCCCTCGCACAAATGGGTCCCAAAAAACAGTTGCGGTGAAATAGGGACTGTTTGACAGCTTAACCGGCTTAAACAATCCGTATTTCACCGCAACTCATATATGGGGCGTTATTTTTGGCGAGGCAGGACCAGGTTGAGGACGACGGCGACAAGTGCGGCGACGGCAATGGAGGATCCGCCAAAGACGGTGTCGACCCATGCGGGGAATCCAGCGCCGGCAAGCGCGCCGGCCGTGCGCTCAATGCCCGTGCCAAAGGCGATAGAGAGACCCATGAGCGTGGTATCGCGCTGAGACAGGCCGTGGCGGGAAAACATGACCACACCGTTCATGCCGATGGTTGCGAACACGCCGATCGTGGCGCCGCCAATCACCGGTTGCGGAATGGACGTGAGCACTGCCGCGCACTTGGGCAGCAGGCCCGCGACGAGCAGAATGGCGGCTGCGAGCGTAAAGACCATACGGTTGACGACCTTGTTCTCGGCGATGATGCCCACATTCTGGCCAAAGGTTGCCGTGGGGACGCCGCCCAAAAAGCCCGAGAGCATACCGACGAGACCATTGGCGATCAATCCGCCCGAGATCTGACTATCGGTCGCGGGGGTATCGAGCGCCGCAGAGGACACGGCGGCAAACTCTCCCATAACCTGCACGGCGTTCACGATGGCCACAACGCCCACCACGGCGCACGCCGCTGGATCGAACACCAGACGATGGGCGCCAAACGCCGGTGGGGCAAACCAACTTGCAGTCGCGACAGCCGAGAAGTCGACCATGCCCAACACCGCCGCAACGACAAAACCTGCGCAGATACCGGCCAGGATGCTGCCCAGCTTGAGCGCGCCCTTGCCGTAGTTACCGACCATAAAGGTGACGACAAACGTCACGAGCGCGACGGTCCAGTTGGTGACGCTGCCAAAATCGGCCGCGCCCTCCCCGCCTGCCATGGACGCCACGGCAACCGGGCACAGCGACAGGCCAATGACAAAGATGACGGTACCGAGCACCGGAGCTGGGAACAGAAAGCTCACGCGCTTAAACAAAAGACCGAAGAGTACGACGAGCGCGCCGCCGATAACTTGAGCGCCCAGAACGGCCTCAAAACCAAGCTCAAGACCGACCGCTTTAAGTGCCGGCACGAAGGTAAAGCTCGCACCCATCACGATGGGCAAGCCCGAGCCGACGATGCCTTTTATGGGGAACTGTTGAAGGAAAATGTCAAGCGCCGAGAGGACCAGCGACGCCTGAATGACGGCGGCTTCCTCTTGAGGGGTAAAGCCGCAGACCGACGCGATGATGATAGCGGGCGTAACGATACCCGCGAATGCCGCCAGCACATGCTGCAGTGCATGGGGCAATACCTGCACAAACGAAACTTTTCCCGTACGCTCGAACAGGGCGTCCCCTGCCACCGACTCTGCCATTTGCGCCTCCCATACCCTAGGCAGCGGCCCTATGCCGCCCAACGGGCGGACATTATAGGGCATATGGCGCAGGTAACATTTTGACCCGCATGCGGCAGAGGGCTGGGGTAGCTAATTTGGGACGGGGCTCTTTTAGCTACCCAACAGTGAGCGAACGCCTCGAGATGATTTTTCTGGGACGGGGATTTAAAAATCATTGCGTACCTAATGATTTTTAAATCCCCGTCCCAGAAAAATCATCGAGCAGGCAGGGTAGCTAAAAGAGCCCCGTCCCAAATTAGCTACCCCTGGGATGCGACTAGCGCTTGCGGGGGACGAGCTTGGTGCGACGCAGATGGATCATCTCGGCGGCGATGGAGATGGCGATCTCTTCGGTGTCCTCGGCCTGAATGGCAACGCCGATCGGCAGGTGCAGCTCGTCGATCTGGTCCTGCGTAAAGCCCTCCTGCTCCAAGCGAGCCCGCACAAAGGCCGTCTTGCGGCGCGAACCCAGGCAACCCAAATAGGCGGGCTTGGCGCGCATGGCCTGAATCACCACATCGATATCGGACTTGTGACCCGCCGTGGCGACGACTACCAGATCGCGCGGACCGATGGGGCACAACTCGTCCAGGTTCTTGTAGTCGACCAGACGACGGTCGTAGACGCCGGGCACCCATTCGGGCGTCAACGTGCCGGGGCGGTCATCGCACGCCACGACGGCAAAGCCCGCCGCCGTGAGCACGCGCGCCGTCGCGGCGCCCACGTGACCGCAGCCAAAGATGTAGGTCAGGCCCTCGGGGCAAAGCGTCTCGATGTGCGCCGGGGGAATCTCGGAGGCGGCGTTGGTGTAGGTGACCTTACTCCCCTCTTCCGTCAGCGAAAGCCCGGGGCAACCCACAATGGTGCGGCGCGACTCCTCGCCATGGTATTCGGCGGCGTCGCTTTCGAGCGCGCTTGCGATAAACGGTTCAAAGTCGATGACGAAGTCGCCGATGCGTCGATACGCCAAGACGTCGGCAACCGACTGGAACAACGGCGCTTGCGATACATCCAGGTGCAGATAGCACAGGCAGATGGCTCCGCCGCAGATCATGCCGGTATCGGAGTTCTCGCCGCCCATGGTGTAGCGGACCAGGCGCGATTGCCCTGCGGCCAGCAGCTCGCGCGCCTCGTCCAGCGCAAGGAGCTCAATCTTACCGCCGCCGATGGTACCCGCTTGGCTGCCATCGGCAAAGACGGCCATCCAGGCACCCACGCCGCGCGGCGATGACCCTGCCGTGCCGGCAACTACCACCAGCTCGCACGTCCTACCAGCCTTCAGAGCGCCAAGCGCAGCATTCACCACATCGAGCTTTTCCATCGTCGCTTCCTATCCCCTAAAAACGTCGGTGAACATGGCGAGCGCCTCGAGTACGCCGCCGCCGACCGACGTCGCCTTGTCCGAAATATAGTTGATATAGCTGGCATCGCCACGCGGGTCGACGTCGGCACATTTAAAGCCCTCGGTCACCAGAACGCCGTCGGCCAAAAGGCCGCGCAAGCAGCCGTCAATCTGCGTGACCATGGGAGTGTCGCCCGCATGCCCAATCACATCACCGGCACTCACGATGTCGCCAATCACATGGTCGGACCTAAACACGCCGGCGGCGGGGCTGTGGATAACGCGCTCCTTGCCATAGCCGGCGATGACACCCGGCACGCCCGTATTGGGCTGGGGCGAGCCCTGGGTGATGACGCGGCCGAGGAAATGCCCGCGCATGGTCTCGACCACGGCATCGCAATCGACCGGCGCGGTAAAGCCCGGTCCTACGGCGATGACGACAGGCGCCATATCGCGCGTGGTGCCCAAGTTGCGCTTAGCCAGGATCGCGTCGACCACGGCAGCGGGCTTAAGTTCGCCGAGCATCTTGGCCTGGGGATCCACCACGACGGCAACATCGCCGGCCTGGGTAATTGCAAGCGCCTCTGCCGGCGTCTGCGCCAAGCGAGCGCGAATGCCCTCGACCTGGACCTCGCCCAGGCGAATGGCCTCACAAAAACTGATCGTGCGACGGATGCACGTGGGAACCGCGATATCGGCCATGACAACCGACACGCCGGCGCGCACCAAACGGGCGGCGACGCCCGTGGCGATATCGCCAGCGCCGCGAACATAAACGAGCATTTCCGGGGCACCTCCCTGTGCTACGGTTTGAGCAGAGCAAAAGCGGTTCGGCCGCTACTCTGATGATTATTTATTATCACAGTATTATACGGCGGTGAACAGATGGAAACGGTTAGCGGCAATCTCGCCTCGGCGCTCAGGATCGAGCCGGGCATTACCGCGATTATCGGCAGCGGCGGCAAGTCGACCTTGCTAAAGACGCTCGGCCTTGAGCTTATGCGCGCGGGCGGCCGCGTGCTCCTCTGCACCACCACGCATATGTTTCCCGTCGCCGGCGTGCCATGGGACGGGCCGGGTCGTCGCCTGGACGCCGCACCTTGGAAGCCGGGCGCCGCACATGTCCCCGGTTGCACCTGCGAGGCCTGCGCGGGCCTTGCGCGGGGAAGCATCTGCCAAGCAGGTGTCTTGGACCCCGAGACGGGCAAGCTCTCTGCCCCCGCCGAGCCGCTCGGCGAGCTGGCACAGCGCTTTAACTACGTCTTGGCCGAGGCGGACGGCAGCAAGCGGCTCCCGCTCAAAGCGCACGCCGCCTGGGAGCCGGTGATTCCCTCTGGCACGGCCAACATCGTCTGGATCGTTGGCGCCTCGGGGCTCGGCAAGCCCATCAACGAAGCCGTCCACCGCCCCGAGCTCTTTTGCGAGCGTTGCGGCTGCGAGACCACCGACATCGCCACGCCCGAGCGCGTCGCCCAGGTGCTCAATGCCGAGATGCAGGCGCTGAGGCTCGACGCCGCGCACGTCATACTCAACCAAGTCGACACGCTCAGCGACCCGGCTATGGCCGCCCGCTTCGAAGCAGCCCTCGGCCGCCCCGTCGTCGCCACCAGCCTCCAGGGGTAGCTAATTTGGGACGGGGCTCTTTTAGCTACCCCATGTTGAGAGAAAAATCATCAGGTAGGCAGGGTAGCTAAAAGAGCCCCGTCCCAAATTAGCTACCCTGGCGGCACCCCCTGCTAGCGGGGCACGTAGCAGGCCGCAACGTGTTCTGAGACGCGGCGCTGGCCCTTGGCGGTGTCGACATCCCACAGCTCGTAGGCACGTGCCTCGACCAACTGGATATCGGCACGGCCGCGCAGCAGCGACGATCCGCCGTCCTTGCCCTTAAGCCCCATAAGGTTAGGAAAGAAGCTCGCGGGGAACAGCACCGGAGAGGCCGGCTCGCCGTTCAGGGCAAGACGCACGGGCGCGACACCGCCGTTGGCCTTAAAAGCACCGGCGAGTGCCTCAAAAGAATCCGAACTCACGAGCGGCTGGTCGCCCGGCAAAAAGAGGCAACCTTTCCAGTTGTGATCGACTCCCCACGAAAGGCCCGCACGGACGCTTTCGCTGCGCAGCTCGCCATCATGCAGCACGCACGGGCAATGCTTGTCCTCGCAAATCTGAGCAACCTCGGGCCAACGCGTCGAAACCACAACGTCAAAGCCCCGGGGAACCGAATCGATGGTCCGGGCAATCAGCGGCTCGCCATAGATATCGGCAAGCATCTTGTTAGAGCCAAACCGCTTGCCCTCGCCCGAAGCCATAATGACGCAACCAAGTTTCATGGCGATACCTCCCCTGAAGCCATCGTACCCATAACGCGCGTCGCGGGGCATCTACATCGAAAGCGCTTATCCCGCACGCCCACGATGCAAAAAGGGGGCATCCCGCCGGTTGGCAGAGCGCCCCCTTTACATGGCTTACCTCAACCCGGCTTTAGACCTGAAACCAACGGACGGCGTTGCGCTCATAACGCAGCGGCACTTTCGTTATTTGCGAACAAGTGGGGTTTATGGCAAAGTGTGCCCAAACTAATTTTTAGGAAGGCACCCATGACCCCCGCACAGATTGAGTTTTTTAAGCGCCTTGCACACGGCCTGGCGCTCCAGTTTGGCCCCAACTGCGAAGTCGTCGTCCACGATCTGGAGACCGAGGACGTGGACCACTCCATCGTGGTAATCGAAAACGGCCATGTAAGCGGGCGCAAGCTGGGCGACGGCCCCAGCCATATTGTGTTTGAGTCCATGCACGAGGACACCACCGACGTGCACGACCGCGAGCCATACCTCACCAAAACCGCCGATGGCAAGCTGCTTAAGTCCTCGACCATCTTTATCCGCAACGACGAGGGCAAGCCCGTCGGCATTTTGGGCATTAACTATGACATTACGCTCATGAAAGCTTTTGAGCGCTCGCTCGATGCCTTTACCGGCACCGACGGCACGGGCTACAGCGAGCCCGAGCCCATTACCAAAACCATCGGCGACTTGCTCGAAGATCTGCTGCGCGAGTGCGAGCAATACGTGGGCAAGCCCGCAGCCCTTATGACCAAAGATGAGCGCATTCGCGCCATTGGCTACCTCGATCGTCGCGGCGCCTTCCTCATTTCCAAGTCGAGCGAGCGTGCCTGCGAGTTCTTTGGCATCTCTAAGTACAGCTTCTATAGCTACCTCAACGAGGCAAAGGCTGCCGCCGGCGACAAATAGTCAGCGCGCCTGCGCCCCTCCCCTTTTGGGCGCGAGTTCTGGAATGCACGAATCCAAGACTCGGCCGCAAGGCAAGTTCCATATAATCGATGAAATAGACAGTTCGAAAGGATGGAACAAGATGGGGTCGAGCAACGCATCGCGCAACGGCCACGGAGGCTTCGCTTCTGCCGCCAGGCATGCGAAACGCGCGTTTGACGAGGGCGAAGACGATCTGTTTGCGTTGAGCCTCGACGACGTGATGAGCGATCGCCCCTGGACAGCCGACGAGCACATGAGCGGCAAAACCCATTCGGCAGGCGATCCTTCCGAGACGGCATCGTTTATCGCCGCGGCGCAGCATCTTGCGCCCGAACCGCCCGTTGCAGATCTCGACGACTTTGCGACCCGTCAGTTTGCCTTCGATTCCTGGGCTGATGCCGATCTGGACGAAACATCTGCCGGCGCGCCGACGCTCGGCGAGCCGGTAAATCCGCTTGTCGCCGCGTCCGCTTCCGAATACGAGCCGGACGACCATGCGCAAGCTATACCCACATCCTCATACACCGATAGCCACACTGATAACGACGATTATTATGGCGACTACTACGCCGCAGAAGAGGCGCCGCGCTTTTTGGATTTCAATCCAGTAGCAAAGATTATCTTTATAGCGATCGTCGTAGTGCTGCTTGGCGTAATCGCATTTGAGGGATTCCAGCTGTTCCGCAGCCCCGTCGAGTCCGAATCGGCAACGCAGCAAAAAGAGGACGAGAGCAACGACTACCTCGACGTCAACAACCTCAAGGGCGACCCCAACGACGGGGACGAGTAGCGAGGGCTGAGGGCGGCTGAAACGTCCATATGTAGCACCAGCTTCTACGTGCTGTTTTGTTATCCGGTTACACTTTTCCGAATGTTGAGACCGTCAGATTCGACACTTTTCCGTACTTTTGAGGTGCCGATTCCGACACTTTTCCGTACTTTCTTACGGCTGATTTCGACACTTTTCCGGATGTTGGCCGAATAATTGCCGCGTAATCAAGCGCCGTCTGCACATCATTTCGCAGGCGACGCTTGATTTGTGTCCGCGCGCGCTGATAGACTCCATCTTGCCCGCAAGGAGCGGGCGCGTTTTATCCAGAGTCGGGGTAGAGAGTTGGCTCCACGATCCCGACGCCAACCGGCCAAGAGGCACGGTGGCCCTGCCAACATCGATGAAAGGAATCCGTATGGACAATTTCTCCGTGCGCAGCGAGCGCAACTTCCACAACCTGGCAGCCAAGCCAAAACGAATGCATCTTCTAGACGAGCCGAACGGCTATGCCTCGGCCATGGTCAAGAGCAGCCTCTCCCACCAGATGCGCTTTACGGTGCAGGTGCTCGAGGAAGAGCTCTGTGCTGCTGGCAATCCGCATGTGTTGCAGATCAAGCTGCTCGGAGACGACTCGCGCGAGCCGTCTAGCTGGAAGCTCTTCGCCGACGGCGTGTGCGTTGCGGACGGATTCGGCGCCTTTGCCCGCGAGTGCTTCTGCGAGGGCGCTGAGGTGTTTTTGGACCTGTGCCGCGACGCCGTACGCGCGGCCGAACTGCGCCAGTGGAGCCAGAGGGAGTACGAGCTGCTGAGTGCCGCGCGCGGGGTTGCGGGGGTGTAGGCGAACGCAGGCAGTGCCATGGTGACGTGCGGCCGTTGCATGCCGTTTCTCAAATCACACAAGCGCCAGCGTGGTTCATTCGTGATCAGCAGAACCTTTTGATCACTGCCTACTGAACAGGCTATTACAACGTTTGTAAGCACCCCAAAAGCGAATCAAACACTCGATTTGCCTTTAACAGAGCCCTGTTTAGGAGCCAATCGCAACCATTTATTTTGCAACTTCTCATTTCGATAAGTCAGATTGTCTGGACTCCAATCATTACGGCGATGGTCCCACAAGAGACTTCTACATCCACATAATCAATATCGCTAAAGAAAAAAAGTCAGCCCAAGAGTTCAACAACTCCACTTTCGAATGCACGAGGAAATGCAAATGACCTTGACGTACCTGCAAACTCGGCGCTTACATATAAGCCCGCCTCACCATGCGGAGACCGATTAACACAAGTTACAACGCCTTCTCCAAGGCCGGCATGTCTGAGATGGCTTCCAACCGGAGGAGGGGTTTTGCCAACAGGAACAGCATGAAAAGCTGAAACCTCCTCAGAGTCCCGTCCATTACTTCCGCCCGCGTTGCCCTCGAGCCAATCCAGAAGGGCAATCGGATCGCCCATCACGTCAGATGGAGGGGTCAATATAGAAGTTAGGCTCTTTTTGGCGCTCACATCGTCTAATGAGCTAAAGCCCTCATCGTCGTCTAGTCCGAGACTTTGCGCCTCCCACTCGAGATCGTCGAGATCGACACAATCTTCCTGGTCGATTTCCTTAAGCGAGCCATCAATATAGTCATCACCATATCGAGTGGCATAAGTGTTGAGCACCGCCTCAATCGCTTCATTTTGATCCTCGCGGGTAAATGCCGAAAGGTCGACCATGGAAGAATAGTTAACAGAAGGAAAGACAACCTCATAGGCTGCAATATAGCGCGATAGCGGATATTTATAGTAGTCCCTTATAGCTTCGAATTCTAGAGAATCGAACAAGTCGATCGAGCTCAGAAGTGAGCATGATCCAATATGAATTCTTTCGAGCTGCCCGATATCAACTGTGTCAAACGTAAGCCAATCCGAAAGATAGATGGCTACAGAGCCCTCGCCCGTTGCTTGGAGAAACGAGAGCAAAACGGATTTTTCGCTACGAAAAAAGACGACACTAGGATTATCGTTAAATTTTGAAAAAACCGCATGAATGCCGTAAGCCGCCTCACTACGCATACTGCCTGCATCTTTTAGATCAACAGCGTAGATATCAATGTCAGTAGACGGCTCTTCGTAATCAGAGCTATAGAAAGCGGCGATCTTCGCACACTTATCAATCATGCCTAGCGCGCGCCTGTCCTCATCAGAAAGAAGTTTATCCTCGGGCAAAAGTGAATACACAAGTCTGTCAGACGAACAAGCGGCTATATCAACTTCTTTGCCCTCGTCCAGATATCCTAAGTTTGAAAAAAACCACACGGCGGCAGCGTCGATTGGCAGAACAGCCAATTGATCAAACCATTGATATTCATCTTCAAGCGTTACGGCGCCGTCATTCAACGCATCTATCCTTGCATAAGAGACTCTAATTTATCTGAAAAATCAACATCATCAAGCTCGTCTTTAAAAGTCTCCATGACATCCATGGCGCGATCGAGGTACTCGTCTGCCGTTACACCGTGACCGTCTATGAACTGCTCATACATCTCTTCAATTCCCCCACGCACATACGAATTGAAAAGTTCCATATTGGCGACCAGCTTACCAGGAGCGGCATCGTCCGCATCGTCACGGAATGCACGATTGATCCTCTCTTGTACATCAAGATTTGATGTCTCATCAAGCAGCATTACAAGACGATACAAGAGAACACATTTATTTCGCTCTCTTTGCAGGGTATCGGCAAGAATGTTCGCCGTAGCGTCTCCGGAGTCTTTCTCAGCTCGACGGTTGTGCAAAAGGCCAAAAATAGCACCGTTCATATAGACATCAACGTAACGGGCATACAGCTTTGCGTCGTCTCTAAAGTACTTAACATAGGTGGCGTGTTTGCCGGTCAGCGTAATATCGCGTTCAAACATTTATGCCTCCACCAGTTTCGAATGTTGTTCGCTTATCTTTGAAAGCACATAGCTGGCGCCAACTCGGCCTTCAAGCACGGGCTTGGCATAACGCCAATCTTTATTCATCACGAACATAATGACCTGCTCCGAAGCCATAGGCAGCTCTTTCGAAATGTTTGCTATGTGGGTCTCATCGGTGTTCGAAAATGGCGCATCCATCACAAGCGGGTACGGTTCCGAGGAAAGATCGTATTCCTGCTTGCCAAGTTTAGTCACGACCTTATCCTTTGCAATTGAGACGAGTCCAGCTATGAATGCGAAGTTCTTGACTCTATTAAGACCCTCTGATTCGCCAGTTATCTTACTCGTGCCATTTAGATCAGTAACTAGGTTTACTTGATAGTTCGCATCGATAACAACGCGCCTTTTGCCGTGATACATCTTTTCGAAGATAGCGTTTACCCGTTCTTGCAGGGTTTCACGAATCTCAGATTCTTTCTCAGAATAAGTTTCATCAAGCCATTGAGATATGGCTTCGGCATATCTGATATAGCGAATAATTTTTTTATTCTTGTTAGAGGCGACAGAAAAAAGCTCATAAGTCTTTCTTGCCTTTTCAGCCTTAGCCTTCAGAGCGCCGTCCTCTCGCATGAGTGCATCGCGCTGATTCACCTTCTTCCTGATTTGCTTTTTGACGTCATTTCTTGCTGCCTCATATCGGCCGAGATCTGGAAGTTCTTTTATTTTAGAGAGTTCTTTTATTTTAGAGCTGAGTGAGTCGATATCGTCGTGCGCTTGATCGATGCGTTGTGACGTTGTATAGATATTTGCCTTGCGGTCATTCATGCTATCAAGGATGCGACTGACATCGCCGGCTAGATTGACGATGTCTCCCCGGAAGTTTTTGACCGCGTTTCCGATAGACTCCGGCGGACAATAGCGCATTTCGGTTTTGATATGCTCCACAGCGTCCGCATGCTCACTGAACTTCAGACCGCAAATGCAAACCCCCCTTTCGAGAATCTCCTCTAGAGCTGGCCTAGTCAAATCCTTGATCCCTTTATCGTCGAGCTCGGCATCCTTCAACAGGAGCTCTACCTTATTGACGAGAGGCCCAATGAAGTAACGGAGAGAATTATCGCTGAAATCGTGCCTCAGAAGGCTCTTGGTCTTTTCTACTGCTGCTTCATCGCGAGATACGTCGGCCTCGAGCTTCATTTTCTTAGCTTGCAGCGCTTTTGTATCCTCGTTATTTCGAAGCTTCTCATCAAGTTGCGCCTTCTGCGCATTCAATTGTTCCAGCTCGCCGTCACACTCAACAAGCTGATTTTTTATCGCTTCACACCTATCAGTCGCGTCCTGCATAATCCTAAGAGCTTGAGCCGCCCGTTCGTCGCCGTCCTGGTCCATGGAATCGTAAAGCTTTCCGATAACGGAGCGTTTGTGGCTCTTATCGCCGAGGTGCTTCATGGCATTGTAGAGCACAGACAGGCCAACAAGGTCTTTGACGGAGGAGCTAAGGTCCTTTCTTGTGCTGACGGACGCAACGCGTTCCGTATCAAAGAAGAAATAGCTCGAGAGGTCTTCTGGAAGTATCGACTTGATGACCTCATCGACTTTACCTGGATTAATCGGCTCGGATTGCCCGTCTGGCCTGAAAAAGCTCATTTTCTTTGTAGGCGCGTCGCCTCGTACGTTTCCGCCAATCTTTGAATAAGTCTGCTTTCTCAAAAGAGAGTAGAGCCGATTATTATGAACAAGCTCGATCTCGACCTCAACGTCAGCAGTCTCACCATTTCCCATCCTATCTGCGACGTCGTAGTTCAGAAGCATTTCCGGATTGAGTAGGTTTACCTTTCCGTAAAAGCACCAGTTAAAAGCTTGAAGCAGTGTAGTCTTGCCGAACGTGTTGTCGCCAAGGATAACGGTGACGTTCTTATCACCGTCAACCGAGAACTCAACACGCTGAGCTCCTTCGTACTGTCTGAAGTTTAATAAGCGAAGTGATTTGAGCAGCATTGGTTCTCCTAGTAAGTTTTATCGGCAACACTCTTGATGGTGTTGGTGATTAAATCAATCATTCCATCGTTGGTCCTCGCTCGCGTGTTGTTATTATTGCGCTCAGCTTCGAGAATCATGTATTTCATCTGGTCGAGTTTTTTCTCGTCAATCTCAATGGATGCGATATCTGCTTTAGACATAGTCTGTCTCCTCGCCGTCAGGTTTAATATCGAATGCAATCGTCAACTCAGTCGTCGCGTTAATAGTCTCTGCAGGGTTCTCCGCAATTGCGGCAAAGTCCTTCATTCGAGCAAGCTCTCTGGATACAAGGGACTTCGAAGAAGCCGCGATATCGGGTGGGTAGTCTCCGATGTCTTCTGCGGGCATGGGAAGGGTGACGAAGTCGTAGATGGTTGCAGAGCGCTTTCCCTCAGCAAGTCTCAGAACACGCCCGCGCCTTTGGATGTACTCCTTGGGATTGGTGCTACTCGCGAGAATGAAAGCAGTCTCAATAGAGGGGATGTTGACTCCCTCATCGAGGCATCGAATAGCGACAAGCGCTTGCATTTGCTTTCCTTCGGCAAATTCTTTTTGAAGCAGCTTCCTTTTCTCCGCATTCTCCCGTGAAGTGAACTGAGACACCTTCATATGGAGCTCATTGCCAAGCATGGATGAGACAGCGTCAATCTGACGTATTTCTCCTTCTTCTGGGCAATCTTCCATATAGCCAGGGTCCTGAATAGTTGTTGACCCGCAGTAGACGAGCATATGGTTCTTGTCGACAAAGCCTCGCATCAGCTCTTTAAGCTTATTCACTTTTGCGTTAGCGCCCGCAACGAGGGCGGCGCGCTTGATCAGAAGCATCTTTGCGTGTTCCGTTAGTTCAGTTTTATTTTTTGCGCCAGTCGAGGCGACTGCCTTTGCGATTTCCTTCGACAATGCGACGTATTGTTCTAGCTCATCCGATTCGAGGTAAACGAAGACCGGGTGATAGTAGTATGGCGTCAGCATATGGTTTCTGATTGCATCCTCTAGAGAGTATTCGATGCATTTCTCGCCGAAGAAATCGAAAAGGGCCTTGGTCCCGTCCTCGTCTCCATAACGCTCAATCGTCGCAGACAGCCCGAGCCTGTATCGAAAATTTCTTGGCAATGCCTTGGCCGACTTCTCCGCACCGAGGTTATGGGCCTCATCGACAACAATTAGGCAACTGCCATTAAGCTTGCCAATCTGCTCTTGCATGAAGGGCAGTCCGAAAGTTGCGTTAGTCGTTACGATACAAAAACGTCGAATCACTCCGAGCTTGAATCCCCCAACAGCATTACGAACCCTGTCTTTCCAGTTTTTTTGCTTTGAGGCAGAGTGGCATACGATGGGTTTCATCCCAAAAGCAAGGATATCCTCTTTCCATTGCTCAACCAAATGCTGGTATGGGCAAACTATGACAACGCCAAGATTATGATCAACAGTTTCGGAAAGTCGACAGACAGCCGCGAGGGCGGTCAGCGTTTTGCCTGTGCCTGTCGCCATATCGAAAATGCCCCTGAAGTCGTTGGCTACCCAGTTTCCGACAGCTTCTTTCTGGTAATCGCGAATTCCGTCACGAAACCATTCCGGGAGTCTCGGAATATCATCATTCGGTTCCGTTGCGGCCGCCTTATCTTCTTCATTCATGCCATTCGGCGTAATCTCGCATGCGTTGGGATCGATACCATCGCTAATCTTGTACCGGTCGACAATGGCTTGGCTTACTTGGGGGAAGTCAACTACAGTGACGCCTGGCTCGTAATCGCCCCACATCGCAGTAAACGCAGAGACCTTGTCGTTCACGCGGTCGGCGTCTTGGGACCAGGACGTGTAAACATCGATCGATTCGTAGTTGCAGTGAAAAGCGTTCTCGGACTCGTTCATGGAACCAGAGAAGGCAACGATATTGCCGTCGGCGTCATACATCAATCCGAGCTTCTCATGGAACATACCCATTTCGCCATCTCGTTCAAGAAAAGCGATTTTAATCGTTAGAACGCCAGAAGCGATAAGATTTGAAAGAAGATTCAGACGTGCCTGCTCAAACTTGCCCTTAGGCTTGTCGAGCTCGCGGAGCAAGGCCTCTAGAATTACATCATCGCGCCGGGAAACGCCGTCTCGAATGGCTTCAATGTCGGCGTCCGATAAACGAGGAGAAGCGATTACCTCAATCGTACCGTTATTCTTGATGAGGCCCTTAAGACCCTCGGTAAGACTAATTAACGCGGAAGACGAAAAGAAGCCAACCGCACGCCTATAGAGGACCGCTTGGGAAAGAAGTGGTGTATAGAAATCACGGACAACATCGCGCAATAGCGATCGATATTCTCTTCTGATATCCAAACCAACAAAGCTCACCGAAACACCTCCGTCTGATAATTTATTTATTATAAGGCGGCTTACAGGCTTGTCAGACAATAAGTGGCTTATCCACTGGGGATAAGTTCGGCAGACGGTCTGGTTTTATCAATGGGCGGCTATTTTTTATTCATCGATGACGTCCAACGCTCGTTCCAGTGCATCGAACTCGGGGTCGTCGGTCAAAGCGCTTACACTGAAGCGAATTGTTCCAGAGGGTAGAGTGCCGAGAAAACGATGGGCGTATGGGGCGCACTGAATGCCGGAGCGTACGGCAATCCCGCATCGGCCAAGGACCATTTCCCCTTCATCCGGTGAGTACCCGTCAAACAGAGTAGACACAACGCCTATCCTCTCGCATTCCATGCCTTCGCCGATGAGAGAGCAAAACCCGGCGGCCCTCAGGCACTCCAAAAGCCTGTCCCGATTCTCCATTTCGATTTTGCGAATCGCTTCCAATCCCTGCTCGAGCAGCCAATCTGTGGACGCCTTAAGCCCCGCGATTGCATACGTGTTTTGGCTTCCGATCTCTTCCATCTGGACGATATTCTCAGGGAGCCGCTGCTCGACCGAGTTGATGCCATTCCCGCCAAAAAAAACGGGTCTGAGCTCGGCTCCGCGCTTGCAAATAAAGCCTCCGATGCCAAATGGACCATATAAGGTCTTATGGCCCGCGAAGACTGCGAAATCAAACAGATCGCTGGAGAGCTGAAGCGGGAGCAAGCCAGCAGTCTGGCTCATATCGATAACGGTCGTTGCGCCATAGGCTTTAGCCATTTGCGCGACAGTTTCCACAGGAACGACCGCGCCACATACGTTGCTAGCGTGAGTCATCACAACGAGCCTCGGCGGTTGGGCAGCAAAGGCTTCCTCGATTTCCTCATATCGGGGCACAAACGTCTCGTCATCAAATGGTAGAATCTCAATCCTTATACCAGTCGTTTCGGCCAAATGGAATAAAGGCCTGGTTACAGCGTTGTGCTCAAAGGGCGTGCAGTAAACAACGTCGTCTTTGGCGAGATTCAAGCCGAGGAGAATGCGGTTTAGGGCGTCGGTCGCCGAAACCGTGAAAACGACCTCACCCGCAGGGCAGTCATAGAGCTTCTTCAGGTTGCTCTTTGCTGCTTTGGCGATTTCGCCGGCGGCAACGGCCAGAGCGTTGCCGCCCCTGCCGATATTGCCGCCGGAATTGCGATAAAAAGAGTCGGCATAGTCATAGACGACGCTCGGCTTCGGAAAAGTGGTCGCCGCATTATCGAAATAAGCTGTTTCTGGCATAGCTAGCAAAGCCTCCTCAGAACATCGAAAACGACCTGTCTCTTTTCCTCAGGGGAAAGAGCGCTTCCCATCTCATCCAAGCACGCAAGAAGCCCGGTCTTAAGAAGCTTGGCGCGCCGGGACGGGATAACGACCGGGAACTTTTTTTCCCTAAGCACGCCGCCCTCGTCGGCAAACCTGATGCTCAAACAGGCGGATTCATCTTCAGTCGTTCCCGCTTCATCGACGGTTGATTCGACCTCAGTTTTCATACCTTGAACGATTCGGAGGAAGTCATCAAATCTTTCGTCATTCCAGTCGTCGATGCGAAGCGCGGTCGCCGCCTTGGCAATTCTGTTGACAGTCACGAAGTCGTCGCCCGTTGAAGTAACCACAGCTTGAAGGACTTGATTGTTGATACCCGAATAGACGCTCGTTTGCACAGCCGGATGGGTGTCAACCCAATCCCTCAAAACGGATGAAAGACTTGCGTCCTGATGGGCATCGGGACCGAACAACGCCATCAAAGCGTGTGCTAGCCCCTCGACGCAGCCGCGCAGATATCCATCGCACTCGTCCTTCTCGTTTTTGAGCGCGTAAATTAAGGCGTCCGAATCGCAAGGTTCTCCGAATATCGAGGGAATTTCCTCGAACAGAAGCTTGTCGGTGTCGCAATCTATTTTCTTTACCGCCTTAAAGAAACGCTTCCTTACCCTCGAGATGGGCTCCGCCCCGCCATGTGAGCGATCAATATTGGCGTTACGGGTCATCTGAGGAAGGGCCACATACCAGAGGCGCATGGCATCGACAACGTCTGCTCGCGTAGCCCTATCGGACTTGCATCCGAAAACCCCTGCGACCTTCTTCACGTAGGCCTCCATCTCGGGGGACCAGTTGAGTCTTGTCAGGCGGTAATCACTTGGATTCTTTGCAATGTCGTCGAAGAGGGTCTCGTTAATGGGCCGCTCTTCGCCATTGAAGGTTATCTTGATCTGCTCCCTGTAGCCCCTGAGAACGTAGGCAAGGTAGAGAGGAATCGGGCCCATTCGCAAGCCGATGCCGAGATCGCGCCCCATCAGTTTAGCGTAGAGCTCTGAAAAGGGCGTGTTGTCAGCAGTTTCTATAAAGTCCTTGATGGTATCGATGACCGCTTCAATGCCTGCCTCTGGAACGCCGGGTTCGTCAATTGCTTTCGCGATATCCTTGATGAGTCCAGTCTTCTCGAATGCGCTCCTCGCCATGGACGTCTCCTGGCCATTGCCCACGAAGCCCAGGTTTTGGGCAAGCGTAGGCGCACACAAAGCCTTGAGAATCTTGGTTCGGCTGCTGAAGGCCGTTCCCGTTAGGTCATTTTTGTTGAGGGACTCGCTGGTTATTCTTGGCGTTGAGCCGAAGACTTCGTCGCAAAGCAGAGACAGCTCTTCGGAGAGCTTTCGCTTGCGCGTAATGACCTTCTTCTGACTCCCGTTGACGTAATAAAGGGATTTTCTCAGCTCTGGCTGAAAGAAGCCGGCAATATAGCCGTTGACGATTTCCGAGTAGTCCTCGATGACTATCTCGTATTCGTCAGCAAGCGCTGCATCGTCGGCTGCCTCCTCCTTCAACTGCCTTGCGGCCTCAAGCCGGTAAAGCGCCTCTTCGATCCTCGTGAACGACCTCGGTACAACCGCAACGGTCAGCTTTTCGCGCGAAAGCTCATTCTTGGCAAGGTCTTTCAGCTCAATGAGCTCATCCGGCGTCGAACAGTAGACTCCGACGACTTGACCATCCGCTACCCAATCGTTGCCGGTGTCGAGGATATGATCGGGCCTCACCTCTTGTTCGCACCATTTCTTTAGCGAGGATGCGCCAACGAAGCCACACTCAAAGAACCTGACCATGCCTTTGTCTTCGTTGTATCGAGACGGGTACAGGGCCATATTTCCGATTTCTCGGTTAAGCGCCGCTTCGCCGGTCATCATGCTGCGGAGCGAGCCAGCTCGATTGGAAACCTCTGCATCCACATGAACGCCAGTGGTTTCCTTGAGTTTGAGATATGCGTTGCTGCGCCTCAGGTAGACGATTGAGTCTCCTTCGACAAGGCGCGAAATGGCCTCATCGACCTCTTTTGCTCCCAATCCGCAGTCGCAAAAGAGGTCGAGGAGGGTCTCCTTGGTTGGCTCCACTCGATCGTATTGAGCGACCGCGTCGATTGCGGCAACGGTTTTAATGATGCGCGCCTCGAGGGAGACGGGCTCGACGCGCGAAAGGGATGCGCGAGCAAGCTCGTAAACCCTATGGAGGGGGCTCGTGTACATTTCCTTGCGAAGAAGGGGCTCGAAGTAGTCGTAAATGCAGTCGGGAGTAACGAACTCTGCCGATTCCGCCAGGACCGCCGACATGGTTTTGTCGCCTTCGGCGCACAGGAAGGTGAACAGGGTTCTCTCGTTCTGGGCGACTTTCTCAGACAGCTTCGGGAGCAAGAACGCCGTCAACGGATGCAACGGGTAGCAACCACGCACAACGACATCGGACATATTGCCCGCGAAAAGTCCATTGTGGACGTAGCGTCCCTCGATTCGCGATAGAAGTGCTTCGTGATCGCAGCGCCAACGGCTCCACTTCGTGGAATCCTTGATGATCGCCGAAGACATGAGCTCGTAGGACTGGTTCTCGTCGTCAGACATTTCGATTTCTTCAAAGCGACCGGACACGCCGCGCCACCCATCGACCTTCTCTTTGGGCAGGTCGGCGTCAATGTAGTTCGAGATGCTTTTGTGGCTAATGAGCAGAAGATGTAGCTGCTTTTCTGCGCCGCTCCTGTTGCATGCCTCGGCAAAGTCCTGAAGAAGCCTCGTGTCTTCAACGGTGGCTCGTCCTATGCTCGTCTCTAGATACTTGCTGAATTCGTCGTAAACGACATAAAGACCGCTAACGCCGCGCTCGGAAAGGCCGGAGAGCACCTGCTCGTATACGGAAAGCACGTCTGCTCCGTCGAGCACATCAAACGTGCTACCTGAGGTCAAGCTTGGGTAGGCGGCAACGAACTCTTCATACGTATCGGTTTCCAGGGCGCGCAGTTTTGCGACTGTCGTGCCGTAGGTCGAGCCCGTAAGCTCTTCATATCGTTTCAGCGTGCTCGGATAATCGCGGCGCCATCTGTCAAGTACTCTAATTGCGCCGTCGTAATTCGTTGAAGGCATAAGATCGGTGGAATCGCAAAGCTTCAGGGCATTTCTGAGCGCGAGAAGAAGCGAATGGCGAAGATCGGACGTGCTTCCCGAAATAACGACGGGAAGCAAGCGCTGGCCATCTTGAACGAATCTGTCGAAGGTCTCTGCAAAACCGCTGCTCCTGCGCCTATATGCGTTTGTGATTCTCTGAAATGCTCCGGGGTCTTTGCACCACATCGCCATCAGCGCCGCGAGCACGACATGGGACTTGCCCTTGCCGTAGGCGCCGACGAGCAGCTTTGCCCGCTGATTAGAGGGGGCAATAACATCGCCCAAGATGCGCTCAAGGTAGCGACAGACGGAATCGGTGGGAATGAGACCCTCGATCTTCTCTTTGGAGCCGAAGTCGAATTCGATGTTTATCGAAGTTTGAAAGTCCTTGTTGGGGACGACCATATCTTTTAGGTTCACGGGAGCGCTCCTAACCAATAATCTCGTAATAGCGCTCGAGGCAAGCGGTTGCAGTCATGCCTGGCTCATTGAGACGAACGACGTCAAGGCCGGCAGTGCGATTTATGCGGACATAGCCTTCGCCCTCAAGTTCGTAAAGCTTGCCAAGAAGCGCCACGGCGTCAAGGTTGAAAACCCTTCCGGGCGAGCATGGCGCATCGAGCAAGTCGGCGAGCCTTATCTCTCGTCCGAGAGGGCTGTCCATGCGTTCTTGGAAATCCACCATCATGCAGATACAATAGAGCACCAGCAGCGCAGGAAGCATGGCGGGGTTAGCGCTCGTTTTGCGAAAGCTTCTTGCGCTGCGGCTCTCGATACTCACAAGGCCGAGTTCGCCGAGAGGGCAATCGATAACGCTCTCGGGCGAGCCGCCCTTCTTGCCGGCATAGCCGTGCGCGACGTAAGTGTTGATGATGCAGTTGAAATCGTCCTCGAGCGACTTAAGGGACACATCCTTCTTGTCGTTGTAGGTGAAGATGTAGCGCTCAAGGGCGCGAGTAAAATCCTTCCGCGTAAAAACGCTCATACCGAACTCATTGAAGAAAAAGTACCAGGAAGCGGCGTCCTCTAGAGCAGATGCGAGGTTGCAGTGAAGCGCCCAAAGCGTACCGATCTCCTCCGTGTACGGGTCGTTTTCATAGATAAGCTTACCTAGCGCCGTAAGAACGTGCTCGCGATTGCGAGATCCCTTCCTGTAGTCCACAAGGCCAAGCGTCTGCATCCAATAGCGCAGCGCCACGACCTGGTTCGAGCCCAAACCCAGCTCGTCCATCGCGGCCTTGCTGTTGCTCGGCATAAGAAGTGCAGCATTATCGGGATTCGCTATTGTGCGGAGGCCTTTTCCGAGCCATCCTTTGCGCACAGCAAAAGACTGGTGTGCCTTGAACTTCATCTGCATGACGTTACTCTTCCTTGGTTCTGAGGTACTTGCGCATGAGGCAACCGCCCTCAAGATACTTATCGGTTACGCACTGTCGACAGTGCATGCACTTCTGCGGGTCAATTCGGTAGCCGTCCGACGTAATGCTGATCGCGCCGAAACGACACAGGCCTTCGCATTTGAGGCACTGCCTGCAAGCATTGAACTTAACAACCTGATACTTCGCCATGCGCAGCAACGTCTCGGCATCAGAGGCCTTTAGCACGCGCACTTTCGCGGCGTACTCGTAGCCAGGTTGCGCGAAAGGCATAACGGAGATAAGTGGCTCCCTCGTGCGGTGGTCGACGATGACCTTCTCGTCGAGTAGCGGACGGCCGAGGCCAGGCGCATAATCGCCTATGGGCGTCATCAGGCCCACCAATTCGTCTGAGTAGGGCCTCTCAAGCGAGAAGATGGTCGCGCTGTCGTCAGTGGCGCAGTGGCTCGCCTCAACAAGAACAGAGCTTGCAGCGGCAAGACCGTTGCCCCCTTGGCGCGCTTTCCACTTACCTGTGTCGACGTATACCTCCGGGTCCGGTTTACCGATGCGGCGCGCGAAATCAACTAGGAAGCTGCGCCATTTAGCTGCAGCTTCTGGCATGTAGATTTGAGACAGGAATTGGGCTCGCGCGTTGTTGTTCGGACAGCACCAGCAGCCCACGCGCTCGTAACCGAGACGGTAGGCATCGTTGAAATCGATTTTTTCACCAAGTATGTACAACCAAACGTCAAGGTCATTCCAATAGAAAATTGGTGCCGCAACCGTCTGCCGCTGAATCTTGACGGATTCGGCGCTGTCCTCAATGCGATTGTACTTGCTGCGCGAGACCGACTCCCCCTTGCGAATGCCGTAGAAGGTCAAGATGGGCTCATCGCCGAAAAGCCCCTTAAATGCACGCGAAATCGGCCCCGTTTTGAACATCGAACAGCACCACCGCATCATTCGTGCCGGTGGACCGATGACCTCGGCCATATCGTAAAAATCCTGTTCGAAGTTACGCGCAGTCTTGAAAATCGCCAAAGGATGGCTGGCGCGAAAGCGCTTTGCATACTCGGTAGTACTAGGAAACTCGAGCGTAGTATCGCCGAATATATGAACAAGATAAGGGTCACTCAAGGCGCGAACAGCAATATCGGCGGTTACGGTCGAATCCTTGCCGCCCGAAAAAGAGACAACGAGGTTTTCCTCGGGATAATCCTTGGAGGCGTCGACGACGAAAGAGCACGCCTCGCGCACGATGGCGTCAAGATGTGCACGGTTCGCCTCAACGAAAACATCGACGTAGCGATCGAATGCATCGTAGCTATTCCCCTTGGCATATTCGTCGATCTGCGACCTGACCTCGATTGGGTTAGAGGAAAGGAATTCGGCAACCGTAATGTTCGTTGCCTTGCCATTGACGTAATACTTGCTTCCCGAAGCCCACACGGATTCATGGATATACGCAAGGGGTTTCCCCGTCATTACCTCAAAAAGCAGCCTTTCCTCAGGAAAGACGGGGCGCATATCTGCACAAAGATACTTTGCCTCGTGCCCGCAAATCGGACATTCGATTTTTCGGTCCCCCGGGATGTGAATCAACGGGATGTTGCAGCTGCCGCACCAATAAACGACATGAGGAGCTTCTTCGATTGTCTCCCCGCCGCATTCAGGGCATGTACCACTATCGGTGAAGCGGTTGCATTTTGTGCAGTACATTGCCCCTCCTTTTAAATATTCAGCCCATTGGATACTGACATCCAATGGGCTGAAGTGTAGCAGACAATCAAGAAAATCAGAAGGAGGCACCTTTGATTGGCAAATCAAATAAATCTTTAATTTATCAAAACATCAAAGAAATACAATGGCTATTAAACATTGTCGTTTGCACAGGCAATCTCCCGTGATCGAATACGTCAAAAACTATTATGAACAATAATATCCCATCGGATGGGCACTTCAAATATCTCCAAGACCGTAAGGCATGCTTGTTCGCATAGCATAAAGCAGTCGAGGCTCCCTAAACCCGCACGGCGCGGGTCGAAAAGAGCGCCTCAGCTTTTTATTCTCCCTGGACACACTAAACACCAAAAAAGTCCCCTACCTCCCCTCCGCCTTCAGCTTCAGCAGCAGGTCGCCCAGCTCGGGGCACTTGCTAGAGAGGCGCGTCTGGGCTCGCTCGCCCATCCCCCACCGCTGGCGGACTTCCTGGGCGCGCGGGCTCACGTGGTAGTCCCCGTCCATCACCTGCTTGAGCAGCTTGGCGGTCACGCGTGCATCGGCTAGGGCGCTGTGGGCATGGCCCGTCGACTCGTCGAACTCAATGCCAAACCACATCGCCGCGTCGCCCAACGAAACGCGCCCATGGCTGCCCACATCCATGATCGAGGTATAAAACGCCTGCAGGTCGGCCCAGTCCGTAGGAAATGCGGAAAGGTCGATGCGCTTTGCCTGGCACTCGGTCAAAAGCTGTCGACGGTCCGTCCCGCTCCAGCAAACCACCTGGGCGGAGTAGCGACCGATCCAATCGCTGAGCCTTTTGATCACCATGTAGAGCGGATCGGCCATCGCGGTGTCCACAGCCGATATCCCCGTTAGCTCGCGGACGGGAAACGCAACGCCTTCGGTAAATTCCGTCTGCACAAACTGCGAGAACTCGCCCATAACGTTGCCGTGGTAATCGAGCTTAACGGCGCCGACCTCGATAATCTCGTTGCGCAGTCCACGGCGCTGGCGCTGCTTTGGCACCGGCGCAAACTCAAAGTCCAGCACGATCTGGCGCGCAAAGTTCGTCGTATCGATAGCCGAGATACCCGGCGTCTTTTCAGCTGACACGGTTATGGCCTCTCTCCGTTGCCTGCCGCTTGCTACATAGGCGGCTACATTGCCGTAAGGATAGGCGCTCGTGCGGACATGAAAGCGCCCAGCGCGGCCACCCGGCACCCTTGCGTAGAGCCGCGCTTTGAGATGGCGCGTCGCTGTTATGAGCGAACATATATTCGTATTTATGGCTGCAGTTTGATAGACTGGTTATTGTTGACGGCAGTTCCATGTGCCGGGCAGCGCCCTCCATGCGACGGGAGGTGATGCCCATGACCGATCTGATTGATTTCGTGAAGCTCCTGACCGCTTTGGTCTCGCTCCTCACGGCGCTTATCGGACTTACCGAGGCACTCAAGCAGTGTTCGAAGCACAAGACGATATGAGAAAGCCATTTGGGTCGCCTCCCCCGCGGCGCAGCTTCTTTTCGCGGGCTCGGGATGCCACAATGGGCTTTGAGTATCGGCCAGTGCGGTAGCCCTTACCGCACCTGCGGGGAGGAGGCTTCCCATGCCCCATGTTACCTCCATCGGCCTGGACGTCCACGCGCGATCGGTCGCCGCCGCGGCGTTCAACCCCTTCACCGGCGAGGTGGTGCACCGTGACTTCGGGACGGACGCCGCCGAGATCGCGGAGTGGGCCCTCGGGTTCGAGGAGCCCAGGGCCTGCTACGAGAGCGGCCCCACCGGCTTCCACATGGCGCGCGAGCCGCGCGCGCTCGGCCTCGACTGCGCCGTGGCCGCCGTCTCCAAGATGCAGAGGCCGGCGGCGGACGCGCGCCGCAAGAACGACCGGCGCGACGCCGAGTTCATCGCCCGCATGCTCGCCACCCACAACATCGTGGAGGTCCCGCTGCCCGATGCGGCCGTCGAGGCCGCCCGGGACCTCGACCGCGCCCTCGACGACGCCACGGCGGAGTACCGCCGCGCCAGGCAGCGCCTCAACATGTTCCTGATCAGGCTGGGCCACGTCTGGGACGAGCGCAACGCCGACGGGACGAGGAGGGGATCCTGGACGCGCGCCCACTGGAGGTGGATATCCGGGATCAGGCTCGAGGGGCCCCAGCGCGACGTGCTCGAGTACTACGTCACGGCCGCGAGGTGCGCGGAGTCGGACCGCCGGCAGCTCGAGAAGAAGGTGCTCGCCCTCGCCCGGACCGACCGGTGGCGCCCGGCCGTCGAGGCGCTCTCCTGCATCAAGGGAATCGACACCCTGACGGCCTTCAGGCTCGCGGCCGAGGCGGGCTCCTTCACGAGGTTCCGGACGGCCCCGGCCTTCGCGAGCTGGTGCGGGCTGGTCCCGTCGGAGCGCTCGAGCGGCGAGACCGAGCGGCGCGGCGGGATAACCAAGACGGGCAACCGGATCGCCAGGACGGCGCTGGTGGAGTCGGCGTGGCACTACCTGACGTGCACGCCCCGCCCGAAGGCCCCGGCGCCCGGCGCGGACGTCCCCGCGGCGATCCGGGCGCGCGCCGACGACTGCACCGCCAGGCTCTGCCGCCGCCGCGAGGCGCTGGCGGCGGCGGGCAAGAGCCCGTGCAAGGCAAACGCCGCCGTCGCGCGCGAGCTCGCCTGCTGGGTCTGGGAGATCGGGCGCCGGGCGGAGGGGACACTCGGCTGACCCCGTCGGACAACAAGCCTCCCGCCGGGAGGGCCCGCGCCTCGACGCATCGCCGGCGCGCGTTCACGAACCCTTTTTGGGCAGCCCATGGGCCGCGCCCGTGAACAAGACTGGTTTCGGACGAGCGCGCCGGACGGAGAATCGAAATGCGGTGGGGTGCGCGGACACACCGGGCTGACCGCCGGCAGCGCGCCCGCAAGAGCCCGCGGATATTAGCTTGCCAGGCAAGCGTCGACTAAACGTGCAGCGTGCGCGGGCCCTCCCGACGGGAAACGAAAAAGCCCGGTTTAAAACCGGGCTCGAACAAACACGCCTATTGACAATGGCTTTCTCATATTAAAAGAGGGGTCGACGCCGTTAAGGCATTGACCCCTTGATCAAAGCAACGGCGCTGCCCAGCTATCACCCTTGGGCTGCCGTCGACTTTATTCTACCCACGGTTGCCAGGTTTAACAAATGAATTTTCAGTAATGGAGCCTCGGAGCCCGCTCCTGCGTTCGCTCAACTCGTCGCTCTACTCCAGCCACCACTCAACATCCACGGAGCACTCAACCGAAAATGCTAAAGACCACGCGATCGGGCAAAGCCCCGTCCCCAACAACACAGGACGGACCCTCAGCTTCCTTTACGTTATAGCTAGCTATATTATGTCTTCCTATAATATAGCTAGCTATAACGTAATTCGACAATCGCGCACGCAGAAGGGGCGGCACGCCACCGCACGTGAACCGTTCCGGAAGCTCCTGACCGCTCTGGTCTCGCTCCTCACGGCGCTCATCGGACTTTCCGAGGCACTCAAGCAGTGCTCGAAGCATAAAAAGAGGGGTCGACGCGGTTAAGGCATCGACCCCCTAATCTAAGCAACGGCGCTGCCCAGCTCTTCACCACTTGGGCTGCCGTCAGCCTTATTTTACCCACGGGGCAAACCCTTTGAAGTGCGGCTTGGCGCCGCATGACGTCGGCGGACGAGGCGATACGTCCGCCGACGAATAGCACCAAATTGATTACTTCTTGCTCTCGGGCAAGACCAGATCCACGGCAGCATCCTTAGCAGCATCGATGTGCTGAGCCACGACCGGTGTCTGCGGAAGGATCAGGTTAAGGACAATGGCCATGATGGCGGTGGGGGTTACGGCATTGGAGCCGATGACGGTGGACACCCAGGCGGGCATACCCTCGCCGGCAAGGCAACCGCTGGCCATCCAGATACCCAGGCCAAAGACGACGGAGGTACCGACGATGGTGGTCGTGCGCTGCGTAAGGCCCTCGCGGGTGAACATGCGCACGCCGTTCATGGTGATGGTGCCAAAGACGCCGACGGTCGCGCCGCCGATGACGGGCTGCGGGATGGCGGAGAGCACGGCAGAGAGCTGCGGGAACAGACCGCGATGGCAAAGACGGCCGCGATGATCACAAAGACCCACTTGTTGACGACCTTGTTGGAGCAGATGATGCCCACGTTCTGGCCAAGGGCGCTGGTGGGAAGACCGCTCAGCAGGCCGCCGCCGATGCGGCGGAAGGGAGCGAAGGCCTGAAGGGCCGTGTCGATTGCCGAAAGAATGAGCGCCACCTGAATGATGTCGGTGCTCTTTCTCATTCTCAATAATAATTTTTTGTTATCAGCCTATTTTTCAGCTGAGACAATGAATTTCCGCAGGTCAGAAAAGTGTCTGGTCAAAATAACATCTAACTTTTCTTTTGGTCGACCGCTTACCGCCAAATTCCTACCGTTCCTCTGTATTACGCAATGTACCTGCGAATATACGAGTCAATAGACACCGTGTTACCATGAGAAAAAATTGTTATGAAACTTCCGATTTCATCCAAAGGAGTTGCCCGTGAACGAGACTGTACGTCGCTTTTTGCCGATGGTCGATTTCCTGGAGCAGATACTCGGCAAAAACAGCGAAATCGTGCTGCACGATTTCTCGGATCCCGACCACGCCATCGTCGATATCCGCAACGGCATCGTGAGCGGCCGCAAGGTCGGCGGTCCCGCCACCGATCTGGCACTCAAGATCATGCACGATCCCAAGTATCGCGACCTGCCGTTTATTACGGGCTACGAGGGGCGCGGTGCCGGTGGCAAGACATTGGAATCCGCAACGTACTTTATTCGCGAGGATAACGAGATCGTCGGCATGCTCTGCGTCAACACCGATCTTTCCACGGTACGCTCCATCAACGCCATGGCCCAGCAGCTCATGGCCTGCTTCGACGCTGTGCCAAGGCAGGCGGAGCCCGCGTCTATCGAGGTCGAAATTCTTTCGGAGTCTACACAGGAGCTCATCGACCACAGCATTTCCGAATTGCTCGAAAGCCGCGGCCAGGATGTCGCCTCGCTTGGGCAGGCCGATCGCGTGGACGTTATTCGCCACCTTAACGGCAACGGCGTATTTATGCTCAAGGGCGCTGTTGCCTGCGCTGCCACCGCGCTGGGCATCTCGGAGCCCAGCGTCTACCGCTACCTGCAAAAAGTCCGCAAGGAGGGCTAACGAGCAAAATGGAGCGCGGGCAGTCTTTTTGGGACGGGGCTATTTTAGCTACCCTCCCTCTGCCCACGATTTCGATGAGCCGCAAGTAAAAGCAATCCTGCATATAGGGGTAGCTAAAATGGCCCCGTCCCAAAAAGACTGCCCTTGGTGGCTCCGCAAGCGATCCGTCACGTGACAAAAGACCCTGCAGTTCACACGCGCTGCAGGGTCTTTTTGCATGTCATGTTTAGTTGTTGCCAACGCCTTAGAGAGCGGCGACGACCTCGATCTCGACCAGACCGCCAGCCGGAAGAGCGGCAACCTGGAAAGCGCTGCGCGCGGGGAACGGGGCCTCAAACTTGGAGGCATAAATCTCGTTCACGGCGGCAAAGTCGGCGATGTCAGCCAGGTAGACCGTGGTCTTGACGACATCGGCAAACGTAGCGCCAGCAGCGGTCAGCAGGGCTTCGACGTTGGCGAGGGACTGCTTGGCCTGGGCCTCGATACCCTCGGGCAGCTTGCCGGTCGCGGGATCGATGCCCAGCTGGCCGGACAGGAACACCATGTTGCCGGTCTGGATACCGGGGGAATACGGGCCGATGGCTGCGGGCGCGTTATCGGAAGACACGACGGTCTTGCTCATGTTTTTCTCCTTACGATCAAATAGAGAGCGTGAGCGCGGCGTTCGCACCGGGAGGCACAGTTCGGTCTGAACACCGCGCTTGATTGGGATAGTAGGGGATGATTACGCCAGCTGCAAGATAATTATCAGAATGCGAGAATATTTTATCGCCCAACGGCGCGCACGGGCCGCTGAACGGTTCTCCACGGGGTCAGCCAGCCCAGGCTACTGAAGACTTTGTCCTGCTTAGGCTGCGGGCATCGCCCATCGCGACGACGCCACTATACTTTTGTGTATCTGAGCATTTTGAAAGGCAGGATATGACCACAACCGCCAGCCGAACCACCAACCGCAGGCCCGAGCTTCTGGCCCCCGCCGGAGGCCCGGAGCCCTTTGCCGCCGCGCTCGCCGCCGGGGCAGACGCCATCTACTGCGGCATGGGCAGCTTCAACGCCCGCCGCAAGGCCACCAACTTTACCGATGAGGCCTTTGAGCAGGCATGCCGCGCCGCGCACCTGGCCGGCTCGCGCGTCTACGTCACGGTCAACATCGTCATCAAGCAGTCCGAGATGAGCGATGCACTGCAGCTCATCCACCGCTGCTCCACGCTGGGCGCCGACGCCTTTATCATCCAGGACTGGGGCCTGTTCTTTGAGGTCAAGCGCACCATGCCCGGCATCGAAACCCATATCTCGACCCAGGCGAACATCCACGATGACCGCGGAACCATCTGGTGCCGCGAGCAGGGCGCCGACCGCGTGACCCTCTCGCGCGAGCTTTCCATCGACGAGATCGCCGCCATCCACGACGCCGCGCCCGACGTTGACCTGGAGGTCTTTAGCCACGGCGCCATCTGCTTTTGCTACTCGGGCCTGTGCCTGCTCTCGAGCTTTGCCATGGCGGGCCGCTCGGCCAACCGCGGCATGTGCGCTCAGCCCTGCCGTCTGCCCTACGAGCTGATCGACGAGAACGGCCGCACGCTCTCCCCTACCGGTCGCGAGCGCGCGCTATGCCCGCGCGACACCAACACTTCACAGCTTGTTCGCCGCCTATATGACGCCGGCGCCGCATCGCTCAAGCTCGAGGGCCGCATGAAGGCGCCCGATTACGTGTACTCCATCGTCGATGTGTATCGTCATCAGATCGATGACATGCTGGCCGGGGCCGTCGTAGATAAGGACGAGGACGCCGCTCGCCAGCGCCAACTCAAGCGCTGCTTTAACCGCGACTTTACGCACGCCTATCAGGACGGCACCTCGGGCGACGAGATGATGAGCTACGAGCGCTCCAACAACCGCGGCCAGATTGTGGGCACGGTGCTGGGCAGCCGTATGGCCAACCGCGACGTGCGCGGGCTCAAACCCGACGACCGTCGTCGCCGCGCCGCCATCGCCCGCATTGAGCTGTTTGAGCCCGTGGGCAAGGGCGACTTGTTGGAACTTCGCCACGACGACGAGTTCGACCAGTTCCTGACTGCCATCGCCGCCGATGATGCCGCCGCCGGCGACATCATCGAGTGCCGCGTTCCCCGCAGCATGCCCGAGGGCTGCCGCGTGCGTGTGATTCGCAGCCAGCGCGCCATTGACGCTGCCGGCGCTGCGCTCAAGCGCGACGTGCTACGCCGCCGCGCCGTAGACGTGTCCGTCGCGGCGCGCCTAGGCGAGCCGTTTACCGTCACGCTCACCTGCTGCGACGACCCCACGCTCACCGCCACCGCCACCGGCTTTACCGTCGAGGCCGCCAAGACCCGCGCGGTTGAGGCGTCCGATCTGGTGGAGCACGTCGGGCGTATGGGCTCCTCTCCCTTTGAGGCCGCGAGCTTTGACGTGGCGCTCGATGAGGGCTGTGGCATGGGCTTCTCCGCTGTGCACAAGGTGCGCGCCGCCGCTTGCAAGGCGCTCGAGGAGGCCATTCTGGCGCCTTACGAGGAGCGCGCCCACACGCTCGAGCTGCCGGCGATTGTCACCAGTGATTCCCGCCCCGCGCCCGAGCACTACCGCGATGAGCCGCAGATCTGCGCCACCGTCACCTCGCTCGAGGCCGCCGAGGCAGCGCGCGCGGAGGGAGCCGCGCGCATCTACATGACCACCGACGCGCTCGATGCGGCCGGGCTCTCCCCCGCCGATGCGTTTGAGCAGGGTATTGTTCCCGTGCTCGATGAGGTCTGCCGCGCCGTCGACCACGCGCGCGTCGACCCGTGGGTCGTTGCCGGTGCCACGGTCGCTATTGGCAACATCTCTGAGCTTGCCCTGGCCGCCCAGGTTGGTGCCACGGCCGAGATTCGCTCTTGCCTGCCCGTGCACAACACGCCTTGCATGGAGGCACTCGCCGAGCGCGGAGCCGGGGCGTTTTGGCTCTCGCCCGAGATCACGCTCGACGAGATTATCTCGCTTGGTACCTCCGCGCCCGCGGCCCTGGGCATCACCGTTTTCGGCCGCCCGCGCGTTATGACGAGCGAGCACTGTATCCTGCAGGTGGCCAACGGTTGTATCCACGATTGCGCCCACTGCCGCCTGCGCGCCCGCAAGCTGTCGCTCAAGAATATCGACGGCAAGGTCATGCCGGTGCGTACCGACATCCACGGCCGCTCGCGCCTGTACGACGCCTACCCCATCGACCTCACACCGCAGGTTCCACAGCTGCTCGACGCCGGCGTGCGCCGTCTCATGGTCGACGGAACCCTGCTCGAGGCCGATGAGATTGGCCGCGCCGTCGCACGCGTCCGTCGCGCCGTCGAGGCCGCGCAGGCCGGCCGTAAGCCCGCCGCCCGCCTGCGCGGCGCCACTTCGGGCTGCATATTTGTGGGAATTAGCTAACCGAAAGGCTTACACGTGAACGAAGAACCCCAAGTCCTCTACTGCGACGCCTGGCTCATGGCCATCGATAAGCCCGCCGGCATGATCGTCCACGGCGACGGCACCGGCGAGCGCACGCTTACCGACTATGCCAGCGACCTTTTGCTGGCGATGGGCGACGGCTTTGCCGCGACCGACATGCAGCCGCTCAACCGCTTGGACCGCGACACTACCGGCGTGGTGCTGTTCTCGCTCGACAAGCAGACGCAGCCCGCCTTTGACCAGATGGTCATCGACCACGCCTTCGAAAAGCACTATCTGGCGCTCGCCGAGGGCAAGATCGACTGGAACGAAAAGCTCATCGACAAGCCCATCGCCCGCGATCGCCACGATAGCCGCAAGATGCGCGTCGGCGCCAGCGGCAAGCCGTCGCAGACGCACGTCAAGGTGCTCAAGCGCCTTAAGAGCCGCCGAGGCCTGCCCACTCGTTCGTATATCGATGTTGAGCTGCTCACCGGCCGCAAACACCAGATCCGCGTGCACCTGGCAAGCGAGCGCCATCCCCTGGTTGGCGACGACCTGTACGGAACGCCGCGCCCCTGTGGCCTCATGCTCCACGCCCACAGCGTATCCTTTACCCATCCCGTAACCGGCGAGCACATCTACATCGAAGCCCCCTGCCCCTGGGAACCCTAAAACCTGCCAAAAAGGGACAGGTTTATTTTGGCAGGTTTTATCTGGGCAAACGTCAAGCCGCCACGATGGCTCAGCCGCGGCCCCAAAACATCTCGATCTGTAACAGTTAGAACCCATTTTCCGGTCTATCTGTTACAGATCGAGACATTCAAATCCCCCTCAAGGGAAAATCTCGATCTGTAACAATAACTCGGCAAAATCGATCCCAGATGTTACAGATTGAGACAAAGGGATGGCGCGGTTCGGAAGTATCTCAATCTGTAACATCTAACCCACTTTTAACGGTCCAGTTGTTACAGACTTAGACAAACCGGCGGACAACGAAAGCGGCAACGCCTGTGATGGACGTTGCCGCTTTTCTATTGAGAAAACTACTCGGTTTTCGTTACGAACCACCACAATGGGGACAGGCACCTTTGTGATGGTTTTGGCCTTGTCCCGTCGCTAGACCGTGATGACGTTGTCCATTGCCCGATACTTGGCGGGCACCTCGCCCGCGGTAATAATCGTTGCGTCGCGAAAATCTGCGAACTTGACAGGCGCCACCATGCCAAATTTACTGGCGTCAGAGATTACAAAGCGCTTGGCCGTATGGCGCATCGAGATGCGCTTAACCTGCGCCTCCTCGATATCGGGCGCCGTGAAGCCCTGCTCGGCGGCAATGCCGTTAGAACCCCAAAAGCCACAGTTGAAGTTGTAGCGGTCTAAGGTTGCCAGAGCATCGGGACCGACGAGTGCTTCGGTCTCGGGCTTGAGCTCGCCGCCTAGTACCACGGTACGCATGCCGCGCAAAGCGAGGTGCTGAGCATGGAGCACGGAATCGGTCACATAGGTGACATCTTCAAGGTGTGGAAGATGCTCGATGAGCTTGAGCGTCGTCGAGCCCGAGTCGATGTATACAAAGCTCTCGGGCTCCACCAGCGCCGCGGCGCGGGCGCAGATACGCTCCTTATCGTCGTTATGGAGGTCGCTGCGCTCATTGAGCGTTAGGTCGCGCGTCACGTGCGCGCGCTCAAGACTTGTCGCTCCGCCGTGGACCTTGGCGATACGGTGTGCTCGATCGAGCGTCTGCAGGTCGCGCCGAATGGTAGACGCCGTTACGCCCAGGGTATCGGCAAGCTCTTGCACGGTAACCGAGCCAGCCTGCTGGACCATTGACACGATCGCGTTGAGCCTATCCTCCGCAAGCATCGCTTACTCCTCCTCGGGGTACACGACTCCCCAGTCGGCGCGGAGCTTGGTCATAAGCTCCATAACATCAGAAGCGTAATCCAGAAGCTCGCGCTTCGAATCATCGCCGGCAACGGCCTTCTCCAGGTCGGCCATCTCGTAGCACAGAGCGTATGCCTCGGTGCCGGTGTGGACCTCCTCACGGTGCCCGTCCGCAGTCCACACGATGGTCGCGTGATCGGCACGCGGATACTCGTTGACCTCGATATAGCACTTGTCAAAGCTGATGACCGAGCGCTTGGGCTGCTTGGAGTGAAGTGTAAGGCTCACCACGCCCAGCTGCTGCTCGGCATTACGGCAGACGATGCCGCCCGCAACGTCAACGCCGGTCTCACAGGTGTTGCCGAGCGAAACGACCTCAACAGGCTGGCTTGCCATAAAGAGGCGCATGACGGACAGGGCATACACGCCAATATCGAGCATGGCACCGCCAGCAAGGTTGCGATTGTAGAAACGGTTGGTCAGGTCGCCGTATTCCTTGTAGCTGCCAAAGTTGAGCTGAGCGAGGTTCATGCGGCCAAACTCGCCGGCATCCATGCGGCGGCGCAGCTCCCGATACAAGGGCATGTGGAGCACCGTGGTGGCGTCCATAAGGACCACGTTATGCTCGTCGGCAATGGCACGCGCTTCGTCGAGCTCGGCGGAGTTGAGGGTGATGGCCTTTTCGCAAAGCACGTGCTTGCCAGCTGCCAGAGCGGCGCGCAGGTAGGTGATATGCGTGTTATGCGGCGTGGTGATATAAACGGCGTCGATGTCGGGATCGGCGTAGAGGTCCTCAACCGTCTCGTACACCTTCTCGACGCCATACTGCTCGGCAAAAGCCTGGGCCTTGGAAAGCGTACGGTTGGCGACGCCCGCAAGCTTGCGGCCGGCAAGGGCGAGAGACTGGGCCATCTGGTTGGCGATAACGCCGCATCCGATCACGGCCCAACGAAGCTCGGGAGCCGTAAAGATGTCGTTAGGGAACGGCTTGTCCTGGACCGAGGCAAACGCCGCCTTAGCGGCTGCTTCGGCGTCGAGCGGAGCCTGTTTGGAATCTGTCATCATGTGCCTCCTGAGTCATCGGAAGTTCTTCATTTCCAACAGCCTTATATTCGCACAAATTTGCGCGTATTTGCTTGTATTTGCGTGTTTATTTGTTTATCGGTTATTATTAAACCATAATTAGCAGATATTTGCGCGGCTATGCGCATTATCGCGCAAGGCTCTGTGCGTAAATACGCATGCATCGATCGTTATGATGCAGAAAAAGGCGGAACACCAAAACCCCTAAAGGCAAAGCAGGCTGTCTTACTCTGCCCCCGAGGGGCATCAGACATCAAAAGATCATCCCTAACTGCCGGCACATAGGGACTGTCCCAGGCTGCCGAAACCTGGGGGCGTTCCCCGTACGACGCTTTCGTGGCAAGACTGTCCCCATCAACTAGCCGTTTAAGAACGTCCCCAACGACTAGTCATTTAAGTCTGTCCCCAATGAGTTTAGCCACTCATTTATGTCTGTCCCCAATGAGTACCCAATGAGTAGGGATAGAAAAAGGCCCGGGTGCCGTGGCATCCGGGCCTTTGCTAGCAACTTAGATGTTGCGGGCAGCTTAGAACTTGTGGCCGCACTTCTTGCAGACGCGCAGCTTGTTCTTGCCGTCCTTCTCGTGACCGACGCGGGTAACCTTACCGCACTCGGGGCAAACGAGATTGACGTTGGAGGCATCGATGGGAGCCTCCTGCGAAACGATGCCGCCCTGCTGGTTGGCAGCGTTGGGCTTGACGGCCTTCTTGACGACCGAAACGCCCTCGACAACGACCTTGTTCTCGGCGGGGAGAGCACGCAGGACAACGCCCTGCTTGCCGCGATCCTTACCAGAGAGAACCTGGACCTTATCGCCCTTCTTGATATACATATATCTCCCCTAACTACAGGGTCTCGGGAGCGAGCGAGACGATCTTCATGTACTTCTTGTCACGAAGCTCGCGAGCGACGGGCCCGAAGATACGGGTGCCGACGGGCGAACCATCGTTGTTGATGACAACGCAGGCGTTATCATCAAAGCGAATGTAGGAGCCATCCTTGCGGCGGATCTCCTTAACGGTGCGAACGACGACGCAACGGACAACGTCCTTCTTCTTGACGTTGGCGCCAGGGGTAGCCTCCTGGACAGCACCGATGAACACATCGCCGATGCCTGCATAACGACGCTTGGAACCGCCAAGCACCTTGATGCAGCGAATCTTGCGAGCGCCGGAGTTGTCGGCGACGTTCAGCATGGTTTGCATCTGAATCATGGTAGATGTTCCTCCGAACTAAGAACCGAAGAGAGGTGCGCAGCCTTTATGCGGCCCGTGGTATGCAAGCCAGGCATACGCACATCTTCGGAAACGTACAAGTCGTAAGAGCGACTGCTTATTTAGCGCGCTCGACGACCTCGATGAGGCGCCAACGCTTCATCTTGGACATAGGACGGGTCTCCATAACGCGGACGGTGTCGCCCACGCCAGCCGTGCACTCCTCGTCGTGAGCGTGCAGCTTCTTGGAGCTGGTCATCATCTTGCCGTACTTGGGGTGACGCTTGCGCTCGGTGATGGTGACAACGATGGTCTTGGCACCGGAGACGGAGGTAACGACACCCGTACGGACCTTACGCGAGTTACGCGAATCAGTCATATTCTCTCCTTAGGTCCTACTCGGCGACAGCGGACTTCTCCGCTGCGATCTCGCGGGCGCGCTGCTCCGTGAGGACGCGAGCGATGTCCTTCTTCACGGTGTTGACGCGAGCGGTGTTGTCCAGCTGGCTGGTGGCCATCTGGAAACGAAGGTTAAAGAGCTCGGCGCGCATTTCCTTCAGCTTCTCAACGAGCTGAGCGTCCGAGAGCTCACGAATCTCTGCGGGCTTCATTAGTTCTCCTCCTCGGCCGTCTCTGTAGCGGCAGGCTTAGCGACGATCTTGGTCTTGATGGGGAGCTTGTGCTGCGCCAGACGCAGAGCCTCGCGAGCGACCTCCTCGGGCACGCCCTTGACCTCGAACATGATGCGGCCGGGCTTGACGACGGCCACCCACTCCTCGGGGTTACCCTTACCAGAACCCATGCGAGTCTCGGCAGGCTTCTTAGTGATGGGCTTATCGGGGAAGATCGTGATGTAGACACGACCGCCACGCTTCATGTAGCGGGTCATGGCAATACGAGCGGCCTCGATCTGACGGTTGGTGATCCAATGGGCCTCGAGAGCCTGGATACCAAACTCGCCGAAATGCAGCTCGGTATTACCCTTGGCCTGGCCCTTCATGGAGCCACGCTGCACCTTGCGGTGAAGAATACGCTTAGGGGCAAGCACTACTGACCCCTCCTCTCGGAGTTACGACGACGAGGACGGGAAGAGCCCTCGAGTGCAGGGTTGGGAACAGGCTGGCCCGGGAGCTTCTCGCCCAGGTAGATCCAGACCTTCACGCCGCAGGCACCCATGGTGGTGCTGGCGACAGCCGTGCCGTAGTCGATCTTGGCACGGAGGGTGTGCAGAGGCACGCGACCCTCACGGTACCACTCACGACGGCCCATCTCGGCACCGCCGAGACGACCGGAGCACTGGATACGGATGCCCTTGGCGCCGGCCTTGCGGGCGGACTGGACAGCCTTGCGCATGGCGCGACGGAAGGCAACGCGGCCCTCGAGCTGCTCAGCGATAGACTGAGCAACGAGGTTGGCGTCGAGCTCGGGGCGCTTGATCTCGACAACGTCGACGGAGAGCTGGCCCTTGGAGACGCCAGCGACCTTCTCGAGCTCGGTGCGGAGGGTATCGATCTCGGCACCCTTCTTACCGATAACAACGCCGGGGCGAGCGGTGAAGATGATGACCTTCACCTTGTCGCCAGCGCGCTCGATCTCGACGCGGGAGACAGCTGCGCGGGAGAGACGCTTCTCGAGGTACTTGCGGATCTCGAGATCGTTACCGAGGGTCTTAGCGTAATCCTTCTCTGCGAACCAGCGGGAGCGCCAGTTCTCGGTGATGCCAAGACGGAAGCCGGTGGGGTAGACTTTCTGACCCATACAGCTTTACGCCTCCTTTCGAGGAGCAACGACGACGGTGATGTGGGAAGTACGCTTCAGAATGCGAGAAGCGGAACCCTTGGCGCGGGGACGGATGCGCTTAAGCGTCGGACCCTCGTCAACATAGGCAGCAGCGACAACCAGGTTGTCGGCACGCAGACCGTTGTTGTTCTCGGCGTTCGCAACGGCGGAACGGAGAACCTTCTCGACATCCACGGCGACGGCGCGGTCGCAGAAGTGGAGGATGTCGAAGGCCTGAGCGACAGGCTTGCGGCGGATCAGATCGACCACCAGGCGGGCCTTGCTGGGGGAAACACGCACGTACTTAGCGACGGCGCGAACCTCGGTGGCCTCAGTTTCAATAGACTTAGTTGCCATTTACGGTTAACCCCCTATTTGGCCTTGTGGCCACGGAACGTACGAGTCGGCGCAAACTCGCCGAGCTTGTGACCAACCATGGACTCGGTAACATACACGGGCACATGCTTGCGGCCGTCGTGGACGGCGATGGTGTGACCAACCATCTCGGGGAAGATGGTGGACGCGCGGGACCAGGTCTTCACGACGTCCTTCTTGCCAGCCTCGTTCATCGCGGTGATACGCGAGAGAAGGCGAGTCTCCACGAACGGGCCCTTTTTGAGACTTCTGCTCATAAGTGCTTTCTCCTAAAACTCGGTATCCGAAATTACTTCTTACGGCGACGAATGATGTGCTGGTTCGAGACCTTCTTCTTCTTGCGCGTACGAAGGCCCTTCGTCGGCTTACCCCAGGGGGTAACAGAGGGACGACCAGAGGTGTGGTTCTTGCCCTCGCCACCGCCGTGCGGGTGGTCGACAGGGTTCATGACGGTACCGCGGACGGTCGGGCGCACGTTCATGTGACGCTTACGGCCGGCCTTGCCGATGACGATGTTGGCGTGATCGGCGTTGCCGACCTCACCGACGGTGGCGCGGCAGGTAACGAGGATGCGGCGCATCTCGGAGGAAGGCATACGGACGATGGCGTACTTGCCCTCCTTACCCATCAGCTGGCAGGAGTTACCGGCGGAACGGGCGATAGCGGCGCCCTTGCCCGGCTGGAACTCGACGGCGTGGATGAGCGTACCGACGGGGATGTCGGCGAGGGGCAGAGCGTTGCCCGGCTTGATGTCGGCGTCAGAACCGGACATGACGGTCTGACCGACCTCGAGGCCCTTGGGGGCCAGGATGTAGCGCTTCTCACCGTCAGCATAGTGCAGCAGAGCGATGCGAGCGGAACGGTTCGGATCGTACTCGATCGTGGCAACCTTGGCGGGCACGCCGTCCTTGTTGCGCTTGAAGTCGATCACGCGGTAACGACGCTTCACGCCGCCGCCCTGGTGGCGGGTGGTGATGCGGCCGTTGTTGTTACGACCGGCCTTCTTGGGCAGGGGCTCGAGAAGAGACTTCTCGGGCTTGGTGCAGGTGATCTCGGAGAAGTCGGAGATCGTCTGCCAACGCCTACCAGCGGAGGTCGGCTTAAGGTGCTTTACAGCCATTACAATCCCTTTCAATAGGTATCCGTTAGCCATCGCAGACAGGGATTCGAGGTTCTGCCTCGGGTGCGATGACACCGGACGTATACACGGTTCCGGGCGTGTCCATTTTATACGCCCAAAACCTTGAGCTCTCGCCTCCCCTATTTGGGAGGCATGAGCTCACTCAACAGCAGCGAGTCTTAGGCCTGGTTGCCAAAGACCTCGATGGTGTCGCCCTCGGCCAGCGTAACGATGGCCTTCTTCCAAGAACGGGTCTTGCCGGCGACATAGCGCACGCGCTTGGTCTTGGGCTTGACCGTCAGGGTGTTCACGCGAACGACCTTGACGCCGAAGATCTCCTCGACAGCGTCCTTGATCTGATACTTGTTAGCATCCTTGGCGACCTCGAACGTGTACTTGTTCTGCTCCATGCCGGAGAAGGAACGCTCGGACACGATCGGACGAATGATGATCTCGTGGGCGGTCATTTATGCAAGCACCTCCCCGAAGTGAGCGGCGATGTCGGCGGGCATCAGCACAGCGTTGTTGTTGACGAGATCATAGGTGTTGGCCTCGTCGGCAGTGATGATGAACGTCTTGGGAATGTTGCGGAACGACAGGTAGGCGTTGACGTCCTCATCGCGAACGATGATGGTCAGACGCTTGCCCTCAAGGCCAAGAGCCTTGAGCATGGCAACGGCAGCCTTGGTGGAAGGCTTCTCGAAGCCGTAGTCGTCGACGAGCACGAGCTCGCCATCGGCCAGCTTGGCGGACAGCGCAGAGCGCATAGCCAGCTTGACCTCCTTGTTGTTCATACGCTTAGCGTAGGAACGGGGCTTGGGGGCGAAGACAACGCCACCGTGACGCCACTGGGCAGCACGGATGGAACCCTGGCGGGCACGACCGGTGCCCTTCTGACGCCAAGGCTTCTTGCCGCCACCGGAAACCTCAGAGCGGCCCTTAGCGGACTGGGTGCCCTGACGCCAAGAGGCCATCTGGCACTTGACGATGTGGTGCATAACGTGGATGTTCGGCTCGATGCCGTACACCTCAGCGGCGAGCTCGGCCTCGGCGACCTTCTTGCCCTCGCTGTTCTTTACTTCAAACTTTGCCATTTAAGTGTTCTCCTTGGTATGACGCTGGGCTAAATGGGCTGGGCCCTTAGGCCATACGGATGGCGACGAGACCATTCTTGGCACCCGGGACAGCGCCCTTGACCAAGATGAGGTTCTGCTCGGCATCGATGCGGACAACGGAAAGGTTCTTGACGGTAACGCGCTCGTTACCCATGTGGCCGGCCATCTTGACGCCCTTGAGGACGCGCGCAGGATAGGCGCACTGACCGATAGAACCGGGGTGACGCTGGAAGTGAGAACCATGCGTCATAGGACCGCGGCGCTGACCCCAGCGCTTGATGCGACCCTGGAAGCCCTTACCCTTGGAGGTACCGATGACGTCGACCTTCTCGACATCAGCGAAATCAGCGACGGTGACGACCTCGCCGACCTTGTGCTCCTCGCCGTTCTCGACGCGGACCTCACGAAGGAAGCGGACAGGCTCGACGCCGGCCTTGGCGAAGTGACCAGCCATGGGCTTGTTCACGTTCTTGGCCTTGATGTCGCCGAAACCGATCTGGACGGCGTCGTAGCCGTCGGTTGCCTGAGTTTTAACCTGCGAGACAGCGCAGGGGCCAGCCTGGATGACCGTGACGGGAACGACGTTGTCGTTCTCGTCCCAAACCTGGGTCATGCCAATCTTGCGGCCGAGAATCATGCTGATCAAGATATGATCCCAACTCTCGCGTGGTCTTGGGACAATGCGTACACCACCGAGCGTACGCCCCTAGAGGACCACTACTTACACGACGTGCTCCCCAGCCTTGTATTGCGTCCGGACTACCTGACAACCCTATTAAGCAGGCATTTTGTCCAGCCAGAATACTCCCCTGGTTTCACACAGCTGTTTAGTATACACGGCTGCGGGCGTATCCATCGAGATTCATATTTCACTCACATTGTTTACGCAGGTAAAGTGCGTGGCACGTTCCCAGTGTGCGGCGGAGGGGGCGGGCCTGAGACATATTAAGGTTGCTGCTCTACAGTCCTGCTCACGACGGAGAGCACATTAAGTGCTCTCCTGTTCGTGCGGAACTCGCGACAACCTTAATATGTCTCAGGCCCGCCCCCTCCGCCGCACACTGGGAACGACACGTTGATGTCTGCTTAACTCTGCTCGCTCAGCTAATGACTTTGTTGGGGATCCACAATTTGCTGCAAGGTGAACTTGCATTGGGGCGTATCGTCCTCTTCTCGCGCATCGTCGAAATCGAAGATCATGATGGCGCAGTTGGGGAGTTTTGCTGGGAGCTCGAAACCCTCTGGGGCTGCAGCCTTGATGAATTGGCGGCTGGCGCTGCCGTGGCTTACTGCTAGAAGGGTTTCGATGCCCTCGGCGCCCATGAGATTGGTGAGGGTGTCTACCATGCGTTCTTGTAGCGCGCGGCTTCCTTCTCCTCCAAAGGGGACCAAATCCTCGCCCGGATCCCAAACGTCGGTAGGCAATGCGTCGTGCGGGCCTTCCTCGAAGGTCCCATAGCCGCGCTCGATGATGCCTTCGCAGGGTTCGACAGTGGCATCCGGACCGAAGATCTCGCATGCGACGAGACTTGCCGTGTCCATGGCTCGGCCTAAAGGCGATGAGACCACTTTGTCGGGGACAACGCCGTGGGCTTTGAGCCATTCGGCTGCCGCTTGGGCCTGTTGACGGCCCAAATCGGTAAGCGGTGAATCACAGCGACCCTGGACGAGCTTTTTGACGTTGAATTCCGTCTGGCCGTGGCGGAGCAGATACAGCCTCTTCATATTCTCCCCTTCTGTATAACGTGCTTTGCCGGCGCAGACCTACTCGTGGGTATGCCCTACGTAGTCATCGTCGATCGTAATCTTGGCAATCGACTTGGGATATTCCGATTCGACCCTCTGGGCCAACGCGTGCCTGAGCTCATCGGACCCCATGCCCAAATCCGAGGGACGCACGCAGTCAAAGATCACGTTGGTGTGCGTAGGACCCGGCACACAGCGCAGGTCATGAATCGAAAGGCGGCTATCGATCTGTTGGGCCATGGCGTGAATGCGCAAGCGCATGCTCGCCACCTTGGGGTCATCGGTCACGATGGGATCGTAGTGAAGCGTGACAATCATGTCGTCTTCGTCCCTAAATGCCTGTTCAATGTTATCGAGCGTGTCATGACTTTCCAGCGGGCTGGCCTCGGCCGCCATCTCGGCGTGAGCGCTTGCGAACTTCCTGCCCGGACCGTAGTCGTGAACCATTAGGTCATGAACGCCCAAAACGCCAGGGTAGCTCATGATCTTGCCGCGAATATGTTCGACCAGCTTGGGATCGGGCGCCTGACCCAAAAGCGGGCTCACCGTATCCTGGATGAGCTCAAAACCGCTCCAGCCAATATAGGCGCCAACGGCAAGGCCGACCCAAGCATCAAGATTGATATGCGTCACCTGCGAAACAATTGCGCACGCTAACACGGCGCCTGTGGCAAGGACATCGTTCTTGGAATCTTGCGCGGTCGCATGCAGCGTCTCAGACTCAATACGGTCACCGAGCTTTTGGTTGAGGGCCGCCATCCACAGTTTAACAACCATCGAAAGCGCCAAGACTGCCACCAGGGCAAGCGAGAACTCGACGGGTTCGGGGTGGACGATGCGCTCAAACGAGGACTTCACCAGTTCGAGGCCGATGAGCAGCACGAGCGCCGCCACGACCAGACCCGAGAGATACTCGTAGCGGCCATGGCCGTAAGGGTGCTCGGGGTCTGCCGGCTTGCCCGCCAGCTTAAAGCCAAGCACGCTCACGATGTTTGAGCTGGCGTCGGACAGGTTGTTCATGGCGTCCGCCACAATCGAAACTGATCCCGACAGCACGCCAATTGCACCCTTCGCAGCGCATAGTGCCACATTAGCGAGAATACACACCACGCCCGCCAACGTGCCCACGCGCGCACGGTCGCCCTGCGCACGACGAACGATCCACTCGACCATCTATATCTGCCCCCAACAGTTTTACTCATACACCCGTTTGTCGAATAGCTCAGTAGTGTAGACCCTTTACCCCATCGATACAAAAAAGGCCGCAACCCTTAGGGCTGCGGCCTTACAAATCGCACTATCGAGCAAAAAGCTTAGAGCTTGATGTCGATGTCGACGCCAGCGGGGAGGTCGAGACGCATGAGCGAATCAACGGTGCCCGAGGTGGGGTCGAGGATGTCGATGAGGCGCTTGTGGGTGCGCATCTCGAACTGCTCGCGGGAGTCCTTGTCCTTGTGCGGCGAGCGGATAACCGTGTACAGGTTGCGCTCGGTGGGCAGGGGGACAGGACCGGAAACGCGAGCGCCGGTCTTCTGAGCGGTCTCGACAATGAGCTTCGCGGACTGATCGACGACCTCGTGATCATAGCCCTTGAGGCGAATGCGGATCTTCTGGGTAGCCAACTTAAACCTCCAAAGAGTGCGAGAGATGTTCTCGCGGATTACGTAACAGGGAGCTCGAACTTAGGCGTTCTTGCTCATGACCTCGTCCACGATGGACTTGGGCGCAGGCTCATAAGAGTCGAACTGCATCGTGTAGGATGCACGGCCCTGGGTCTGGGAGCGAAGGTCGGTAGCGTAACCGAACATCTCGCCCAGCGGCACCTTGGCACGGATGAGCTTGGTGTTCTTGCGATCCTCCATGCCCTCGATCTTGCCGCGGCGACCGGAGAGGTTGCCCATAACGTCGCCCATGTACTGCTCGGGGGTCTCGACCTCGACAGCCATGATCGGCTCGAGCAGCTGCGGATCGGACTTCTTGAGGGCGTCCTTGATAGCCATGGAACCGGCGATCTTGAAGGCGGCCTCGGAGGAGTCGACCTCGTGGTAAGAACCGTCGAACAGGGTGACCTTAACGTCGAGGACCGGGAAGCCGGCGATAACACCGGTGTTCAGGGCCTCCTGGATGCCCTTGTCGATGGACGGGATGTACTCCTTGGGCACGACGCCGCCGACGATAGCGTTGACGAACTCGTAGCCGAAGCCCTCCTCCATCTTCTCGAGCTTGATGACGGCGTGGCCGTACTGACCGCGACCGCCGGACTGACGGACGAACTTGCCCTCAGCCCTCTCGACATCGTGACCAGCGGTCTCGCGGTAGGCAACCTGGGGCTTACCGACGTTAGCGTCAACCTTGAACTCACGGAGCAGACGGTCAACGATGATCTCGAGGTGCAGCTCGCCCATGCCGGCGATGATGGTCTGGCCGGTCTCGTGGTTGGTGGACACCGTGAAGGTCGGGTCCTCCTCGGCGAGCTTGGTCAGAGCCAGGGACATCTTGTCCTGCTCGGCCTTGGTCTTGGGCTCGATAGCAACGTCGATAACGGGCTTAGCGAACTCGATCTTCTCGAGGACGATCTCCTTGCCCTCGGCGCACAGGGTGTCACCGGTGGTGGAGTTCTTGAAGCCAACGCAGGCGACGATGTCACCGGCGCAAGCGTCGTCACGGTCGATACGCTCGGCGGCGTTCATCTCGAGGATGCGGCCGAGGCGCTCGCGCTGACCGTTGGAGGCGTTGACCACGTAGGAGCCGGACTCGGCGCGACCGGAATAAACGCGGACGTAGGTGAGCTTACCGACGAACGGGTCGGTCATGATCTTGAAGACCAGGCCGGAGAAGGGCTCGTCGAAGGAGGGATGACGCACGATCTCCTCGCCGGTTTCCGGATCGGTACCGGTGACGGCCTCAACGTCGAGCGGGCTGGGCAGGTAGTCGACGACAGCGTCGAGCAGCTCCTGAACGCCCTTGTTCTTGTAGGCGGAGCCCACAAAGACGAGGTTGAGCTCGTTGGCCAGAACGCCCTTGCGCAGAGCAGCCTTGAGCTCCTCGACGGTGAAGTCCTCCTCCATGAGGATCTTCTCCATGAGCTCGTCGTCAAAGCTGGCAGCAGCGTCGAGGAGCTCCTCGCGCTTGGTGGCAGCGATGTCGGCGAACTCAGCCGGGATCTCATCCATCGGCTCGGGGTAGGTCATGCCCTTCTCGTCGGCCTTGAAGTCCCATGCAGTCATGGTGACCAGGTCGATGACGCCCCAGAAGTTGTCCTCGGCGCCCATCGGGACCTGAGCGGCCACGGCGTTGGCGTCGAGACGATCCTTCATGGTCTCGATAGCGTTGAAGAAGTCAGCGCCCACGCGGTCATACTTGTTGATGAAGGCGATGCGGGGAACGTTGAAGGTAGAAGCCTGACGCCAAACGGTCTCAGACTGGGGCTGGACGCCGGCAACGGCGTCGAAGACGGCGACAGCGCCATCGAGGACACGCAGGCAGCGCTCGACCTCGGCGGTGAAGTCAACGTGGCCCGGGGTGTCGATGATCTGGATGCGGTAGTCCTTACCGTCCTTGTTCCAGAAGCACGTGGTAGCAGCGGAGGTAATGGTTACGCCGCGCTCCTGCTCCTGAACCATCCAGTCCATGGTGGCAGCGCCCTCATGGACCTCACCGATCTTGTGGGTCTTACCGGTGTAGTAAAGAATACGCTCGGTCGTGGTGGTCTTACCGGCATCGATGTGGGCCATGATGCCGATGTTACGGGTATCGGAAAGCTTGTGCTTAGCCTTAGCCATGTTAGTTCCTTACCTTAACTTACCAACGATAGTGAGAGAACGCGCGGTTGGCCTCGGCCATCTTGAAGACGTCCTCACGCTTCTTGACGGAAGCGCCCAGGCCGTTGGAAGCGTCCAGAATCTCGTTTGCGAGACGCTCAGCCATGGTCTTCTCCTTGCGAGCGCGGGAGAAGTTGACGATCCAGCGGATGCCCAGAGCGGTGGAACGACGGGAGTTGACCTCCATCGGGACCTGATAGGTAGCGCCACCGACACGCTTGGGCTTAACCTCGAGCGTGGGCTTGACGTTGTCCATAGCCTTCTTGAAGGTAGCGAGAGCGTCGCCACCCTCGGACTTCTCGGCAACGATCTCGAAAGCGGTGTAAACGATGCGCTCAGCGGTGGCCTTCTTGCCGTCAAGAAGGACCTTGTTGATGAGCTGAGTCACCAGGCGGTTGTTGTAAACGGCGTCAGGCTGAACCTCACGACGATTAGCTGCTGCACGACGCGGCATGTGAAATCTCCTTAAGTGTCTACCGTGCGGCGCTTAGGCGGCACACGGCGAAAGTATCAAAACGTTATCTGGCTTATTTGGCCTTGGGGCGCTTAGCACCGTACTTGGAACGGGCCTGCATACGGTTCTGGACCGGAGCAGCATCGTAGGCGCCACGGATGACGTGATAACGGACACCAGGGAGGTCACGAACACGACCGCCGCGGACGAGCACGATGGAGTGCTCCTGCAGGTTGTGGCCCTCACCCGGAATGTAAGCAGTAACTTCGATGCCGTTGACGAGGCGAACACGGGCAACCTTGCGAAGAGCCGAGTTCGGCTTCTTGGGGCTCGTGGTGAAGACGCGGGTGCACACGCCGCGCTTCTGGGAGTTGTGCTGCAGAGCAGCGTTCTTGGACTTCTTGGGCGCGGAACGACGGCCCTGGCGAACCAGCTGGTTAATAGTAGGCAAAGCGTACTCCTTCTCGAATGATTCCAGCTTTCTGTAAAGTGCAACGGCTTGAATCGAGGGGTCAGCATCCCCCTACGAAACACGCAGTTCGATAGGATACGTGCCGTTAGCTGTGTCGTCAACAGACCACGCCGCCGGGCGTATCCTAAAATAGCCACATTTCCGCAAAGCCTACACAAAAGGAATCCCCTCCTGTGCGCGAGGGCGGATCCCGGGACGGGCGGCATAGGGGTTAAGTTTGCTGCTCTACAGTCCTGGCTCGCACGGAGGCCACATTAAGTGGCCTCCGGCTCGTGCGGAACATGCGACAAACTTACCCCCTGGGCCGCCCGTCCCGGGAATCCGACGTGCTCGTCAGGGCAACGTTCCCCAACAAAAAAGACCCGCTTCCCTGTTGGGGAGCGGGTCTTTGGAAGGGCGGTTAACGTACTAGGAAATTACTCCCCGTCGTTGTCCTTGGCCTCTTCGGCGTCGTCGGTGTCCACGAGCTGGTTGAGCAGCTCGTCGAGGGAAGCCATGTCCTCGTTGATGGCACCGTTGGCGGAAGCCTTCTTGTCGTCGATCGGGGCGCCCAGGAGCTCCTCGTCGGCATCGGCGTGATGCGTCGGAGCGGAGGTGCCCAGCAGGATGTCATCCGGACCGTCGGGGCTAAAGACCATCTGCAGCAGCTGCGAGAGGTCTTCCTCGTCGGCAACGTCGTCGTTGTTCTCGAGGATGTAGAGCAGGTCGTGGGCCTCGAGGCCGTCACGGAGCTCCTCGATCGCCTTGGCACCGATGCCATCGATGCGCAGCAGATCCTCCTCGGACTTGCCAACCAGGTCGCCGACCGTCTCGATGCCGACCTCACTGAACTTGTTGGTCCAGCGCTGCGACACGCCCAGGTCGTCGAACAGGTACAGGCGAGCCTTCTCGGCGGAGATGGTGTGGCCGTTGCGGGTGAACGAACCGTCGGCACCGCCAAACTCGTCGTAGCCGGCCCAGTCGAGCTGCTGAGGGAGCCGCTCGTCCAGGTCCTTGAGCTCCACGGGGGCCCACTCGGGCAGCGACTTGGCGTTGGGCGAAGCCGGACCATCGATGTCCACGTAGCCGTCGGCCGTGCGATACGTCAGCTTGGCGTTAGCGTACGGCTTGAGGCCGGTACCAGCCGGGATCTTCTTACCGACGATGACGTTGGACTTAAGGTCGAGCAGGTGGTCGACCTTGCCCTCAATAGCAGCCTCGGTAAGGACGCCGGCGGTACGGATGAACGAAGCGCTCGACAGCCAGGAGTCGATGTTGGACGCAACCTTGAGCGTACCCAAGATGACGGGCTCAGCCACGGGAGCCTGACCGCCCAGACGGGCAACGCGCTCGACCTCGTCGGCGAACTCGTAGCGGTCGACGTACTGACCAAGCAGGTACTTGGAGTCGCCGGGGTTGGTGATCTGAACGCGACGCAGCATCTGACGTGCGAGCACCTCGATGTGCTTGTCGTTCAGGTCGACGCCCTGGCTGGTGTAGACGTCCTTGACGCTCTCGACGAAGGTGTGCATCGTCGACTCGATGTCGGTCAGCTTGCGCAGGTTGCGGAAGTTGACGAAGCCCTTGGTGATCTGGTCGCCGGCGCGAACCTCGCAGCCGTCCTCGATCTCGGGCATAAAGCGCACCGAAGCGGGGACGCGACGCTCGTCGAGGACACGGGTGTGATCCTCGGAGTCGGTGAGCGTCAGCACGTACTCGGACTTCTCGGGCTTAATCGAGAGGTGGCCGGAGTACGGAGCCAGCTCGGCCTCGCGACCCAGGATCTTCTCGTTGACGTTGCCGACGATATCGAACATACGGCTGACCGTAGGCAGACCCTGCGTAATATCGTCGACGCCAGCGACGCCGCCGGAGTGAATGGTACGCATCGTAAGCTGCGTACCGGGCTCGCCGATGGACTGGGCGGCAATAATGCCGACTGCGGTACCGATGGCGACCGGACGACGGGTGGAAAGATCCCAGCCGTAGCACTTCTGGCACACGCCGTACTTGGAGCGGCAGGTGAGCAGCGCGCGAAGCTTGACCTTCTTAAGGCCCGCATCGACCATCTTCTGGATGTCGGCGACCTTCTCGATATAGCCGTCCTGCTCAAAGAGCACGGTGCCATCGGGAGCCACGACGTCCTCAATAAAGCAACGGCCGACAAGATCGGTGTTGAGGTCGGTGGTGCCGGGGATGATGAGGTTGTAGGTGACGCCCTCGTGCGTACCGCAGTCCTCCTCGCGGACGATGACGTCCTGGGCCACGTCGACCAGACGACGGGTCAGGTAGCCAGAGTCCGAGGTGTGGGATGCGGTATCGACCAGGCCCTTACGGGCGCCGTAGGTCGAAATGAAGTACTCGAGCGGCAGCAGGCCCTCGCGGAAGTTCGCCTTAATGGGAAGGTCGATCGTCTCGCCGGACATATCTGCCATCAGGCCACGCATGCCGCCGAGCTGACGCAGCTGGGTCTTAGAACCACGGGCGCCGGAGTCGGCCATCATGTACAGCGGGTTCTCCTCGTCGAACATGTCGAGCATGAGCGCTGCAACCTTGTCGGTACAAGCGGTCCACTCGTTAACGACTTCGATGTGGCGCTCCGTCTCGTTGATGAAGCCCTCCTCGAAGTACTCGTTGATCTGGTCGACGTTGGCCTGGGCGCGGTCGAGCAGCTCCTGCTTCTCGGCAGGGATGAGAGCGTCCCACACCGAGATGGTGAGGCCGGCGCGGGTAGCGTAGTGGAAGCCGGAGTACTTGATAGAGTCGAGGATCGGGCCGACCTTGGCCTCGGGGTAACGATCGCAGCAGTCGGCAACCAGCTTGGCCACATCGCCCTTGACCATCTTGTAGTTCATGAACTCGTAGTCTTCGGGCAGGCACTGGCGGTTGAAGATGATGCGGCCGATAGAAGTCTCGAAGCGTGCGGTCTTGTTGCCGGTGACATCGTAGTCGACGAACTCGTTCTTGCCGTTCTTGACGCGGAAGATACGGGTACCGTCCTCGTTGATGACGTTGGCGTTCTCGGCGGACACGCGGACCTGAATCTTGGCCTGCATGTCGACCTCGGAGCGGCAGTCATAGGCGTGCAGCGCGTCGTCGAAGCTCGAGAACACGTGGTTCTCGCCCGGCAGACCGTCGCGGACCTGGGTCAGGTAGTACACACCAATGATCATGTCCTGCGAGGGGATGTTGACCGGCTTGCCGGATGCCGGCGAGCGCAGGTTGTTCGCAGAGAGCATGAGCACGCGGGCCTCGGCCTGAGCCTGGCTGGACAGCGGCACGTGGACAGACATCTGGTCGCCGTCGAAGTCGGCGTTGAAGGGCGCGCAGACCAGCGGGTGCAGGTGGATAGCCTTACCCTCGACCAGCACCGGCTCAAAGGCCTGGATGGACAGACGGTGCAGGGTCGGTGCACGGTTGAGCAGCACGACACGACCGTCGATGACCTCTTCGAGGATGTCCCACACAAAGGTGGCGCCGCGGTCGATAGCGCGCTTGGCGCCCTTGATGTTCTCGACCTTGCCAAGCTCGACCAGGCGCTTCATGACGAAGGGTTTGAAGAGCTCCAGCGCCATGGTCTTGGGCAGACCGCACTGGTGCAGCAGCAGCTTGGGGTCGGTAACGATTACCGAACGGCCGGAGTAGTCGACACGCTTGCCCAGCAAGTTCTGGCGGAAACGACCCTGCTTGCCCTTGAGGGCCTCGGCGAGCGACTTGAGCGGGCGACCACCACGGCCAGAGACCGGGCGCCCACGGCGGCCGTTGTCGAACAGGGCGTCCACGGACTCCTGGAGCATGCGCTTCTCGTTGTTCACGATGATCGCAGGGGCGTCCAGGTCGAGCAGGCGCTTGAGTCGGTTGTTACGGTTGATCACGCGACGATACAGGTCGTTGAGGTCGGACGCGGCGAAGCGGCCGCCGTCGAGCTGGACCATCGGGCGCAGATCGGGCGGAATGACCGGGATGACATCCAGAATCATGTTCGCGGGGCTGTTGCCGCCCTTCAGGAAGGCGTCAACGACCTCGAGGCGCTTGACGGCCTTCTCGCGCTTCTGCTTCTGGGAGTCCTCGTCGGCGATGATGGCCTTGAGCTTCTCGGCCTCGGAGGGGAGGTCGATGGCAGCGAGCAGGTCGCGGACGGCCTCGGCACCCATGCCACCCTTGAAGTACATGGAGTAGTAACGGGTCATCTCGCGGAACAGCGGCTCATCGGAGATGAGGTCGCGCTCGGTGAGCTTCATGAAGGCGTTGAAGGCGTCCGTGCGGAGCTGCTTCTCGTCCTTGCACTCTTCCTCGATGTCGACGATGCCGGAGGCGATCTCCTCGGGGGTCAGCGGCTCCTCGTCGGAGAACTCGTCAAAGTTCTCGGGGTTGCCCTGCTCCTTGAGGGACTCGATCTGGCGGGCGCACTCGGCATCGATCTCTTCCAGATCGGCGGCGAGCTCCTCACGCAGATCGTCAGCGTCGGCCTCGCGAGCCTCGTAGTCGACCTCGGTGATGATGTAGCTGGCAAAGTACAGAACCTTCTCGAGGTCCTTGGACTTGATGTCGAGCATACGGCTCATCGGGAAGCTCGTGGGGCTCTTGAAGTACCAGATGTGGGACACGGGAGCGGCGAGCTCGATATGGCCCATGCGGTCGCGACGCACCTTGGCCGAGGTGACCTCGACGCCGCAGCGCTCGCAGACGATGCCCTTAAAGCGGATGCCCTTGTACTTGCCGCAGGAGCACTCCCAGTCCTTGGCGGGACCGAAGATCTTCTCGCAGAACAGGCCGTCCTTCTCGGGCTTGAGGGTACGGTAATTGATGGTCTCCGGCTTCTTGACCTCACCGTGCGACCAGGAACGGATCTGGTCGGCGGAGGCAAGGGAGATCTTTACCGAGTCAAATTCAGTAGCTTCGAAATCTGCCACAGTCAACTACTCCTTATCAGTGGTCGTGGCGGCGACAGCCTCGGGTGCCTCGGCGGTCTCGGCATCCTGGGCCTCGACGTCGGCGTCAACGCCGGCGAGCGCAGCCAGGTCATCGAGGGCAGAGGTCTCCTCGGCGGTCACGGGGGCGGAGGCGTCCTCGTCGGCATCGCGCATGGGCTCGATGTCCAGTGCGAGGGAACGGATCTCCTTGACGAGAACCTTGAAGGACTCGGGGATACCCGGAACCGGGACGTTCTCGCCCTTGACGATGGACTCGTAGGTCTTGACGCGGCCCACGGTATCGTCGGACTTGACGGTCAGGATCTCCTGCAGGACGTTGGAAGCACCGTATGCGTACAGTGCCCAAACTTCCATCTCGCCGAAGCGCTGGCCGCCGAACTGGGCCTTGCCGCCCAGCGGCTGCTGGGTAACCAAGCTGTAAGGGCCAGTCGAACGGGCGTGGATCTTGTCGTCGACCATGTGACCGAGCTTGAGGATGTAGGACGTACCCACGGTAATGGGCTCGCGGAACTCCTCGCCGGTACGGCCGTCAAACAGGCGGGTCTTTCCGCGCTCGTCAAGCTGGGTGACAAACTCGGGGCGCATGTGATCGCCAAAGGCAGCGGTGGCCTTGTTGAGCATATTCTTGTTGGCACGACGGATGACCTCGGCGATCTCGTCCTCCTTGGCGCCGTCGAAGACGGGCGTCGCGGTAAAGAACGGACCGGGGACGTACTTGTCGGAATCGGCATCCTCGGTATCCCAACCGCAGGCAGCAGCCCAGCCAAGATGGCACTCGAGCAGCTGGCCGACGTTCATACGCGAAGGAACGCCCAGCGGGTTGAGGATAACGTCGATCGGGGTACCGTCAGCCATGTAGGGCATGTCCTCGACCGGCAGAACGTTACAGATAACACCCTTGTTACCGTGGCGGCCGGCAATCTTATCGCCCTGCTGGATCTTACGACGCTGGGCGACGTAGACGCGCACCTGCTCGTTGACGCCGGGGGCCAGGTCGTCGCCGTTCTCGCGGCTAAAGCGGACGACGTCGATGACGCGGCCGTAAGCGCCGTGAGGCATCTTAAGGGAAGTGTCGCGAACGTCATGAGCCTTGGCACCGAAGATGGCGCGCAGCAGGCGCTCCTCAGCAGTCAGAGCGCTCTCGCCCTTAGGGGTAACCTTGCCGACCAGGATGTCGCCAGGGCCGACCTCAGCGCCGATGCGGATGATGCCGTCCTCGTCGAGGTTGGCAAGCATGTCCTCGGAGAGGTTCGGGATCTCGCGAGTGATCTCCTCGGGGCCGAGCTTGGTATCGCGGGCGTCGATCTCGTGACGGGTGATGTTGATGGTCGTCAGCAGGTCCTCGGCCACCAGGCGCTCGGACACGACGATACCGTCCTCGTAGTTGAAGCCTTCCCACGGCATGTAGGCCACGGTGAGGTTCTGGCCCAGTGCGAGCTCGCCGTGATCGGTCGAAGGACCGTCGGCCAGAGGCTCACCCTGCTCAACGGTGTCGCCGACGCGCACGAGCGGGCGGTGGTTGATGCAGGTGGACTGGTTGGAGCGCTGGTACTTGGCCAGGTGATACTCGTCCATGCCGCCGGCATGCTTGACGATAATCTTGGAGGCGTCGGCAAAGATGACCTCGCCGGCGTTCTTGGCCAGGGTGACCTCACCAGAGTCCAGGGCGGCGCGGCGCTCCATGCCGGTACCGACATAGGGAGCGGCGGGGTGAACCAGCGGCACGGCCTGACGCTGCATGTTGGCGCCCATGAGCGTACGCTTAGCGTCGTCGTGCTCGAGGAACGGGATCAGCGTGGCTGCGACGGAGAGCATCTGGCGCGGCGAGACGTCCATGTAGTCGACGTCCTCGACGGGCACGTCGGCGGGAGCGCCGAAGGAGCCGTCGAAGTCGCGGGTACGGGCGATCACGGAATGCGGACGGACGATCTTGCCCTCGGCATCGGTCGTGATGAACTCGTTGGTCTTGGGATCGAGCGGCGTGTTGGCCGGCGCGATAACGTGCTTCTCTTCCTCGTCAGCGGTCATCCAGTCGATCTGGTCGGTGGCAACGCCGTTCTCGACGCGGCGGAACGGGGCCTCGATGAAGCCATACTCGTTGACGCGGGCGTAGAGGGCAAGCGAGCCGATCAGGCCGATGTTGGGGCCTTCGGGGGTCTCGATCGGGCACATGCGGCTGTAGTGCGAGTTGTGAACGTCGCGGACGGCCGTCGGCACGTTGGTGCGGCGGCTGGAGCCCGACTTGTGGCCGGCAAGACCGCCAGGGCCGAGTGCGGACAGACGGCGCTTGTGGGTCAGACCGGTCAGGGGGTTCGCCTGGTCCATGAACTGCGAGAGCTGCGAGGAACCGAAGAACTCCTTGATGGAGGCCACGATCGGGCGGATGTTGATGAGCGACTGCGGGGTAATCTCGTCGATGTCCTGGGAGCTCATGCGCTCACGGACGACGCGCTCCATACGGCTCATGCCGATACGGAACTGGTTGGCGACGAGCTCGCCGACGGTGCGGATACGGCGGTTGCCAAAGTGGTCGATGTCGTCAACCTTGAAGCCCTGCTCGCCGGCAGCGAGGGACAGAAGGTAGCGCAGCGTAGCGACGATATCCTCGTCGGTGAGCACCGTGACCTCTTCCTCGGTGGTGAGGTTGAGCTTCTTGTTGACCTTGTAGCGACCGACGCGGGCCAGGTCGTAGCGCTGCGGGTTGAAGAGCAGGCCCTCGAGCAGGCTGCGGGAAGCATCCACGGTGGGAGGCTCGCCCGGGCGCAGGCGACGGTAGATCTCGATAAGAGCATCCTCGCGGGTAAGGGCGGTATCGCGCTCGAGGGTGCGCTTGATCACATCGGAGTTGCCGAGCAGCTCGATGATGTCGTCGTTGGTGACGGCGATGCCAAGGGCGCGCAGGAACATCGTGGCGCTCTGCTTGCGCTTACGGTCGATGGAGACCATGAGCTGGTCGCGCTTATCGACCTCAAACTCAAGCCAGGCACCGCGGGACGGGATGATCTGAGCCTTGTAGATCTGCTTGCCCGAATCCATCTCGGAGCTGAAGTACACGCCCGGGGAACGGACGAGCTGCGAGACGACGATACGCTCGGTACCGTTGATGATGAAGGTGCCCTGATCGGTCATCATGGGGAAGTCGCCCATAAAGACGAGCTGCTCCTTGATCTCGCCAGTCTCCTTGTTGGTGAGACGGACGTCGGTCAGAAGCGGAGCCTGATAGGTCATATCCTTCTCGCGGCACTCCTCGACGGTATGCGCGGGGTCGCCAAACTGATGCTCGCCGAAGGTAACCTCGAGAACATGGTTCTGGCTCTGGATGGGGCTGGATTCCTTAAACGCCTCACGAAGGCCCTCGTCCTTAAAACGCTCAAAGGATTCCCTTTGAACAGAGATAAGGTTGGGGAGCTCCATGGCCTCCGGGATTTTCCCGAAGCTGACGCGCTTGCGCTCAGTGGCAGTGTATGCGTAGGTCACCAGGTTTTTCCTCCTTCACGGAAATGCTCGGTGGGTTGGCGAGGCATGGCTTCGCCAGTTATCGCAACCTAATAGTTTATCAGGTACCGACCGTTGGGCAAGAAAAGCCTTGACGCGATTGTGTTTTTGGAGTAGCAAAGTTTTTCGACAGAAAATACGCAGGTAGATGTGCTTATATCGAACATATGTTCATATATTTTCTGTGAACAGAGTTGCTGATGCGCGTCGCTGAATGGCGGAATGGCGGCGAAGGCTGATCGGGCGGAAACTGCGTCCCGTTTTGAGGCCTCAAACTGGGTCGTAGTTTCCGATTGAGCCCTGTTTGGGAAACTGTATCCCGTCCTGAGCCGGGGACTGCGGACGATTTCCTGGACCGCTAAATCGCGGCCATCCCCAGCGACGACCGGTAGTCGTCCGGTGTCGCGCCACCGAGCGCGTCGCTTGCCCGCTCGGAGTTGAAG